>JBFKOL010000408.1:0-3420 GCA_041628815.1 Saprospiraceae bacterium | reverse complement strand
TTGGAAGGTATTATTTTTCAGCCAGGCCAGGGCCTTGTCAATCAATTCAAATATCAATGTATTGTGGGCATCTTTCTTCAAGGTCGTTTTGACACTTTTCTTCTCCACCCACGACTTTGCTGTTCTCGAATCCGTATAAATGACTACTTTATCCATCCCTTTCTTTTTTAATAACGCAAGGGCATGAACCAGGGCAAGAAATTCCCCGATATTATTAGTCCCGCCCATATAGGGTCCTTTCCTGAAGATTTCTTCTCCATTATATGTCTTCACCCCCCTGTATTCCATAATGCCGGGATTGCGGCTACAAGCTGCGTCCACACTAATGCTTTTCTGTACTATGTCGGCTATATTTCGAGCTTTAGGAGACGGCTTTTTCTTCGTTTTTGAAATATGGCGCTGGGCTGATTCTGAAGAGGCCTCTTCTGCTTCTTTCCTGGTTTTAAAGGATTTGTATTTTGCATTGGGAAAGCCCATAATCTGGGCCTGGCATTCCGGCCAGGTGGTATAAATGCCAGGTTTTTGACCAACCCAAACCACATAATATTTACTTTTGTTTTTCTTCAAGATTACCCTGTTATGTTAATCGATACGCACGCACATCTCTATCTACAGCAGTTCAAGCACGACATTGATGACGTCGTGAACAGAGCAAAATTACTAAAGATATCGGGGATATTTTTACCCAATATTGACCGCAATTCCATCAATGACCTGCATCGACTCTGTGATGCCTATCCGGACCTGTGCCACCCGCTTATGGGATTACATCCCTGCTCGGTGAATAGCGATTACAGGGATGAACTTGCGTTTATAAAATCCGTATTGTCCAGGCGGTCATATTTCGGTATTGGGGAAACAGGGATAGACCTGTACTGGGATCAAACTTATAAGAAGGAGCAAATCGACGCCTTTGAACAACAAATTGAATGGGCAAAGGAGTACGATGTGCCGATTATCATCCACTCGAGGGATTCCCTTGATTTGACGATCGAATTGATTAGAACCCACCAGGATGGCAGTTTGAAGGGGATATTTCATTGTTTCAACGGAACTGTTGACCAGTGCCGGGAAGTATCGGACCTGAATTTCCTGATGGGATTGGGGGGCGTGATCACCTATAAGAATGCGGGTTTGGATGAAATGGTGAGGTACATGCCTTACGAAAACATGGTTTTGGAAACCGATGCCCCGTACCTGTCACCCGTTCCCTACAGGGGCAAACGCAATGAATCTTCTTATATCGCGTTTGTCGCCGAAAAAGTATCCCAGCTTCGAAAAGACGATGTGGAAGTCGTCATGGAAAAAACAACATTGAATGCCCAGAATATCTATCAAATTAAAATGTAAATTTGTGGTCCCGGGAGAGTTGCTCGAGTGGCTTAAGAGGCACGCCTGGAAAGCGTGTATACCCCAAAAGGGTATCGAGGGTTCGAATCCCTCACTCTCCGCTTCCTTTTCATCCCCTTTCATGCTTTTGATGGTCAAAGGTCACTTGTCTAGTGCAATTTGTGACGGTTTTTCTATGATGTTTCCTATAAAGATTGTGTTTCGGAATTGCGTGAAAGACTTATTCATGATATTTGATAAAGTCTTTTAAAAATTTGCCTGATATCATTATACAACTAATGCAATTATTTCTATTTTAGGGTTTTGAACCAATTTCATAATTAGTCTTTAATCAAGAAAAACGAATTTTATCATGCGAAGAATTATTCTCGTTAGTGTTTTATTTTTTGGGTGTGCTATCATTGGTTTTGGCGACCTTGCGGCTCAGGCAAGTGCAGAATCAGGTGGTGGTGTTTTCCAGATCTTAAAGGAAAAGTTTATTGAAGGAGACTGGAGATTTATGAGCCTTGTACTGATCACGCTCATTCTCGGTCTTGCTTTCTGTATTGAAAGAATCATTACACTCAACATTGCAACGACAAACACTTCCAAGCTCTTAAGCAAGATTGATGAAAGCCTGGCTTCAGGGGACCTTGAAGGTGCCAAGGAAGTGGCCAAATCTACACCTGGCCCAACGGCGAGTGTTTTGTATGAAGGATTAAGAAATGCCCAGGACGGACCTGAAGCTGTGGAAAAAGCGATCGTCTCTTATGGTTCAGTTCAGATGGGCCTTCTTGAAAAAGGTCTTGTTTGGATCTCGCTTTTCATTGCCATTGCCCCGATGCTTGGGTTCATGGGAACGGTTATTGGTATGATCACGGCCTTTGACAGGATCGAAGCTGTCGGTGACCTTTCGCCATCTGTTGTGGCAGGGGGTATCAAGGTGGCCCTGTTGACGACTGTTTTTGGACTTATCGTGGCTATTATCCTCCAGATATTTTACAATTATATCGTATCGAAGATCGATGGTATTGTCAATAAAATGGAAGAAGCTTCAATTGGCCTCGTTGATGTTATGGCCAACAACGGGTTATTTAAATAATTAAACAGAACTACCATTTATTATGTATAAATTACTCACAAAGAATGGTCAGTTGTTTGCCTTGGGTCTCGGCATCATTGCTATCGCAGTTGCCATTCTCTCCATGACCATGGGAATTTCAGGAGCCGGTTACAGTTTATCCGATGATCTGAACAGCATCATGAAGAACAATCCTGATCAGTCTTTCGATTTTTTTAATCCAGCCGTTTTAGTGGTTCTGATCCTTATAGTTATAGCTCTCATTGCGTGGGTTCTCTTCAGCCTGTACAGTCTTATTTCCGATCCTAAAGGGTCTATCAAATTTTTAATAGGCATCGGTATATTGGCTGTTGTATTTTTTGCGTTGTACTCTATGAGTGCTGTAGAGACCGATGCAGGTATGAGAGAGCTCATGGACCGGTTTGCGATCACTGATGGCGTCAGCAAGGTCATAAGCGGCGGGTTAAAAACAACGGTACTCCTGGCTGTATTGTCAGCCGTGGCAATTGTTATCATGGAAGTATTAAATTTCTTTAAATAAAATGGCAAAGAAGAATTCTAGGGATCGGCTCAGTAATGAGATCAATGCTGGATCTATGGCAGATATTGCCTTCCTGCTTTTGATCTTCTTTTTGGTGACAACAACGATTGATGTCGACAAAGGGGTGCTGGTCAAGTTGCCACCATGGTCCAATGAAGAACCTGATGTTCAGAAAATGAAGACGCGGAATGTTTATTCTGTACTTGTCAATGCATCAAACCAGCTTTTGGTGAGAGGTGAATTGATGGGGGTCCGGGATCTGAAGGAAAATGCCAAGGAATTTATCATGAATCCCACAAAAAGGGAAGATATGGCTGAGTCACCTACAAAAGCCATCATCTCCCTGAAAAATGATAGGGGTACGAATTACAAAACTTACCTTGAAGTTTACAATGAACTGAAAGCCGCCTATAATGAACTTCGGGAAACTGAGGCTCAGAAGCGATACAATAAGTCATTTGATTTCTTA
>JBFKOL010000407.1:0-3442 GCA_041628815.1 Saprospiraceae bacterium | reverse complement strand
GCGTGATCGGTTCTTCTTTCCGCCAAATCCAAAACTCGTTGATTGATTTCCTCCAACTGAGGCACAATGGAGTTGATTTCATCATTGACTTGTTCCTTATATGCATCGAGCAGTTTTTCCATTTCGACCTGTAAGACCTCGATGGGTGGTTCTGTCTTCGCAGATCCGAATGAAATAACGGTTCTTCCAGGTTCATAATTAATTTGAACTTCTGAAAGCCAGGCCAGTGCAAACAGCAACAAGAGAAGGCCTGCTGCAATCGCCGGAATCCATTTTTTGATAAAGAAAGATCTCTTCTCGGAACGCGGCAGATAGACAAGTTCTTCAAGAGGCGGAATCTCAACTTCTTCTTCCTTCCAGGTATCCAGGTAATCCTTGACAGACCTGAATTCACTAACTTCATTTTTTACCGCATCATTCGTTTCCATCGTACGCTCAAATTCAGACTTCTCATGAATGGACATATTGCCAAACAGGTAGTCCATAATTCGATCTTTGTTAGATTCAGGATGCTTCATGGTAGAGGTCTTTAATAATGGGATGGTCCTTTAAAGTTTTTTTCAATGCTTTTAATGCATAGTACATGCGACTCTTCACGGTATTTTCGGATAAGCTGAGTATATCAGCGATCTCTCTGAAGGTCAGTTCTTCATACTGTTTCAAGATGACCACTTCTAATTGTTCCGGAGGAATGGTTGACAAAGCTTTCTGTATCAATTCCCCTCGCTCCTTCTTTTCCATTTCTTCCAGCTTGTTTTGACCTGCGTCCTCGATATCATGTTGGTGATCCATTGCGACCAAGTGCAATCTTCCTCTTCGCATAACCTCAGCGTGAGCCTCATTATGAGCAATGCGATAAATCCAGGATGTAAGTTTACCGGGATCTCTAAGCTGACGAAGCCTTGCCAGCACGATCGTAAATGTAGCCTGGGTCAGGTCCTTTGCCACTTCCTTGTTTCCCATATATCGCCAGAGATAATGAAATATCCTGACGTAGTACTTTTGCACCAGAGCATTCATTGCGTTCCTGTCACCAGAACAGATCAAAGCAATCCAATCGTTTTGTGGTCCGGCTTTTTCCAAATCTGTACTTTCAATAATACTATGAGTCTAACACGGCAAAATAGTTTTATTCCAAGGTTAATTTTTTCACACTTTGGTCGAGGTAATGGACTTTAGGGTTTTATTATCTTGTTGGAATTCGATATTAAGATAGATGAAAACTGTTTTTAAATTTCTCGTATTCGTAGTGTTGCTCAACGTTATACGCTACATCGTCGGTGGACCCATTGAGGCCTTGACCATCATGGATAAGATGCATCGTGTCGTACCGGAGCATCCCGACTGTTTTGATGCAATGTTTGATGGTGGTGACTATGTCGTTTCGTTTTTTTACAATTTCATGATGTGGCTTGCGGCGGCCTGGATATTTTATGTCTCATGGCCGTCATTGAAGGGAACTTGGTTGATTCGCAGTTTAAAAATATATGGTCTGGTCTGTCTTTTTTTCATTAGTCTGGCAGCGGTTTACATGAACCATTATGTTCATGAGCTTAAGGAATTCTATCTTTTCAGCATGGCTGACGCATTGATAGTTTTTGCCATTGTTGCTATTGCAAATGCCTATCTTTTTCCATTATTTTTCAAAAGAGAAATTGGTGACCGGTACAAGACTTCATAAAGACCGTTATGTTTGAGTCTCTCGAAGAATCCATATGGTTTAAGCGAAAGTTTGGCCGGATCGAGGACAACAAGCTGCTACCCAATATCGTAGAGCGTCTGTTGGGCACCCCTGCTCGCGTGGCTCAAAAAGTGAGAAACGTTTCGGTTTCTGCACTGGAAGTGAGCATTGACAGAAAGTGGTCCGTGAAAGAGGAAATCGGCCATCTGATAGACCTTGAAACATTGTGGATAGGACGTATCATTGACTTCATGGAAGAAAAAAAGATACTCCGTGATGCTGATTTGACGAATAAGAAGACAAATGAAGCAGAACACAACCGCAGGAGTACAACTTGGCTCATTCGTGAACTGACAACCCAGAGAGCTCGGTTAATGAACAGTCTCGAGCTCTTGGAAGCTGACGATCTCGAACGAGAATTGCTTCATCCGCGCCTCAAGACTCCGATGCGCATTATAGATTTATTGTATTTCGTAGCAGAACACGATGATCACCATCTGGCCAGAATCACCCGCATTTTGGACAAGTTGGATCTATAGTAGCCGTAAAAGAACGGCATTGCCCAAAAGCATTGTACTTCAATATCCTCACCCCGAATCTACTCAACCTCACTGATACATCGTCCAATTTATCGATGGCGTATCTATAGGGTGTTGGGCATTGCATTTGACTCTTATCCGCTGACCAATACCTCCTCCTTGTTTTTAGCTCTTATTTCACCTAAGTTTCTTTGCCCGATAAACCGGTTGCGATTGGCGTGATTCAAGTTTTTACGGCATACGATTTGATAAGCTGTGGAGCTACCTTGTCTTGCAATTAATACCGACCAGGCAAGAAATACCGAATAAATCCTGAAAATCTTTTCTCCGTATTTAGCCAATACTTTATCCTTGTTTCTCATCCAGTTGTCATACCAGAAATGAATCGTTTTGGAGTAGTGTATACCTATGTTCTCCACGCTGTGTATTTCAAAACCGACTTTTTCCATTCGTTTCAGATCCCAGTTTAGTGGCATACTCGCATCGGCACCTGAGAAGATATACTCATTCATAAAAAGCCCCCATACAAGATCTTCCATATTTGGGCCATAGAACAAGCTATCACGCTCCCTCAGTCCAGCGATTTGCATATAAAAAAGACCATCATCCTCGAGCAGGTCATAAATCTGTTTCATAAATCTCTTGAAGTTCTTTATACCTACATGTTCAGCCATCTCAAGGCAGGTGATTTTGTCGTATTTTTTATCTGTAGGTATATCCCTGTAGTCCATCCTCCAAAGACGGGCCTGATCACTGGCCACCCCGTAGTCTTTCAACTGTTGCATCCCCCAGTCGACACCGGCTTGTGCGATGGTTACCCCTGTGGCATCGACCCCATAATTTTTAGAGAGGTGCGCAACCAGTGTGCCCCACCCGCAACCGATATCGAGAAGTGTTTCGCCAGGTTTGAGCTGCATCTTTTGGGCTATCAGATCCATCTTGTTGTCCTGGGCCTCTTCGAGTGTTTCGTTCTGGTCGTAAAAGTAGCAGCTCGTATAGATCATCCTCGGGCCGAGAAACCAATTAAATAAATCGTTCTTGTTGTCGTAATGCCCGCGTACGATTCTTTCATCCTGCTTCTTTGAGTGAATGACAACCTCCGGGATCATCCTGGAAAGGAAAAATTTATAGTGATGCCAGGTATAATTGTATGTGAAAATCTCATCCTTGTGCTCAAGCAATTCCATAAGATCCGTCTGGATATCTATCCGCTCATTAATAT
>JBFKOL010000406.1:0-3452 GCA_041628815.1 Saprospiraceae bacterium | reverse complement strand
TTTCACCAATGAAAACAAAGAGATATCGATGTCCAATTCCTCAACAAAAAATAAGGAGTCTCCATTTTGATCGGTAATGCTCAAGCCTTCCAGGTCGGCTCTATCAAAGAACTTAATCGCTACACCGGATAGACGTACGTCCGCTCCGATCTGATTTGAAATTCGCTTTGCGACGACATCCGCTATTTTTTTCTGTACGACAGGCAGCCTTATGAGCAGAGAGATGGCAGTTATGACAACTAAAGGGAAAGCCACCAGCCAAACCAATTTCTTAATCAAGGGCGCTTTTTTCATACTTAAAGGTAACGGTCACCAGTGCTTACAAAGTCATTATTCGAGAGGTTATTGTACGCAAAAAACTTAAATGTGGCTGCAAACGATGATACAAATGATAGAGTAAATGCTTGCTGGTCAGCGAAAAACAAAACGAACTTGTCGGGAAATCATTGCTATCACCAAAGTGATATATGGACCATTGTGCTAAGATGTATCTTTGCGCCGTCGTGATATCGGCTTTTTGCTAATAAACGATCCTGCTGGAATTACAACTATAGTTAAGATGTCAGAAGTAAAAGAAACTTTTTCCCCGGAATACATTCGCCAGTTAATTGATTCTGAGAATCACGAGCTACTTGAAAAGGTGCTGGCCGATACTGACGCACGTGAAACCACCTATATCATGGCCCACTTGAAGGCGGAGGAGCGTGTCAAACTTATCGATTTGTTGCCGGCAGAAGTTTCGGCTGAAATACTGGAAGAAATACCAGACACTTTTGCTTCTGATATCATCACCGAGCTGGATGTAAGACAAGCCGTCGCCATCGTCAACGAGATGGACAGTGATGAACAGGCCGATCTGATGATGGAACTGGAAGATGCCGAAGTCGAGGCAATTCTTTCGGGGATGGATAGCGAGGATGCCATTGATCTTCGGCGACTGATCGAATTCGACCCGGATACAGCTGGTGGATTAATGATTACTGAATACATTTCGCTTCCTGAAAATTTGTCGGTAACTCAGGCCATTCAGTATCTCCGGGATAACCAGGCCGAAATAGCGGATTACCAGCTTAAGTATTTATACGTCGTCGGTCCTGGGCATGAATTGCGAGGTGTCGTCCAGATGCAGGATCTTTTACTTGCCGAGGGCGTCCGCAAGCTTGCCAATCTGTTTAAAGAAGCCCGGACCTTTGACAGTGGGACTCCTCTAGAAGATCTTGTCGGATTTTTCGAGGGGTTCAGTTTTATTGGAATGCCGGTGGTTGATGAGGATGGCCGGATGATCGGGGTGGTTATTCGTCGTGATGTTATGAAGGCCGCATCAGAGAGGATGTCCAAGGAACATCTTGAAAGTCAGGGTATCGTTGGTGGGGACGAATTGCGCACCATGCCAGTATTCCTTAGGTCACGACGCCGTCTATCTTGGTTGTCGGTCAACATCCTGCTGAACATTATCGCTGCCTCTGTCATCGCCTTCCACCAGGATACCCTGAGTTCGGTGATCGCCCTGGCGGTTTTTCTCCCCATTATTTCCGATATGAGCGGTTGCAGTGGAAACCAGGCTGTTGCCGTAAGTATGCGCGAACTCTCCATAGGAACCGTACGGCCAAAAGAAGTGTTGACTGTCTGGGGACAGGAGGTGAGTGTAGGCCTGATCAATGGTGCCGTACTGGGCATTCTTCTGGCCCTCGCTGCTCTGATATGGAAAGGGAACGTTTACCTCGGACTTGTAGCTGGCGGTGCTTTGGCTTTAAATACACTGGTAGCAGTATCTATCGGTGGCACCCTGCCGCTCATACTCAAAGGATTTGATATAGATCCCGCGCTGGCATCCGGTCCCATACTTACGACGATCACTGATATGCTGGGGTTCTTTATGACCCTGACGTTTGCATCGATGGCGATGAGCTATTTAGTTTAAGTGGTTTAATTTGTTAAGCAACCCGGCAACCTGGCAACCCGCAAGGAATACTGAATTTCAGGTAAGCAAAGAAGACCGATTCCTGTTATCTTACAAGCTGCATTATTTAACCAAAAAATAGAAATCATGCCTTTCGCGATTCAGGATGTCCGGGACGAAGTCATTTTTAAAAACGACCACGGAAACTACAGAGAAAAGTTTGCCTGGCTGATCCGTTTGTTTAATGATGAGATCAAAGAGGGGCTTGACATGTATCGCAGCACTTCTGACGATGTGCGTGCGATCATCACCAAAGCAATAGAAAAGAATATGCCACTACGGGCTTGTGGAAGTTTATGGTCGTTGTCCAAAGCTCCCTATGTGAGGGGAGCCCATATCTTCAGTGTTAACGAGATGGACGATGAAGACCTCAAGTTCAAGATGTTCCTCAAGGCAGAGCATCTCTCGGACCCCAGCGATGAGCAGGAACACATTCTCTTTGCACAATGCGGCAACCTAATCAAGGATCTGAGTGCTTTCAGTGAAAAAGAAGGAAGATCACTTATGACATCCGGAGCGAGCAATGGTCAAACCATCGCCGGGGCTATTGGCACAGGGGTACATGGCTCTTCGATAAATGTAGGATCCATACAGGACACGGTGGTTGGGTTGCACATCATTAAGGGGACTTCTCCTGAAGACTCAATCTATATTGAGCGGGCCTCAGTGCCGATTGTCAGCAACTCTTTCGTGGGGTCCATCGGTGCAACATTGGTACGCGATGATGATTTGTTCGAGGCGGCTCTCGTATCTCTCGGGGCATTCGGCTATGTACACGGGGTGGCGATGAGAACGAGAAAATTGTACATGCTTTCCAACTTTATCAGGAA
The DNA here is from genome assembly GCA_041628815.1 of Saprospiraceae bacterium. Taxonomy (GTDB): domain Bacteria; phylum Bacteroidota; class Bacteroidia; order Chitinophagales; family Saprospiraceae; genus JBFKOL01. The sequence goes on along the minus strand of JBFKOL010000406.1, from coordinate 662 downwards.
GGTAGATATCAGTGACGCCTATCGGTATTTACAGACAAGTTCGATCGTGGGTACACCAATGGATATTCCTGGTTTGGACCCCGAATGGTTGTTTCACATTAAATTTTACATCAATCAGTACAGGCAAAAAGACAATGTTCGAGCAGAGATCATCTACGATCTGAGCGACGATGTCAGGACAGATCTCGAAACACTGGCACAACCAGAATTCTTAAAATATAATAAAGATTTCCTTTTGGAATTTGCCAAATTAATTGCAGCGATTGCCGATGAACTCATCCCAAAAAAAATCGACAAACAGCTGCCCACAGACGGGGAAAAAGAGATCGGCCTTCTTAGTGAAATTTTTGGCGACACGACCAATATGAGGGACGGTCAGTTTGCCTGCGCCGTAGCAGTCAACGTCTCAAGAACCGAGGAACTTGTCAAACTCATGATGAAACCTTTTGAGTCCAAAAAGCAGAAGAAAATACCCTCCGTTTTTTCGTTTCGATTTGTACCAAAATCCAAGGCATTAATGGCTTTTACGAAGTATCCGATGAACTGCATCATTGGGATAGATGGCATAGACACGCGGTCCACAAGGAAATATCTCAAGCGTATAACACGGGCAATGTTCGATAGCGGAATACCGCATACCTGGCACTGGGGGAAGATCAATT
>JBFKOL010000405.1:0-3455 GCA_041628815.1 Saprospiraceae bacterium | reverse complement strand
GTCTCGGATTTTTTGGATTGCAGCGATTCATTATGGCATGCAGTAATCCAGCACCAACGAAAAACCTCAAAAGTAAATACGGTGCCCTTGTCGAAGATAAAAAAGGCTTGTTGAATCTTCCGAAACAATTTTCATACAAGATCATTTCGCGGCGCGGAGATAAAATGGATGATGGGTTTTATGTGCCGGGATTGGCCGACGGGATGGCCACTTTTCTGGGACCCAATGGGACCATAGTGGTGGTTCGCAACCATGAAGTTTCACCAAGAGACATAAAGAATGGTGCTTTTGGTAAAAAAATGGAGTTGTTGAAAAAATTACCCAAGGAATCTTTTTATGACTTTGGAAGGGGTGTTGCCCCTTGTCTTGGAGGCACTACGACCATGGTATATGATCCGGTACGCAAAAAGGTAAAGCATCAGTATCTAAGCCTTGTCGGTACCATCCGCAACTGTGCAGGCGGACCTACTCCTTGGAACAGCTGGATAAGCTGTGAAGAAAATACCAATAAGGCGGACAACATTCTAGAAAAGGATCATGGCTACAACTTTGAAGTGCCGGCACTCACTGATGGTGGGATCACCTTTCCAAAACCCATTAAGTCCATGGGTCGGTTCAATCACGAAGCCGTCTGTGTGGATCCTAGAACGGGTATCGTTTACCAGACTGAAGACCGTTCGAATTCGCTGATATACCGCTACATACCCAAAACTTATGGCGACCTGGCATCAGGCGGAAAACTCCAGGCCTTGGCGATCAAAGATCAATTGTCCGCCGACACCAGAAATTGGGACCGGGGAGAAGAAGATCGATTTGAAACAGGCAACAAATATGATGTCCGCTGGATTGACCTCGATGAAATCGATGCACCGGATGACGATTTGAGATACCGCGGTCATGAAAAAGGTGCTGCAGTATTTGCCCGTGGCGAAGGCATGTGGTTTGGCAATGGAGAAGTTTTCTTTGCCTGTACCAACGGCGGACGGGAAGGGCTGGGTCAGATATTTCGCTATTCTCCATCCCTCCATGAGGGCACCGCGAAAGAAAATAACAACCCGGCAACGCTTGAATTGTTTATTGAATCTAATGACTCAGAATTATTGGAGAGTTGCGACAACGTAACGGTGGCGTCCAACGGTGATCTCGTCATCTGCGAGGACAAAAGCGTTCCTAAGATTGTCGGTGTCACTCCGGCTGGGGAAATCTATCACCTCGCCAAAAACATAGGCTATCGTTCTGAGTTTGCGGGAGCGGTTTTCTCGCCCGACGGCAGGACCCTGTTTGTCAACATCCAGGGACCAGGCATTACGCTGGCCATTGAAGGTCCCTGGAGTTGAAATAGGTTAAAACTTACTTCATCGTTTCCGTTCACAAAAATTCAACAAATCACATATTGTAAAATCACAACGCTTGGCGGACGGTAACGAAGGCTTCCACGAACGATCCGTACCAAGAAACGAGAGGTCATCTTTTTCCAGCAGACCAATGATTGTTTCTGCGACTATCCTGCCACCCACCGGACCCATTCTTTGTCCTCCATTCAACACCTGCGCTTCGGCAAGCACATAAAACCACAACGGAGTGCAGGAGGTCCACCCAAAGGGTTTTAGGACCTTGGCGGTGAATTTTGTCACCTGCTCATATTTTGTGTCTATACCGCAGCCTTCCATCACCTTCGCCACCTCTTCACCCGAGGGAAGTAAAAAACTCTGACCTCTCAACAAATTGCGCGAAGCAAGGTTGGCGTCACCCTCATGAATGAATGGCAAGTTCAGGAGAATGCTTGCCAGCTGGATATCAAGGGCATCGGCACATTCATAGTTTTTGTATCCGCAACCGAAGAGGACGTCCCAATCCACGATGGCTTTTTTGGTATTCAAAGCTTGAAAGCCCATGCCCAGCACGGAACCAAAAAAATCTTGTTTGCCCCCCCGCTTCTGTACCCTGAGTTTCAGGGGTATCATGGAATGACCAAACCTATATGCAGCCGCGGCAAATTCTATAGGGATAAATGGTCTATGGCACGGTTTGTAAAATTTTCTTCCATGACAGAGGATATCATTAACGAGATCCTGGCCAACAAAAAGTGGCAGGAATTCATGAAGCACTATCCATTGGTAATGCCAGGTGACTACTTCCCGGACATGTTCAAAATCTAACTCCTCTGCCTTGCCTTCACATTTTTTCTCCTCGTACTTTTTTTGTTCCTTGGCTTGCAAGTAATCGGCTACGCAGTTGTGAAACCGGATAAATGCCAGCTGCATCTGTGAAATGATCCTGTTCTCATCATTCCTGAAGTCGCCGATGATCGCTCTCTCATCTGAAGTCCTCGAAAGATCGTGGTTCTTCAGATCCGGATCTGCATAGGAATATGCAGTACTTGTTTTTGCCGTATGCAACCTTACATCGTCGCGATATAAGTAGGAAGATGCCTCCGGACCAATCCCATATATACAGTCCAGATCCAGCGCCGGGGTCCGGAAATTTTCAGTTGCGTCCGGATCGTTGACCCTGTCGAGTTTAGAGGTAATGTCAAGGGTAATATCGTGATCGATGAATTGTCCTAAAATGACGAAACCGACAGGGATATCCGCTTTCTTTTTAGTATTCCGGGCGTCCATGGGTCCATCCGGAGCAGTTAGAGACTGAATAATACATGGGTTCATATAAAACGCCGGAAGTTCCTTGAAAATACGACCAAAACGGCCCTCTGTCGTATGACCGAATTTGCACATGGCCGACATGCCGTAAGGTTCTTTGATACCGTGATGTTTTGGCATAGCAATAAAATTGAAGATGAATAATATGGCCGCCTTATTGCCTTGTGGTCTTGATGGAAACGAATACGGAAAGAGCCCGTTTGTGTGTTTTTATCCCTGGCAGGTGATGCAGCCAATTGAACCCTAGAAAGATACATCACTCTTCTTTCTATGCCCAGAATGAAGACTAATCTTTGAAGAAAATACTTGAAATCCAGTAAGTGTTTACGAGCAGGGTATAAAGAAACAGGCCATTGCTTATAAAGCAATGGCCTGTAGTGTCTCATATATTATGCTTTATTACAGCCTTTAGCCATCCAAACCAAAAGCGTAATAATGTTTACCTTTTAAGTTCTCATAAATTCCTTCCATCATTACGCCTCCCTGTTTACCACTGATTGCGCGATCGAGGTCGTCCATAGTTCGGATAGACTTCCCATCGACCTTGATAATGATGAACCCTTCCTTCATGTTGGTTTGACTCCTCAATTTACCGGGGTAAAGACGATTTACCTTCACCCCTCCTTCAATGCCCAGCCTGGACGCTGTTTCGCGGTCTAATTCACCCAGTTCAGCACCCAATGAAGACATCAACTCCCGGTACTCTCTCGACACGATTTTCCTTTGACCATTGCGGTCGTTCAAGGTTACCGAAAAGTCGGTTTTCTTACCGTTGCGATCAACGGTGACATTTAC
>JBFKOL010000404.1:0-3460 GCA_041628815.1 Saprospiraceae bacterium | reverse complement strand
GTCAGAGACGGAGGCTTCCTTTATAGATTCTTGCGTGAATAGATGATCAAAGAACTTGAGAAACCGCCGGATGTAATAGAGCGTTACCATCGACACACCGTTGCCGACCAGGGCGTTGTTGGCGTCATTCCACTCCGGACGCTGGGTATTCATCCAAATGCCTCCTTCAATAATCAGATTGGACACTTTGGCCAGCAATGTGGCCAGGATTTTTTCTATGAAGTTGACGTGGTGTATGTTTCCTTTGCGATTCGTAAGAATCGCCGCATCCGCGCCATGATTGGCCATAGCTTCACGGATCGATTTATCGGCGTCAAAGTCAAAATCGATGGTATCTTTTGGGTTTTGGAGTATGTCCTGGTAATCCTTGATGCGATAGGGTACGTTGGCATAGACGAAAACTTCGTTTTTTGAAAGCGTATTCAACTGACCGGGATGGTATTTCTCGCTCAACTCAAGAAGTTTCAAAAGGTAAATGATCTGATGGTCACCCCAATAACCTATATAGGACCAAGGATCATCGTGTTCGATGGATTCCCAGTCTATTCCTCCCTTGGTAATTCTATAAGGATTGTAGCCGTCAAAGGTTGAAGCATTCAGGAATTTGTGAATCATTCCTTCCACATATAAGGGGTAGGAGATGGCCAGTGCTTCCCAGTTCTGAAAGATATCACGCCAATTTCCTTCATAGTCCAAAACCTTGGATCCATCCAATTCGTCTTTTGTATTGATGGAAAAACGGTTCCATGGTCTACTGGGATCACCATGACGTCTACTGAATTTTAAGGGTAAATACTCAATACACAGGCGATGCAAATTGGGATCTTTATGATTACTTGCTAATTCCTTCAACTCGGCAAGTTGAAATTTGGCCGAAAGAGATCTGAGGTCAACTGACCAATTTTTCTGTGCATCCTTGTTGGCTTTGGCCAGGTACTGAACAAAATCCTGTTTTTCGATGGCGTAGTTGTCATCAAAAATTCCTCCACGCATGATATTAAACAAGACGTTTGAATAGTGTCTGGCATCCTTAAGCGTATCTGCTGTCCGTTGGAGACCGTCTGCCGATGCTACCAATTGCCTTAAGTTAGTATTTCCTTTGTCGATGTCCTCTTTCACCATTCGCATCAAATTGGTTTCATCATTGATCAGCGAAATGGTTTCGGCAATTGCGGCGTAACTCTTATTTACGTCTGCTATAATCATCCAGGTTTTTTCTTCACTCGGCTGAAGCACTTGTTGCTTAAACAAGAAATAGGCGCCTTTTTCTGCTTTGATATCTGTTTCTTCTCTGACTTCCCCGCTTTTTCTGAATTGATCAATTTGCCTCGAGGACACAAGGTGTAGAGCATTTTTCATGCCCAACGACCAGGCAATATTGGCTTTAAGAGCTTCGCTGGGTTCTGCTTTATCGACTATGATGGCGCTTAGGGCATATATCCCCAACCCCGATGCCTTATGAAGTTCATTGCGCTTGTAAGCATCGACAAGCACACTGGATTGATTTTGCAGATCACTTCCAACGCCAAAGGGCATGATGTTCTGTATGCCGTCCAAAACACCTACAGTTATTTCGTCCTTCGAGTCGTTGTGAAGGAATGCTTTTCGCACAAAGCCAAAGCGGTCACCCGAGCTCCATTGGTATCTGAAAGTTAGTCCGAGTTCTTCATTGATTTCTTCAAATAGGACCTTATTGCCTAAACTGCTTTTATAAAGGTTTCGGAATACTTCATATTTTTCGAATTGTCTATCAGAAAATGGCTCCCACAGATAAGTGCGTCCTTTTTTGTACACATGAAATATCGATTTGCTGCCCGTGATCTCTTTTGATTCGGTGAGTTTGTCTTCCGTATAATAAGGGAACAGCGAGAAATTGGCATTTTTCCTTCCGGCCGTCAGTCCGCCATTACTCGATATGAACATCCAGTGGTTGGAGTCACTGACAATACTCATAAAGAAAGGTCTCATATGGTCAAAGTGTTCTATTTTGAAGTAGTCTTCATCTTCAAATCGAACTTTTTTCAGTTGAACATGATGCTTCATTGTATTAGATCATTTTATCGGTATAATTGAAGGCATTGTACTAAATGCATGAATTTAACAAGACTGCAATCTACTAACATCGTCTGAAGAGTAGGTCAGGTAGAATCTCGAATCCAACCAAATTTTCTCAATTCATTAGTTATTTCGTTGCCTTCGAAAAACTATTCAAAAAGTTTAGCTCGATCCAACGCATCTATTAGAGAAATAGAGTCGAAGTGTTTGTACAATGACTTCAAATTCGCATCTGATTTAAATGGATCGTATTTGTGTACTTCTTTCAAAGCAAAGTAGGCCGCGCGGGGAGAGAGTTTGTATAGTCCGTTGCCATCTGAGCGACCTTTCGCGCAGATCCCAAACCACTCTTCGTTCATATTGTTTTTTCCTTCCGCAGTGACATCACGCAAATAACCGCCATTGTACCAGGAAGCATCCGTATCGTGAACATCGAGATTGCTGGTTTGTCCGAACTTCCACCAGCCGTCGCTGAATTGGAAAGTGAATCCGCCAATAGAGTTCCCAGCTTTGCCTTGACCTGCCGCATTTTCATAAATTTCTCTCCAGTTGCCCACCATATAATAGGCCTGTGAATACTGATCTTCCCGGTTTTCAGCCGCATTAAAGGCATCGGCGCCAAACTCTGTAAACATGATGGGTTTTTTCAATTCGTCACGAACGCGTTCAAAAGCATCGCCGAAAGACACCCCGCGGTACATATTTACACCAAAGATATCCACGTCCGGGCATTCCTCTGCGATGATTTCGGCAAACAAGAGGTCCCCGTTACACATGGCGATCGGATGGGATTGATCTACTGTTTTCATAAGTTTGGCTGCCTCGTTGAACAACTTGTACATATGGCGAGCCCGAATGGTGGACTGACGGTTTTCCACCGGAATGTCTTCCGTCTCCGCTCCACCCCAGAAAAGACCGAAATTGTTTTCATTCCCCAGCAAAAACATCAAAAGACCGGGTGTGTCTTTGTAGTCCTCGACAAGTGTTTTGACTTCGCTTAGAAGCAATTCTCGGACCCTGGGATCGGAGTATTCTGTGTTGGCCATCCATTCGCCATCGATGGTCAGACCATATCTACCGAATGAATGATTGAGCATCGTATAAATGCCATATTGGCGATAGATATAGGTAATCCATCTGGCAGGCACACCAGTATATTGGCGGATGGCATTAACACCCATCTTTTGTAACAAGGACATTTCCCTGTCGAGGGCTGCTCTAACGATGTCGTCCGATTGGTTCCATAGGCTGTATGAGTAGTTGGTGCCGATGGGAAAGTAATCCCAGTTCATCCCGTTGATCATGAAATCCTCACCGTCCACCTTCAATTTGATACCCTCCTTGCTGAAATCGAGGCGCACCTCATTCTGGCTAACAATAGTTGTACTAAAAAGAATGAATAAAG
>JBFKOL010000403.1:0-3485 GCA_041628815.1 Saprospiraceae bacterium | reverse complement strand
GAAACTTTACGGACCTGTGTCGAGGACCACACATTCCTGATACTGGTGCAATCAAGGCAATAAAACTTCTGAATGTTGCCGGGGCTTACTGGAGAGGTGACGAAAAACGCAAACAAATGACGCGTGTCTACGGCATCACTTTCCCCAAGCAAAAAGAATTGAAAGAGCACCTAGAAATGCTCGAAGAAGCCAAAAAGCGGGATCACCGCAAGCTGGGCGCCGAACTTGGACTGTTTATGTTTTCGGAAAGAGTAGGTGCAGGCTTGCCCATTTGGCTTCCCAATGGTACGGCAGTGAGGACACGCCTGGAGGAGTTCATGAAAAAGGAGCAGATCAAAAGAGGTTATACCCCAGTCATTACACCTCATATTGGCAAGAAGGAATTATACATTACTTCCGGGCACTGGGAGAAATACGGAGAAGACTCGTTCAAACCCATCTCGACGCCGAGAGAGGGAGAGGAGTTTCTTCTCAAACCAATGAATTGCCCACATCACTGCGAAATTTTCGGACATCGTCCCAGGTCCTACAAGGAGTTGCCTCTGCGAATAGCAGAATTCGGTACGGTCTACCGGTACGAACAAAGCGGCGAACTCCATGGACTTACGAGGGTGAGGGGCTTTACCCAGGACGACGCCCATATTTTTTGCACCACTGAACAACTGAAAGACGAATTTCTGGGTGTTCTCGACCTGACCATGCACGTGATCAATAGATTGGGTTTTGAGAACTTCACTGCGCAGATATCGCTCAGAGACCCAGAAAACAAAGAAAAGTACATTGGTTCGGATGAAAACTGGGACAAAGCTGAACAAGCCATCATTGAAGCTGCACAGGAAGCAGATCTCGAGACCGAAACGGTAAAAGGGGAAGCAGCATTCTATGGGCCCAAACTAGACTTTATGGTAAAGGATGCTTTGGGAAGAAGTTGGCAGCTGGGCACCATCCAGGTGGATTACAACCTCCCGGAAAGATTTCAACTCGAATATACCGGGGCTGACAATCAGCCACATAGACCGGTGATGATCCACAGGGCGCCCTTCGGTTCTTTGGAGCGATTTTTTGGCGTATTGATCGAACATTGCGCTGGAAAGTTTCCTCTTTGGCTTACGCCGGAACAATACGCCGTCCTTCCTATCAGCGATAACCAGATTCCCTTTGCACAAAAATTGAGCCGCCGACTCGAAGCAGAAGATATTCGAGGATATATAGATGACAGGTCGGAGTCTATAGGCAGGAAGATCCGGGATACTGAACTGAAAAAAGTACCCTATATGTTGATTGTCGGTGAAAAGGAGGCCGAAGCCCAAACTGTTTCGGTGCGCCGACAAGGAGAAGGCGACCAAGGCGTAATGTCCATTGAAGAATTTATTAGCGAATTCAAAAAGCAGCTTGACTGATCATGTTGTTACCCCCTGAACGATACCTGGTTACCTCAGCCCTCCCTTATGCAAATGGTCCTTTGCACCTGGGACATCTTGCTGGTGCCTATATACCTGCTGACGTCTATGTCAGATTCCTTAGGCTTATGGGCAAAGATGTAGTGTACGTATGTGGCTCTGATGAGCATGGTGCAGCTATAACAATCAAAGCACTTAAGGAACAAAAAACGCCTAAGGAAATTGTCGATTTCTACCATGCAATGTTCGTGGAGTCTTTTGCGTCGGTTGGCATTTCATTTGACATTTATCATCGCACATCTGCAAAAATCCATCACGAGACGTCGCAGGGATTTTTTAGGACACTTTACGAAAAGGGAGAGTTCATTGAACAAGAGTCAGAACAATACTACGACGAGGAAGCCGGACAGTTTCTTGCAGATCGCTACATCAAGGGGACCTGCCCCAAATGCGGTCATGACGCAGCTTATGGGGATCAATGCGAGAAATGTGGCTCTTCACTGAGTCCGGACGAATTGATCAACCCCGTTTCCACCCTTACCGGGAGCCAACCGGTAAAGAAGATGACCAAACACTGGTACCTCGCCTTGGACAAATATGAGGATTGGTTGACGGAGTGGATACAGACCGGTGAATTAAATGGTGAGCAACTGCATGACCCGGCTGAATGGAAGAATCACGTCGTGGGTCAGTGCAAATCATGGTTGGAAGGAGGGTTGCAGCCACGTGCCATGACAAGAGACCTGGACTGGGGGGTGGAGGTCCCAGGTGATATCCCCGGGGCTGAGGGTAAAAAACTTTACGTGTGGATGGACGCCCCTATTGGATACATTTCAGCGACCAAACAATGGGCCCTGAACGCAGGTAAAGACTGGAGACCCTACTGGCAGGACAAGGATACCGCTTTGATCCATTTCATCGGCAAAGACAACATCGTATTTCACTGTCTGATATTTCCGGCTATCCTTAAAGCCCATGGGGACTACATCCTGCCAAAAAATGTGCCCGCCAACCAATTTCTCAACCTGGAAGGCCAAAAATTGTCCACATCGCGCAATTGGGCAGTTTGGGTCCACGAGTATGTAAAAGATTTGCCAGGACGAGAAGACGAACTTCGGTATCACCTCATCAAACACATGCCCGAACATAAGGATAGTGAATTTACATGGAAAGGATTCCAAGAATCGGTCAATAACGAACTGGTTAATAACCTTGCCAACTTCATCAATCGCGTGGTCGTACTGACACACAAGTATTACGGTGGTAAGGTCCCTGAGTTCGATCCCAATAATGATTTTATCAGTGGCTCTTCGACCGATTTTGACGGATTTCATGACAGCGAACTACTTAACCTGCATGATGACATTCAGGACTTGAACCAATGTTTGAGAAATTTTGACTTTCGAGGTGGCTTGAAGAAACTGATGCAGATTTCTTCTCAAGGGAACCAACTCTTACAATTCAACGAGCCATGGAATAAAATCAAGGAAGATGAAGAGACTGTAAAAACCGTTATGAACCTTGCCTTACAAATTGTAGCGGCATTGAGAGTGGTGATGAGACCTTTTCTTCCGTATACCTCTGTCAAGATGAATGAACTACTGAATCTTACACCATTGGAAGATAGAGGTGATCTGGATGATTTACTTTTTAAACTGTCTGAAGGAGAAGCTTTACTCCCGGCAGGACATCAAATTGGCCAATCAAAACACCTATTTACGCGTATCGAGGACAGCACCATTGAGAAACAAATACAGAAACTTTTTGCACAGTCCGCCTCCGAAGCGCCTACTGAAAAGGCCCCATTTAAAGAAGAGATCAGCTACGATGAGTTTTCCCGGATGGATATACGAGTAGCCACCATACGTACGGCAGAAAGGGTACCCAAGACGGACAAACTGATGAAATTAACACTGGATGTCGGTGGAGAAAGCCGGACGGTCATTTCAGGAATAGCCGAACATTTTAAGGCTGAAAACCTTCCGGGTAAACAGGTGAGCTACCTGGCCAACCTTAGCCCTAGAAAAATGCGAGGGGTGGTGTCACAGGGAATGATCCTGCTGGCCGAGGATGGTGCAGGTCAGT
>JBFKOL010000402.1:0-3521 GCA_041628815.1 Saprospiraceae bacterium | reverse complement strand
CTACAGGATTCAATTTGTTATCCGATCCTTGTGAAAATATTTTAATGGTCTCTGGAAACCTCACCGGAACTTATGAATCAGCACAAATGATTATGTCTTCAGGTCCAACGAATCTGCTGTCTTCATCCACTTTCCGAGCACCAGTAATCGAAATCTATGAAGATTTCCAGGTGCCTTCCGGTACTTCTTTTAACGTGCAGAACGAGGGATGCAACAACTAAAAGAACCCACATTATCTATGCAGGTCAAAAAACAATTTAACATGGTGGCATAATCTTTGTCTTCTTTTTCTTTGAACCATTCAACTATATGTTAAATTTGATTTAAATGATTTAAACATATTAATGATATTAATTATAATATTTTTAGATATGTTTGATTGAATTAATTTATTCTACAAAATAAATGATAGAATAAATATTGTGAATTTTACCACTATCGAATGTCCGCATCCATCATAATCTCCGAAAACATATATTTTAGACTGTGTGGAATTGCCTTTATAGTGTTGTTTTCTTTACCCTTATCGGGACAAGATTGTTTTAACCCTCCCTCGGGATATACCTTTTATACGACGACTAACCCTGTCTACAATCCGCCAGCGCTTACTGGTTTTAATTCTTTTTCGGTAACAGAGAACGCAGTATGGTCCATTAATTCAACTACTGGCACTGTATCTGCCAATCTTATCGATGATGAAGGCAGATCGTCGACACTTTCACTAACGGGACAGGGGACATTGGTTGTGGACGCCGAAATCACAGACTTCTCAGTTGAACCAAACATCATTACCAATTGCACACAATCATTTAACGTGCAACCCTTTACTTCGCTGGTAATCGACAATCCATCCCTATCCCAAAAATGCCCAATAGATATCGTGGTCTTACTCGATGAATCCGGGTCAATCCTGGATGGAGGCATTACCCAGGCCATTAGGGATGGCGTCCTAGCTTTAGCACAACTTCTAAACGGGACAGGAAGCCGAATGGCTGTAGTCGAATTCAATTCTTTTGCTTCCAGGGTTTCGATAAACGGTAACAATGAATTGCAGGAAATCAATCAAACATTTCTTGAAGGACTGTTGGATTATTTGAACAATGATTACAACCCTGTAGAAAGTCCAGTCAGGTTAATCGGAGGCACAAACTGGGAAGACGCCCTTTTGATGGCCAATCAAGTCAATGATTCAGAATTCATTTTAATGATTACCGACGGCAATCCCACCTTTTACTCGTTTAATGGTGCTATGATGGGTGCGATAGCAGGTGAAGGAGACATGTTTGATCTGACGGCATTAAAAGAAGCTCAAGATGTGGCCAATGCTATCAAAGCATCCGGAAAACACATCTTTGTCATAGGTGTCGATATCCCCGTAAATATCAGACCCATTGTTGATATCAGTGGTCCTGAAAGTTACGAGTTTGGCGAGGGTTTTGAGTCCTTTTTGTCTTCGGACTATATTTCTGTTTCTTCTGAAGAAATTGTTACCATCTTCACCGAAATTGGCACCATTACGTGCGGTGAAATAATCCCTACCCTTGGACAATGGGGAATCATTATTCTAACCCTCCTCTTACTGATTATCGGGGTAGTCTTCATTAAAAATCAGTCCATTGAAAAGGTTTCCTTGTCAAAGTAAATTTGTTCCGAGATCTGAACGCGCCCTCATCCATTTCAAAACCCATACCCACCGGATATCATTTAACCATGTTCAACAGTTGTCGATCCAATCGGTCAACCATTTGATGGTGTGATTGTATACCCGTTTATTAACGTACTTAAACGTATGAACACCTTTGATTGGCGGAGATGAAAATGACCCGGTTATAGCGGTTCTCGTCATAGCGTCATCCGATTCCGCGACTCTTTACATAGTTTTTTTGTTTTGAAACTCCCTATAGCTGTGATTACCTTGGCCACGTGAAAGAGCAATTGCCTACCTATCGGTTCCTGGCTCTGATAGTGGCCTTAGAAATCTTCAGTTTATTCACCCTAATAATAAGGTTGAATACCGATATCATGGCAATTCTTCATTTTGGAGCAGGATTGGCCATACCCTTGACATGTCTATTTCGAACAAGATCAACAAACCGTCCAACCTACACTTTGGACGCTTTTTGGAGCAGCGCTTTCTTATTGGGTTTGGCACTATTTGCGGTGGAGTACTTCAAAGAGATTGTTCAAAATCATCCCCTTGATTTTCGCATTGCCGATATGTTACCGGTAATAGAAATCATGAACCAGCGATTGCTCAATATGGCGGATCCATATGCGCCTATATCCGAAATATGGAGTGGGATTCAACCCATTTATTTACCGGCGTTGTGGATGGCTTTCCTGCCTGCGGAATTGGTGGGTATGGATTTGCGATGGATGTCACTTGTCGCCAGTTTCGCTGCGACTACACTGATCGCCAAGACCCAATCCCGGTTTCATTTCGACATACAACTTGCCATTTTGGTCCTCTTAGTCTGGTGTGGAATGCTTTTACTCGACACCCGGTTTTTCTCCATGAGCCAGGAAGCCATTGTGCTTTTTTATTACATTTTCCTGGCCTGGGCACTGATTCAAAAGAATCCCGTACTGATAGGTATTGCGGTTTCCCTTTGTCTTTTAAGCCGCTATATCCTGGCTCCCTGGATCCTCTTGTTGGCCTATCTGACCTGGCACAAAGAGAACAGAAGATTTCTTGTCATTGGAGGCATAACATCTATATCTGTTGTTGTAATTCTATTGAGTATGGGTCAGGCATGGGGATACATTCCCCTTTTCATCGACCTGCAACAGCACTACATAGAAAGTGTCATGTCGGACCCCTCCAATTACCGACCATTGATTAAAGACAGTATTGGCATGGCGCGATTTGTGCCATACGAAGGACTCGTCAATCTCCATAAAACATCATTGTTACTGTCGGTTGCACTTCCGTTTATAATGATCGGCTTACGAAGGTGGTTGTTCACGCACCTCAAATGGAACCATTATGTCTTAATAGCTCTCAAACTGTCATTTGTGTTTTACGCCAATCTCCTGGTCATGCCATACATTTATCTCTTCGTGCCCTCCGTATTTCTTTCACTCATGATTTATAAGGTATTTATAGCCGATCAAACAGTCGCCGCTGCCAGATAAGACAGTATTTTCTATATTGGGACTAATGAAATGCTACCTATTATCGATAATCATCGCATGGCTCGTCTTCGTCAATACCTATGGCCAGGGTGAAAAATTAATATTGTGGTCCGAAGAATTTGACGGTCCTAAATTGGATACTTCTGAATGGATATACCAAACGGGCAGTCATGGCTGGGGTAACAATGAATGGCAGGAATACACCAAGGGTGAGAATATTTCCATTGACAATGGCATACTTTCGATAGTAGCAAAGAAAATAGGAGCCGGACAGAAAGTTGGTGATTATACCTCGACACGGCTAAAGAGTAAGAAAACCTTTCAATACGGCAGGATCGAGATTAGGGCGAAAATGCCTGAACACAGGGGCAATGGCCTGTGGCCTG
>JBFKOL010000401.1:0-3525 GCA_041628815.1 Saprospiraceae bacterium | reverse complement strand
GATTCAACTCCGACGAAGACTGCGACGACACAGATCCTCTCATCAACCCCGGTGCCACAGAAATACCCAATAACGAGGTCGACGAAGACTGCGATGGCACCGCACAGGTCGTCGATGAAGATAACGACGGATTCAACTCCGACGAAGACTGCGACGACACAGATCCTCTCATCAACCCCGGTGCCACAGAAATACCCAATAACGAGGTCGACGAAGACTGCGATGGCACAGTCTCCGTTACAGGTGATTCAGCGACTGTGACCTTACAAATTTCCACCTCAGAGGGCGTACCCTTTACAGGCGTCCTCGTGGACATTTCGGGTGCTATCAATATGCAAATCACGTCGGATATGAATGGACAGCTGACCGTTCCCCTACCTGCAGACTCGTCAACGGTCACCTTGACCTTTTCGAGAGAAGACTCCGCTAACCGGGGCTTGTCTGCTCTTGACATTGTTATCATGCGAAGGCATATCCTTGGGCTGGCTCTGATCGAGGACCCGTTGCTGTTACAAGCCGCCGATACCAACAACAATGGCTCGGTCTCAGTCATAGACATTGTGCAGGTGCGGAATGTTCTTCTCGGTTTCTGGGAAAGTTTTCCTAACCGACCGACTTGGAACTTTGAGCCAACTTCCATCGATTTGTCAATGGAAAATGCCGGCCAAAGTGTACAGATCCAGGCATTCAAAACCGGTGACGTTAATGCCAGCGCCACGAACCAATGATCCATAAGACCATTTTTATTACAGGTGCAGCCAGTGGCATAGGAAAGGAAACTGCAAGACTCTTCGCTGGCAGAGACTGGAAAACAGGGCTTTTCGACATCGACCTGGAAGGATTGCAAACCCTGCAACAAGAACTCGGACAGGACAAAGCCTCTATTTTTGTGGGAGACGTGACGGATGCCGGTCAATTGAAACAAGCCCTCGATGACTTTTGCGAGCTTCATCGATACCGTCTTGATGTAATGTTCAATAATGCGGGCATTTTGCAAGTAGGTGAATATGAGACCATACCACTGGAAGCCCATCACCGTCTGGTCGAAGTTAACCTGATAGGTGTAATGAATGGCACTTATGCTGCACTACCTTATCTCAAACAAACACCCGGTAGTCGTATTTTAAATACGTGTTCTGCCTCTGCCTATTTTGGACATCCCGAGCTCACCACCTATGCTGCCACGAAGGCGGCGGTAAAAAGTCTTACAGAAGGTTGGAATGTTGCGTTTGAGAAATACGACATCGTCGTTACCGACTTGCTGCCCATCTATGTGCGTACTGAAATGACTCGCCAAAACCTTCATCTCCTGCCTAGTCTTAAAGAAAGTGACATCAGGTTGACTCCGGAAAAAATTGCACGCATTGCCTGGAAAGCAGTTCACAAAAAGCGCATGCATTGGCCGATCGGCGCTGACACCAAACTTCTAAGGTTTCTTATGCGCTTTTTCACAGACCCCATCAACAAGTGGGTGTTGAAAAAAGTCATACGCTACAGGTAGTGTCTCGGCCACGTTCATGCCAGGTTGTGAAATACTTTTTGGACATCTTCTTCCTCTTCCATTTTACTGATCAAAGTCAGTACCTCTTCAGCCTCCTCTTCTTGCAATTGAACCGTATTGGCAGCTATCCATTCGATATCCGATGATTTTGCTTCGATACTCATATCCTCCAGGGCCTTTTGCATGGTGCCAAATTCTGAAAATGGCACCCTAATGATGAGGGATTTCTGGTCATTTTCGTCGAGACCCTCTCCCATTTCTTCCAGACCGTGATCGATCAATTCGAACTCCAGCTCTTCAGCATCGATTCCTTCGGGGTCCAGGTAAAATACACCCATTTGATTGAACTGAAAGCTGACGCTTCCGCTCGTACTGAGGTTTCCCCCATATTTATTGAATACCGCCCTCACTTTGGCTACGGTTCTTATCGCATTGTCTGTAGCGGTGGTAACCATTATGGCCACACCGTGCGGAGCATAGCCCTCATACAGCAACTCTTCGAAATCACTGGTGTCCTTGCCAAGCGCTCTTTTGATGGCAGCCTCGACACGATCCTTGGGCATATTGACACCCTTTGCATTCTGCAGGGCTCTTCTTAGAGCGGGATTGTTCTCTGGTTCGGCTCCACCTGCTTTTACTGCAATGACAATTTCTTTGCCCACGCGAGTAAATTGCTTGGCCATGCGATCGTACCTGGCAAACTTCGCTGCCTTACGAACCTCAAATATCCTTCCCATGATTTGTTGAATTTTACGTAAAATTAGAAAATCTCAGGGCCAGATATATGGTTACAACCAGGTTTCATCTATCTTCAAAATAGAATGTTTTACACCCGGAGACGGCCCAATTTCAGATTTTCAAAGCAGCAACAGATTCCACCTCTATAAGACAGCCAAAGTGCAATTGCGGTACGGGAACGACCGTTCTCGCGGGTTTATGGTTTCCGAAAAACGATGCATATTCCTCATTAACAATATCCCAATCCCGAATATCTGTTATGTAGGCAGTGGTCTTAACGATGGATGCCCGATCCAAACCAAATGGTTTTAAAATTTCTTCAGTCTTCCGCAAGACCAATCGAGCCTGTGCTCGAATTCCTTCCTCAACAATTAAAGGATCGCGATTTATAAGAGGAAGCTGGCCTGATACAAATAAAAATGGGCCGGACTGGAAGACAGGTGAATAGTGAGGGGTGCTCATCGATCGAAATTTATATTTAAGTGAGGTAATCCTCAGTAGTGAATAAAATTGAAAATCCAAAAATTGAAATATACAGGGAAACCTGGGATTATTTATTCGAAGGCATTTCAGTGGCCGGACTCATCGCTATGTTTGTCATTCCATCCATCTATTACGGCCAACTCCCTGATCAGGTGCCCACCCATTACGGAGTAGATGGACAACCAGAACCGTACGGAAGGCAAATCATTTCTTTGGGTACTTCCATTTATTGGATTGATGGTATTTTTTTCGCTCTATTTTCTTTCTTTTCTCCCCCACAAGTTCAATTTCACCCAAAAAATTACCGAAGAAAATGCACAACGTCAATATCGCACAGCCATATGAATGTTGCGATTTCTGAATGCAGTAATCTGTGTTGGATTTGCTTACATTGTCTGGTCGACCGTGCGAACTGCACTGGGCTCAACAGGTGGACTTGGCAAGGTATTCATTCCCTTATTCATCCTCTTAACAAGGGGAAGTTCTTTTTATTTTCTCCGAAAAAGCTTAAAAATTAAAGAAACCTGACCGTTCGTTACGGTCATTATTCCGCTCCTTCATATACTTCCAGGAAGATAATGGCAACGTAAGGATACATGCAGATGATCATCGGTACCTACGTGTCTCAAGGTCTGGAACCCCATCATGCGAAAATAAGTCCGCAAAAGGAAATTGCGGATTTCAGATCTTCTATGGGTCCTAAGATCAAATGCATAGGCGTATCCGTCCTTTTGAAGGTAGTGAAGAGATTTTGACTTGGATGGCAACCCCATCCTCCGATAGTCTTCAGGAACCCGCCTGGT
>JBFKOL010000400.1:0-3558 GCA_041628815.1 Saprospiraceae bacterium | reverse complement strand
TAACAGGTATTTTTTGTGCAAAATCCACTAAGTCGTTATCGAGAAAAGGAAAGCGCTCTTCAAGACCATTTGCCATCGATAGTTTATCGCCAATTAGCAACAACCCGGCAAGAAATGTCTTTATCTCGAAATAAAGGCTGTTTTGAATATGAGATTCAGGTGTATCATAGGTCAATTCCTGATTAAAGGTAAAGACTCGTTCAAAGACCCGGCGCGGTTCCTGAAAGTCCATGTTTTTTTGAACGGCAGGTATGAAAAGTTGATTTTTTTCTTCATCTGGCACGAGGCGCTGCCAAAAGGCATAATAATTCTCAAAGAATTCTTTCTGATCTAAGCTATGAAACACCCTGTAATAGCGCCACGGATAGCCTCCAAATAATTCGTCACCTCCTGTACCTTGTAGACAGACCTTTACAAACTTCGAAGCGAGACGGCTAATGTAATAATTGGGATAACTCATGCCAACACGAAGGTCCTCGATATGCCATACTACCCTGGGTAATGACCAGCTGAGATCTCCAGCATTGATTACTTGCTCAAAGTGTTCTGTTTTAAAATAACTGGCCATCAATTCGGCATCTCGTCTTTCATCATAATTGGATTCCACACCGGTTACTGTGGACATATCAAAGCCACAGGTAAAAGTCGCTAATCTCGGAATTTGCGATGAGGCTACTGCTGTGATAGAACCGGAGTCCATGCCTCCTGACAAATAGGAACCCACCGGTACATCAGAAATCATTTGTCGCGTGACAGCTTGTTTAAGAAGTCTTATTGTCTCTTCCTTAGCATCTTCAAATGTCATTCCTTCCTCCGGACTGGTAAAATCGTAATCCCACCACGAATGATGATCAACTCGAGTACTATCCTGGTCGAATATGACGATATTCGCAGGCGGTAGCATGTTCACTTCTTTAAAAAGTGTATGATACCTGAAAAGATTTTGAAACGTAAAATACTCGTTCAGCGCTGATAAGTTAACGTCTACTTTAAAATACGGATGCGCAATAATAGCTTTGATTTCAGAAGCAAATACCAGTGTTCTATTTGAAAACCAATAATAAAGAGGCTTGATTCCATGACGGTCTCGGATTAATGTTAACTGCTTTGTCTCAGTATTCCACAAACCGCAGGCGAACATACCGTTGAGTCTTTTAAAAAATGAAACACCATGAGCTGCAACACCCTCTAAAATGACCTCCGTATCTGTCCCGGATACAAATTTGTGTCCCAATGCTTGAAGTTCAACTTTTAACTCAAGAAAATTGTAGATACATCCATTGAACACAAGAATCCACTTACCGTCTTTGGAAATCATTGGTTGCCTTCCTTTCTCACTCGTATCGAGTATAGAGAGCCTCTTATGACCTATGGCTACTTCATTGTGGACATAAAACCCTTCGTCATCTGGACCACGATGATCTAGAGACCTTGTCACTTTTTTAATCAAACCAAGTGAAACTGGTGCACCATGCAAATTGAATATTCCCGCAATTCCGCACATCAGGTGAATTCTTTTATCCGCTCAACTACATATTCAAAGTCTAAGTACGACATTTGATTGTGTAAGGTGTTTGATATGGAGAAGTCATTAGCTGCCTTCGCCCCTGAATAATCATTCGGACAAAATCCATCTTTTTGAAGATAGTACTCCAGCAAATGCTCAACATGGGTGCCTGGTCGCGCATAAGAACCACGATCGAACAACATCTCCATTATCTTGATTCTCGGTTTTGGTGCCTTATTTTCATCCACAAAGCAAACGAAGAATTGCCAATCATGCCTGCATTCTGGTCCAGCTAAAGGTGTTCTCAACCATTCGACCTTGCAAAATTCTTTATAATAAAATTTAGCCAAGTGCTGTCTATCATCAATAAAACGATCCAATTTTCCCAGTTGAACAGTGCCTATGGTGGCTTGAATGTCGGTCATGTGATAAATATAACCCATGACATCAAATGAAGACAGAATGAATGGACCCGGTCCCAAGTGACGTGCTTCTTCCGATATACTGGTTTCGTGACTAAACTTCTCTGCCACATCTATGTACTGGGTAGTGATCACGCCTCCTTCCCCAGTTGTCACCGATTTGCGGGGGTGATATGAAAAACATCCAATGATTTCGAGCCCTTCTGCAGGAACACTCTTGTAGGGAGTACCAGCATTGGCCGTGGATACCCAAGTAAGTGCTGGCAGCAAAACCTCATCGCCTTCTCCAATGCCAACCGCTAAGGGCGCCAAATATAAGGGAGTTGAACAACTAGACACCACTACCACGTGATCTACCTGGCATCTTTGAGCATACACCCGATCAAATTCCATGACCTTGGGGCCTGAAGACGACCAACCGGACATCAAAGTTTCCCAGACAGATGACTGGGCTATCTGAATTGTCCTGGCTTTTGTAATCCCCAAATGATTTGTTTAATGATGATCAATCCCGCTACTAAGCCGCCAATCTATTAATTTTTTAAGGCCTTCTTACAGTTCATACTTGTAGTGAAATCCAATTTCTTTTTCTGCTCTTTCCTTGGATCCAATGCGGTTTTGAACAAAAGCCCTCGCATCTCCCTCGCTGTAAGGTCTATATGCAACCTTTAAATCGGATTTCTTCAATCGCAAAATCGTGTCGCAAAGCTCTTTAATAGAAGTTTGCACTTCAGTGCCTACATTATAAAAACCCAGATTCTTGTCACTTTTTATGGCGTCCACATTACACCTGGCCACGTCTTCCACATAGATGAAGTCATAAGCCTGGCTGCCATCGCCATTAATGATTGGTGCTTCGCCAGCTGCTATCTTATTCAACATGATGGGTACAACACCCGTATAAACAGCATGTTGATCCTGTCCTGGGCCAAAAACGTTCATATACCGTAAACCTATTACCGGCAATCCATAGCGATCATTATAAGCTGTGCACATAGCCTCTCCCGATATCTTGGTAGCCCCGTAAAAATTCTTGTTGTGGAAAGGGTGATCTTCGGTCATTGGCACCTCTATCGCATCTCCATAAACAGAAGCTGAGGAGGAATAAACCAATTTTTTAACGTTGTGTTTGACGCACGCTTCCAAAACGTTAAATGTGCCTGCAATATTTACCTCAAACGCCGTCCTTGGAAAATCTTTACAGTGCAATAACCACATAGCAGCCAGGTGAAACACATAATCAATGCCTTCCATCGCTTTGTCAAGAATATCAGTATCACGCACATCACCTCCATATGGAAAAATACTGCAACGAGGATCTTTCATTGCTTCGGCAATATTCTCCAACTTGCCACGAGAGAAATTGTCATAGACGATTATTTCACGTATATCCTCTTTCAGTAATTCCTTAACTATAAATGAACCAATAAACCCAGCACCGCCAATAACCAAGTGCCTTGTATCAGATAAGTTCATGTATGGTTATTAAAAGTCATATAAATAAATTTTTTACTGGGCGTAAACTACCTTATTAAAAGAAAAAGCGCAGAGAAGTCATACATGGTGCGTTTCTTCCATGCATCCAGGTGATAACGTCTAAACAAGCATAATACGAGGTCACATTTTTGT
>JBFKOL010000399.1:0-3573 GCA_041628815.1 Saprospiraceae bacterium | reverse complement strand
GAGCAAGCTGACCGGCCGACCCGCTCGGGCCCCTGAAAACAACGGGACACTTGAATTGCCCGGCCGATTGAGAAAGTGTTTTGGCAGCATTGTTCACAATCTGGTCGAAAGCTAAAATTGCAAAATTCCACGTCATAAACTCTACTATAGGTCGAAGGCCATTCATGGCAGCTCCTACCCCAATCCCGGCAAAACCCAACTCTGCAATCGGGGTGTCAATCACTCTTTCCGGTCCAAATTCTTCAAGCATGCCTTTACTCACTTTATAGGCACCATTGTATTCGGCTACTTCTTCTCCCATGAGGAAGACATCAGGGTCGCGGCGCATCTCTTCGGACATCGCTTCACCCAGCGCTTCTCTTAGTGTTATGATCCTTGACATATCGCAAATTTCGGCAAAAATAAGAGAAACTGGGTTAATGATCACGCCGTATTTTATTCACCACCAAAGGGCAGACATCATTTCCGAAACCTGCGCAATAATGTATCTAGATCTATCCTTCCCAGATTGCCAGAACTCATGATGAGCAAAACATCTGAAGATTTCAACGCTTCTTCAAGGGAAGTTTGCAAGTGATCTGCACGCTTGCACACGATCATATTTTGGTGTTGAAAGGCCGACCTGACCTCGTCCTCATCCAGTCCCGTGAGACGTTTGTTTTGTAAGGCGACCGGATCGTAATACACAATGAGATGATCACTGGCGGCTACGGATCCATTGTATTGGCCTATGAATTCTTTGTTCAAGCTGCTGTAGGTGTGCAATTCAACAAGAGCGGTCATCCGGACATCGCCATGTCGTTGCCTCACCGCTTTGGTGCTGGCCCTGACTTTTGATGGTGCATGGGCAAAATCCCGGTAAACTATCGGCGCTGTGTTGATCTTTTCTAATCTTTTGCCGACACCGCGGAAGCTTTTAAGAGCCCTCAAAAAAATTTCTTCACTGATTCCCACTGACCGGCAGGCAATCATCGCAGCGTGAGCATTAGAACGGTTGTGTTCACCAAAAATATCGACGGGCCATGCCGCTCCGCCCCATAAAATCTCACCTTGTTCATTAGACGGAAGGGCCCGGTACCCAGATTTCTTCGCCACCGGGCTTTTGCGTACCAATGCTTCCAGGGCGACATCCTCTTCGCACCAGATCAATTGTTCAATTTGAGATTGTTCCAGCAGCCGTTCAAACTGGTATTCATATGATTCTTTAGTAGGGAAGACATTCATGTGGTCCCAGGCAATACCTGTAACAATTACGACATGTCCGCGATAGTGAAGCATCTTGGGTCTGTCATCCAATCGCGAACTAAGATATTCGTCGCCTTCCAAGACAACTATTCCGGCTTTTTCTGAAATCTTTACCATGCGCTCAAATCCATCTATCGTTCCCCCGACCAGATAATCAAATTCTATTGCATGGTGATCAAGAGCATGCATGATCATCGCCGTTGTAGTAGTCTTTCCATGACTTCCGCATACTACGATCCTATGTTTATTTTGTATCCTACTGCTGACGAATTCAGGAAAAGAATACACGGGAATATTCAGTTTTAGCGCACGTGCCAGTTCAGGATTGTCGGCATGAGCATGCATGCCCAGAATGACGGCATCAAGATCATTAGATATCTTCCCGGGGTTCCATCCTGTAGAATCAGGAAGAAGACCCGCCTTGAGCAGCCTGCTCTTTGCCGGATCATAAATCTCGTCATCTGAGCCACTTACAGTGTAACCGCATGCTTGAAGATCGAGCGCTAAATTGTGCATCACGGCCCCTCCAATGGCAATAAGATGTATGTGCAAAACATTCAATTTGTTTCTGCCCCAATATCAGACTATTTTTATGATTTTCAGCCTTTGCGGTTCTTTGGGTAATATTTGACCCAGCGATGCGTTTCACCTTGTGAAAATCCTTACTTCAGAGATGAAAACAAACAATAAAACAACGATTTTGCAAATGGCAGCTCTCTTATTGGCTGTAGTCTTGCTTTCTTCATGTAACCGCGGGACGGGATGTCCTTCGGCTTTCGATTTCCAGCCGATATTCTCGATTTTTAACTTTTGAGAAAAGATGACCTCGAGTTGGTCAGGACAAAGGACGGCTCGGATACCCTCTTGTCGAATCGTTTTTCCGCACATTACCACTCCACGTATGGTGCAATTCAAGAGAGCCGTCATGTATTTATAAAGCACGGACTTGAATATTTTGTGAAATTGTCTCCCGCCTTTGAAGAGGTCAAGATCCTGGAATACGGATTTGGCACCGGACTCAACACTCTCCTTAGCCTGTCCTATGCCCGTCAAACCAATCTGCCCATTTACTACCACGCACTGGAAGCTTACCCGGTCGAACCTAATTTATTGATGAGGTCCAATTTGGGTCGGCTTACTGGCTTGGACGCAGCCTTTCATTCAATCATTCGATGTAAATGGCAGAGCCCCATCGAAATCGACAGCGGATTTACCTTGATTAAAGACAAGACACTCTTCGAGGAATTTGTTGCGAATGAACGTTTTCATATTGTCTATTTTGATGCCTTCGGACCACTTGTACAACCGGACTTGTGGAAACTGCCCATGATGCAAAAGATCTTCAGTCAATTGATAAAAGGGGGAATTCTTGTAACTTTCTGCGCCAAAGGATCCTTCAAGCGCACGTTGCGCTCAGTGGGTTTTGAGGTAGAAAGATTGCCAGGACCCCCGGGGAAACGAGAAATGACCCGTGCCATAAAACCTTGATTACATGAAAAACCTTCCACTCCATTGGAAAATTCTTATTGGTATGTTCCTCGGCGTGGTTGCCGGTTTGGTAGCCGTACAGATTGACGGAGGAAAAACGTTCATAGTCTATTGGATCAAACCTTTCGGGACCATCTTCATCAACTCGCTCAAACTCATTGCAGTACCTCTGATAGTAGCTTCCCTGGTCAAGGGAATATCAGACCTGCAGGACATTTCCAAGTTGTCAAGAATGGGTACCCGCACCATTGGCATTTACCTAATGACCACGGTATTGGCAGTGCTCATAGGATTGGTCCTTGTCAATACGCTGAAACCGGGTAATCTTGTACAGGAAGACACGAGGGAAACACTGATGGAGAGCTATGCCACCAATGCTACCGAAAAGATGGAGCAGGCCGCGAGCCAGAAAGAGGCAGGACCTCTACAACCCCTTGTTGATATCGTTCCTGACAATTTTTTCTTCTCCCTGACTGATAATGGCAAAATGTTGCAGGTTATATTTTTCGTGATATTCTTTGGAATAGGACTCATCCTGATACCTGCCGAAAAGGCCAAGCCAGTGAAAGATTTTTTTGATGGTCTGAATGAGGTAATCCTCAAGCTCATTGACCTGATCATGATAGCGGCTCCCTACGGTGTTTTTGGCCTTCTTGCAGCCCTGGTAGCTGAATCGCCCACCGTCGATATTTTTAAAGCGCTGTTGGGCTACAGCGCTACCCTATTACTGGGATTGGGCATCTTAGTGGGCATCATATACCCCATCATTATGAAAACTTTCACTGGTAAAAGTTTCAAGTATTTTTTCAACGGGATCGCACCGGCGCAGCTCGTCGCCTT
>JBFKOL010000398.1:0-3581 GCA_041628815.1 Saprospiraceae bacterium | reverse complement strand
GAACCTGGTCTTCCATTAGAGAAATCAATGGGCTCACCACAACGGTCAGGCCCTCTAAACATAGTGCTGGCACCTGGTAACACAATGATTTGCCCCCACCAGTGGGTAAAAGTGCCACGACGTTTTGTCCATCTAAAACAGATGCAATGATTTCTTTCTGGAGGGGCTTGAATGAATCAAAACCCCATACCGTTTTCAATATGCGAGCGGGTAAATTTTCCCTTAACACCTATTTATTATTTTCTTAAATTTGCACGCCTTGGGAACATCCTGGTAATCACCTGAATTACTATACAGGCGCTTCATTTCAACTCAAAACGCACAGACCACAATTTAATACATATTAAGGGTCACAGCACTTTAAAACAAATCGCAATATGAAAACATACTCAGCGATCTTAATGATCTTAGTGTCAGCAGGAATGCTTAATGGTCAAGGAGTCAATTGGTACAATTCAGATAAGACGTCCGAGACGCCATTCAATATTAACCTTGATGCTGCCTATGAAAAATTACTGAAGGATAAAAAAGGTGTTCCAGTGGTGGTAGCCGTTATTGACAGTGGTGTAGATATAGAACATGAAGATTTACAAGATGCCATTTGGGTGAATACCGATGAAATTCCCGACAATGGTATTGATGATGATCGCAATGGTTATATAGATGATATTCACGGGTGGAATTTTATTGGTGGAAAAGATGGCCAAAATGTCGATGCCGACACTTATGAGATTACGCGTCTCTACTCAGCCTTAAAGAGAAAATATGACGATGTCGAACCTTCCCGTCTATCGAAAGATCAATTGGCTGAGTATAATATGTTCAATGAATATGGTAAGCGGATCGAGAAGGAAATTCGAAAGGCCCGAAAAAATTATGAGGAATTCGCGGCGCAGGAAAGTCTTTTCACTGATGTTCTGAATCATCTTGAAAGGGCCGCAGGCAACAAAGAGCTATCTACGGCTATTGCCGACTCACTTATGATGGCATCTGACCAGCTCAGCATAATTGGATCGAATATTCTTAATTATTACAACAATGAGTTTGGGTACATACCAGGTGTGTTTGAGTTAAGAGAAGATATTCTCGGGCCAGTGGAAGAAGCCAAAGAATACTATGGCAACAAATTCAAATACAATTACAACATCGACTTTGACCCAAGGGATATTGTCGGTGACAACTACGCTGACCTTAAGGAGCGGTATTATGGAAATAACAAGGTCGAAGGACCGGATGCCTATCACGGTACCCACGTCGCCGGTATCATTGCTGCCACCCGCGACAATGGCATCGGCATCAATGGCATTGCCAACAATGTTCGCATCATGACCATTCGGGCTGTGCCTGACGGCGACGAAAGAGACAAGGACATTGCAAATGCCATCCGATATGCCGTAGAGAACGGAGCATCCATCATCAATATGAGTTTTGGCAAGGGCCAGTCGCCCCACAAGGATATCGTGGACGAAGCCGTACGCTTCGCAGAGAAGAATGACGTTTTAATTGTGCATGCCGCAGGTAATTCTTCGTTGAGTGTCGATGAGGAAGACAATTTCCCAAATGACATTTACGCAAAACCGAAAGGATTTCTATTTTGGAAAAGGAAGAAACCCACAAACTGGATCAGCGTAGGAGCCTCATCTTTTAAATCTGATGAGCGGATGGTAGCTTCTTTTTCAAACTATGGTAAAAAGAATGTGGACGTTTTTGCTCCAGGAGAGGCGATATTTTCGACCATACCCAATGACGAATACGAGGCGAGCCAAGGTACCAGTATGGCTGCACCAGTCGTAACGGGGTTAGCAGCATTGATTAGGTCACATTTTCCTGCCCTTACAGCCGCACAGGTAAGAGAAATAATCATTGCTTCATCTGTACCTCTTCCCGACTTGGTAATGAAACCAGGAACGGAAGACCTCGTACCATTTAGTGAACTATCTGTTTCAGGCGGTATAGTTGATGTGGCTGGTGCTATCAGGCTGGCCGGTACAACCAAAGGCAAGAAAAAGCGGGTTAGGTCGGAACAACAGGACCGGGCTTAAAAATAGGGATTCCAGGACGCAAAGTGGGTGCGAAATTCACCCTCGCTGGTTGTAGAGGTCTTTCATTATTGGGTCTTGCGTGTATTATGCCGACTTGTATCGCTCAGGTTATGATCACCTCCCTAATCAATTCCTCGCCGAGAAATGCATTCACCTTATCTTTGATGATTTGCCTGCTATTCATTAAATCGTGTCGAAGCGGAGCAGAAGTAATGGATATTTTCAAGATTCCTTCTTTTAAGAGAATGGAAGATGTGCGATTGGCAATGGTCTTTCCCATTTCACGCATCCAGAACGACTCAACTTTTTGCCGGTAATATCCGTCCCTGATGTTGGTATCACTGACATATCGTTTCAATATTTGCCGTATGTGCTTATCCATTATGCGGTCATCTCTAAGATTGTTCCTTCCTTTATTGCAAATGAGGCAAAATCAATACCGTGTTTTTGAAGTATCTCGCGCGACCGAATCTTTTCGGTATCGCTCAGGAAGACTTGTCCAAAGGTATCACTGTTTAGGGCAGTAAGCAGGTTTTCCATTCTTTTTCCGTCCAGTTTTTCAAAAAAGTCGTCCATTAAAAGAATAGGTTTCTTCCCGGTTTGCTCTTTTAGGTACTCGTATTCTGTCCATCGCAAGGCATATAGGAAGGACTTGATTTGTCCCTGTGACCCAAATTTTTTGAGTGATCTGCCGTTTAGGTCAAACTCGAAATCATCCTTGTGAACCCCTAGCAATATCCTTCTTTGCTCCAATTCTTCCTGCAGGACTGATTTAAAATCGCGTGTAATATCCTCACTGAATTGAGAACGATAAGTCATGAGAGCATCTTCCCGAGTATCCGATATTTGATCGTAGCGGGCAGCCATAATCGGCGCAAATGACGAAACAAAAGATGATCTGTTCTGGCGGAGATATTTGGAAGTACGTATCTTGATCTGGTTGATGGCCTTTACCGTGTTGACGTCCGGATGATGACTTCTTTTCAGCAAGGCATTTTTTTGCTTCATCGCTCTATTGTATTCAACCAGGTGGGCCATATAATTGAAATTTGACTGGCACAGTATGCGATCTACGAAATTTCGCCTGTGCCGGCTGTCGTCTTTAACGATTCGTATATCGTCCGGGGCAATAAAAACGATTGGATATTTCCCAATGATTTCAGAAGCTGGAGAAAAAGGTACATCGTTGCAGGTAATACGCTTTTTCTTTCCGTCTCGGTATTTGATCACCATGTGGTCAGTATCCCCCTGGTCATCGACAAGCCATCCTTCCACTTTGAATACATCCTGACCTTCTAATTGAATATCGCGATCTGACAATCCGAAATAGGATTTAGAAATACAACAATAATAGATTGCATCCAACAGATTGGTCTTACCGCTGCCGTTGTCGCCATAAAACAAGTTTACCTTTTTAACAAAGTGCAACTTAGCTTTATCGTAATTCTTAAAATGGAGAAGATCGATTCTTTTGAGAAACATCTAATCAACGGGATATTGGTGGCGTACAGGCAACGGTAAAGGTACCGTGTTCCATTT
>JBFKOL010000397.1:0-3593 GCA_041628815.1 Saprospiraceae bacterium | reverse complement strand
GTTATCACCTGTATGGACCCCGTGGAGACTCCCCCCGCTCCTAAGGTATAACTGAAGCTGTTGTCCGATATTTCGTTGCGAAGCCTGCAACAAGAGGCCAGACTATCTGCTTTTTCCGATTGATAGATGAAGAAAGAATTGCCTTCACTCAGTTCTCCGGCACAGAATTCTTCAAAGACCTCATCCTTTGGTTTGCCTTGTTCAATCAACAATGCAGCGGTAACTACCGGAAATGTCAAAAGGGCTTTTTGGCGCTCAGCGTTAAACCACTTCATAAAGAAGCGCTGAAGTCGTTCAAACCGGTGCCAGTTAGCAGGGGTCCCATCCGGGAATTTGAATTGCCCGAATATGCTCGAAAAATAAAATTGGTCATAAATAGAAATATTCCAGAATACAGATTGATATCCACGGGCCGCGGCTGGTTGATTGATGGCATAAACGACATGTTGCAGATGATTTTCGATGCTTTTGGTATGGGTTACCAGGTAATCATCTCCGTAATCCTTTGCCGCAAAATGATCAAAATAAAGGAGAAATTCGACGGTGGCCAGGGCCCCTGCAAATTGAGAACTAATGGCAAAAACAAGGTTGACAAATTCGCCACAATAACTCTCCAGGTGTTTTGGTGCAAGGCTTTCGCCACCCAGTTTTACCAATCCGTCAAGGAGAAAGGGATACATGCTGATGGAAGCACAATAAGGTTTTAGTGAAGTTTCGTCGTGAACATAAATTTCATGGCTTTCTATTTGCCTGATATATTCATCAGCCAACTCTTTCCCAAAGAGATGTTCTATTTTCCGGCTTGTTAACTCACGGTTGATCTGAATGGTAATGTCTTTATTTATTTCTGCTTCTAAGGTGGCGATATTCTTGTTGGTGACATTGGCGTTTGAGTCAAATAAGGAGCCGTCCGAGGCGTTTTGTGACTGCATGTAGTGTTGTACAAAGTCGACTTTCTCATTGATTTGTTCATTCGATAGTTTAACCATGATTTGAATTTTGAAATAAATGATTCATTACCCTGTTGGTGGCTACTTCATACATTCTTTGGTTGGTAGTTTTGCTGGACAACCCACCTAATTCTTCTACATATGGCCCCGTTTTGATGTAATCCAGATTTGACAAGAGAGCGCGGGAAACAGTGGTAAGGCCCGTGTAGAGACAAGTTTTGTACCCCATGGACTTGGCGGTGATGAGCAACATCTCCAAGTGTCTCTCGGACCATTCGCCACCCATAAAAATGACTGCTGTGGCGAAGCCTTGATAACGACTAAGTATATCTATATACAATTTTGCCGTGAGCTTCGTGCCGTTGCTGCCTTTCCAAAGGAAGGGAGAGTGGCACCCTTTACATCGTAACGGACATCCCGTAAAGGAAAAACAAATACTGATTTCGCCCGGCAGCTCCTGTAAAACGATATCCATTTGAGAAAACCTTAGCACTGATTCCATATACTGAATTGTAGGAGTCAAATATATAATTTAGTTATAATATATTAAAAAAAGACCTGTTTTTCTTTTTATTGAAAATAACATGGGCCTTATGATATTTGGTATCGCCTCATAAGCGTCTCTTAAGCCAAGAAAAGGTTAGGTGTCATAGTAGATTCCATACGCTGTGGTGATCCAGGATTTTACGATGACATTAAATGGCCGGAAATGGTTGATCGATACACTATCGGTTCTATCCTGGATAACGGCATAACATCTTTTAACTATTCAGCAACTTTCTTGAAAAGCCGGGTTTATGATTCAACTCCCAGTTGCCAACCCACAAAAAGCGGAGCTTGACTTTCTTTATTCACCATTCCCAGGCATCCTCCATCTCACCCCTAAATAGAATTCCCGGCCCCTGGTCGGGCCCCACACCGAGGCCGTATCAAAGTATGGCCCAAAGGGGTCTTCCCATGAGAGAATTGGCCTTCGCTGACGAAAACCGAATACATTCTCACAGCCACCATAAATCTCAAGTCTCGACCATCTTTTCAATACCTGAACATCAAGCCTGTAGAAAGGAGAAGAGAAATCAGGACGCCTGAAAGCCTCCGGATTATTGCTGGTGTCTGGAAGGCGCTGCTTACCGGTCCAGTGCAGGGTCCCATCAAGCTGCCACTGGTTGTTCAAAGGGCGATACGAAAAACTGGCCAGGGCAGAGTGCCTGGGCACGAAAGGGATATCTTGTCTGAAATCTCCATCGTTGCGGTACACGTCCAAAAAGTTGTAAGCCAGCTTTAGCGTGTATACCTGGTCTAACGCGAGATTCACCTCTCCCTTTAGACTATTGCTGATGCTCGTCCCTTCCGAATTGTAGAGATAAACCGCCGTCGGATCGCGAAAATAATCCGGGAAGATCTGGTTCTGGAAATTGGTGTGGTAGGCATCCAAACTTGCAAACGCCTCTACCCGGCCCTTGCTCAGATTTTGAACCACATTAAAACCGATGTTCACAGCTCTTTCCGGTTTGAGTGCTTCTATAAAGACGACATTTCGCGAACTCGCCAACAACTGCACCTGTTCGTTGAATACAAACACCGTTCGCCAGCCTGTGCCCGCAGAAAATCGCATCGTGGTCTTTTCAGCGGCCTGGACCCGCACGAGCCCTCGCGGGGTAAATTGAAAGCCAAAGTCGTTGTGATGATCGAGCCTAATGCCGGTAATTACAGTCCATTTGTCATCACCCGATGAATAGGTATTCTCCGCGAATAAACCCGGAATAAGCTCTTTTCTCAGATATTTTCCTCCATAATCTCTGTACGTTTCGGTCTCTGGAATGCTTATCTGCTCCTCTTGTCTGTTGTAGCGGAAACTGGCTCCTGTCTTGAGCACATTCTTGTCTTTCCAGGTCCGTTCATACTGAAAATTGACATAGGCATTGGAATGACTCATATCGTAACCAAGGGTGCCATAATGCGAATTTTGATCGTGGTGAAAACCAGATGCCATCACGACCCAATGATGGATGTCATCGATCCTGAAACCTGTCTTTAAAAAGACTTCCGGCTGACGGTACTGAATCCTCTGCCCGTATTGAACATTACTCCCCAAATGTATGTCCTGATCAAAATCTATTTGCCCACCGGTGCGCTGTTCGTCCACATAACGGAATCCTATGAGAGTGTGCGGTCCCCACTCCGCTTCGTTCCCCCGTTTCCATGCATTGTATACGGAATACCGCGATTGCAATGGAAGGTCGAGAAAGTCATCATCATCGCCATCGATCCTGCCAGCAGGTTGAGTAGTATGCAAGGCCACTAAGCTGCTCCAGTCTCCAACCTGGTATGAATGGTTCAGGTTAATTTGTTTTTCGCCAAAGTTATTGATATAGCCATTTAACAACAGCCGATCGGTATTGTCCGGGTTCTCAAGGGTCACGTTGATCTGACCGGAGATACTTTCATACCCTTGCAGCACTGAATTCGCCCCTTTGGCGACGTAGATATTTTCTACAAGAGTGCCGGGTATCGAACTGATCCCATAGGTATAGGACGAGCCCAGTATCAGCGGAAAACCATTGATCAGCAGTTGGTTGTACACACCTGACAATCCCAGTATGCGCAATTCTTTTGTATTTGTAATGATATTGGTGGTTGCGG
>JBFKOL010000396.1:0-3601 GCA_041628815.1 Saprospiraceae bacterium | reverse complement strand
TCCCTGTGCCCCTTTTATCTGATTATTGTCAATAAAATCTTTGGAGTGAAAAAGCTGATGTTTGGATGAATTAAATCCCAGCGAAATACCGAAATAGTATGATTTGCTCTTGTATTCCAGGTAGTTGTAGTTGCGCTGGCCATGCTGTGCTTGACACACGATGCCGATCAATAACATCGGCAAAAGGATCAGCGCTTTTCTGCCTTGTACAAACAGCATATGCCAAAAGTCAGTGCTTCCCATGTACAGTTCTTAAAACCTGCCTCAGAAAGTTTTTCACACATATCCTGATAATCAGGAAATTCCTGGACCGATTCATACAAGTATTGGTAGGCAACTTTGTCATCAGAGAAAATCCTCCCTATAAGTGGTACTATCCACTTGAAATATGTATTAAACACTTGCTTTACAGGAAATATTGTTGGTTTTGAAAATTCCAGGATGAACAATGGAGCTCCTTCATCAAGGACCCTGTTTAATTCAGACAGTCCTTTGTCCAGATTTTCAAAATTCCGGATACCGAAAGCCACCATGGCAGCATCAAATTGACCTTCATCGTATTTTATGTCTTCGCTGTCGCCTATTTCAAGCCTTACCCTTGGATCCAATCCCGTTTTTGCCACTTTCTTCTTTCCCAGTTGTATCATATTTTTAGACAGGTCAATGCCTACAACCGTGGCATCTGGAATTCTTTTCGCCGCCATGATGGCAAGGTCGGCTGTCCCAGTTGCCATGTCCAGGATTCTTTTAGGCCCGTAGGACTTCATTTGCCGTATCAGCTTTTTTCTCCAGCCAACATCAATTCCCATTGACAAAGCCCTGTTCAATATATCATATCTGTTTGCCACAGAGTCGAACATAGCCTCGACTTGTGCCTTTTTACTGGACCCGTCATTATACGGAGTTACCCTGTCGGATTGTTTGTGAACCATAACACTTTTCTTCCATGCGAAGTAATGCGAAAAAAGAGAATTTGTTCTGAGTAATCAGGCATTTTCAATGCAATTGATGAATATCCTCCTGGCACTTATCAATATCCGAAGAACATTAGTTGGTTTGACCCTTTTACTGTACTTTTGCAAGTCGATCTTTAACTACCGATTTTCGAGTAGATTATTGATTAAAATAAATCAGATATTAAACCCTTTTTACAGCTCATATGGCAGAGAATCCGAGAATTATTCCTGTAAACATCGAAGAAGAGATGAAATCGGCCTACATAGACTATTCTATGTCGGTCATTGTATCCAGGGCATTACCCGATGTTAGAGATGGTCTTAAGCCCGTACACCGAAGGATTTTATACGGGATGTCTGAGCTTGGACTTAATATTTCCAAGCCGCATAAAAAATCAGCAAGAATTGTTGGTGAGGTATTGGGAAAATACCATCCGCACGGTGATGGGGCCGTATACGATGCCATGGTTCGCATGGCACAGGAGTGGAATATGAGATATCCCCTTGTAGATAAACAGGGGAACTTTGGATCCATCGAAGGTGACGGTCCCGCAGCAATGCGTTACACCGAGGCTAGGCTCAGTCGCGTAAGCGATGAGATTCTAAGCGACATCAAGAAAGAAACTGTCGAATTCACCTTGAACTTTGACGACTCCTTAGAAGAACCGACCGTATTGCCTACGAAGCTGCCGGTCCTGTTGGTAAATGGTGCTTCAGGTATTGCTGTTGGTATGGCCACCAATATGCTGCCACATAACCTCAGCGAAATATGTGACGGCATCGTAGCGACGGTAGATCAGCCGGACATAGAAGTGGAAGAGTTGATGAACTTTATCAAAGGTCCTGATTTTCCGACTGGCGGTATAATCTATGGAACCGAAGGTATTAGGGATTCATTTGAGACAGGCAGAGGTAGAATTGTATTGAGGGGAAAAGCAGAGGTTGTCACGACTAAATCCGGCCGGGATCAGATCATTATCAGTGAAATTCCCTACCAGGTGAACCAGCAAACACTGGAAATAAAAATCAAAGAGGCCGTTGAAAGTGAAAAGATCAAAGGCATTTCTGCGATTCGGAACGAATCCGACCGGCATGGCGTTCGCATTGTGCTTGACTTGAAAATGGACGCCATTGGAAAAGTCGTGGTCAGCCAACTTTACAAATACACACCTCTGCAGACATCCTATGGGGTGAACAATGTTGTTCTTGTAAACGGACGTCCCCTAACACTGAACTTGAAACAATTGATCGAAGAGTTCATCAAGTTCAGGCTCGAAGTCATCGTACGAAGAACGCAATACGACCTAAGAAAAGCAGAGGAGAGAGCGCATATCCTTGCTGGTTTGTTGATTGCTCTGGATAATCTTGATGAAGTCATTGCTCTCATACGGGGATCCAAAACCGTGGAGGATGCCCGGGATGGCTTGATGTCAACCTTTGAATTGACTGAAATCCAGGCAAAGGCGATCCTCGAAATGCGCCTTATGCGATTGACTGGACTTGAACGTCAAAAAGTGCAGGATGAATACGACGATCTCCTCATCAAGATTGCGGATCTCAAAGAGATTTTGGAAAAGGAGGACAGGCGGAGAAACATTTTGAAGGAAGAAATCCTTGAAATCAAATCTTCCTATGGAGACGAACGTCGCACAAGAATAAGCCATGCGGATGGGGAGATCTCCATTGAAGACATGATCCCCAACGAAGAAGTGGTCGTTACTATTTCGCATCTGGGATACATCAAAAGGACTAAGTCAGATGAGTTTCGACAGCAGGGCAGAGGTGGCAGAGGAGCTAAGGGTAGCAAGACGAGAGATGCGGATTTTGTTGAACACATTTTTGTCGCCAACAATCACAATTACCTGTTGCTGTTTACAGAACAAGGTCGCTGTTTCTGGTTGCGCGTATATGAAATACCCGAAGCTTCCAAAAATGCATCAGGGAGAGTTATACAGAACATTGTTTCCCTACCAAAAGATGACAAGGTAAAAGCCTATATCATTATCAAAGATTTGAAAGATGAGGAATTTCTGGATTCTCACTACATTGTTTTTGCTACGCGGAAAGGAATGATTAAAAAGACCAGCGTTGAGGCGTTTTCTCGACCTAGGATGAATGGTATTAATG
The DNA here is from genome assembly GCA_041628815.1 of Saprospiraceae bacterium. Taxonomy (GTDB): domain Bacteria; phylum Bacteroidota; class Bacteroidia; order Chitinophagales; family Saprospiraceae; genus JBFKOL01. Next base: position 518 of record JBFKOL010000396.1, on the reverse strand, counting down.
CCATAACCATCAATGAGGGGGACAACCTGATCGAAGCAAAATTGACCGATGGCACTGACCAGATATTCTTGGCCAATAAAGGTGGTCGAGCCATACGGTTCAACGAAAAAAAGGTTCGGCCTATGGGACGCAATGCCGCTGGGGTGAGAGGCATTTCTCTAGACGATGCTGATGATTGCGTCATTGGGATGGTTTGTCTATCGCCTAATGATGAAGAAACCAGCATATTTGTTATTTCAGAGCATGGCTACGGCAAGAGATCTTCCGTTGAAGATTATCGCATCACGAACAGAGGTGGCAAAGGTGTCAAAACACTTAATATCACCTCTAAGACCGGTGCCTTGATAGGTATTAAAGGAATACGCGACCAGGATGATATCATGATCACTACACGGGACGGAATCGTCATCAGGGTAGCAGGTGATGAATTCAGGGTTATGGGCAGGGCCACCCAGGGGGTTAAAGTGATCAATGTTGATGACCACGACAACATCGCCGACGTAGCAGTGATCGTAGAT
>JBFKOL010000395.1:0-3602 GCA_041628815.1 Saprospiraceae bacterium | reverse complement strand
GTACCGGCGGTCATGGTCGAGAACATTGCACGCACACAGGGAATGCCGGTAGGTCCCCTTGCAGTAACGGATGAAGTTTCATTAACTCTTGGCATGCATGTCTATGAGAGTGACCCTTCAGTTGAAAAACATCCTTCCATGACACGGATGTACAAGATTCAGAAAAAGCTTGTAGAAGAATATGGGCGACAAGGAAAAAAAGTAGGTAAAGGATACTATGATTATCCCGCCGGTGAAAAGAAAAAAATCTGGCCAAAACTCGCTGAAATCTTCAATTCACGTGTTGACGCCCTGGATAAGGATACCATAGCAAAAAGGCTTATGCACAGACAGGCCTTAGAGTGTTACCGTTGTCTTGAAGAGGGCGTGTTGCGCTCGGTCAAAGACGGGGACATCGGATCTGTATTAGGATGGGGATTCCCGATCTATACTGGTGGAGGTCTTTCCTACATAGATTATGTAGGCATGGCACAATTCATTGCAGATTGCGACCAGTTTACCAAGCAGTTTGGCGAACGTTTTGCCATACCTGATTCGTTGCGTCAGCTCGCACAGGAAAATAAGTCCGTACATCAATTCGAGTTGCGTGTTGCGGTGTCATAAATAGAAGTTCTGAAGTATGCGGATTTGAGTACCTTGCGGCCCAGCGCGCATCTTCACCAGTTGTTTTACCGACCATGAGGAAGTTTGTCTACATTTTCCTTACCCTGTTGTTGTTGGGTATTTTCATAATCATCTTTGCCTATATCAACCAGGACAAGTTGATTGATCGCTTCGTAGAGAGACAGTCGCAAAGTGCTGAATTTAGATATGAGTTGCTGGAGAATGAAAGCGAAATGGTCCTGATCACAGTAGGTACGGGATCTTCAGTACCTTCCGACAGAATTCAAAGTGGCAATGCGATATTTTCAGATGGCAAATTCATCGTAGTTGATGCAGGTGCCGGTGTTACCGATCATATGGAAAATTTACGGTTGCCCTTGGACCGACTTGACGGGGTATTTATTACGCACTGGCATTCAGATCACTTTATCGACCTGCCCAATCTCGTCAACCGATCCTGGCAACTGGGACGGTCGCGGCCCCTGACCATATATGGGCCTGAACCTGTCGATTCCATTGTACATGGTATCAATGAAATGTTGCGCAGTGAAATCAGCTATCGATGGAAACATCACGGGGCAAAATATTTTGAGCCAGCTCTCGGTGGCGCTACACACAGCACAATACACCTGCAGGGTGATGAATGCCCCTTGGTTTTTTCAGAAGGAGGCCTGTCGGTCTCTGCTTTTGGCGTCAATCATCAACCTGTAGATCCTTCTTTTGGATATGTTATCACCTCTGGCAGCAAGAAATTGGTAATCACGGGTGATACCAAGAAAAGTGAAAATGTTATCCGTCATGCCCGTGATGCTGATATCTTGGTGCATGACGCTATGCAAAAAGAATTTATCCAAAGGGCATCCCGCCTTCAGAAGGACCTGGGGAACGAAAGGAATGCACATGTCGTCGATCAGATGCAGCAGTATCACGCCAGCCCTGCTGAGGCTGCAGAAGTTGCGGAGCAGGCTGGAGTATCTAAACTTATCCTGACGCATTTGACACCAGCCCCGGAGAATCCCATCTCACGAAGATTTTACAAACTTGGATTGGACAAAATCTTTGGAGGGCCGATCATATTAGCTGAAGATGGTGACGTTTTTTATATTAAATAGGAATGATGGACAGAATCAAGAATCTTTTTGACTTATCGGGGAAGGTAGCCATAGTAACCGGCGCAAGTAAAGGTATAGGAGAAGCGATGTCGCGTGGCCTGGCCGAATTTGGTGCTTCGGTTGTTATTAGCAGCCGTAAACAGGAAGCTGTGGATGCGGTGGCAAAACAATTTGTGGCTGACGGCCTTTCTGCCACTGGAATAGCATGCCATGTAGCGGATGAAGGGCAGCGTAATAAGCTTGTAGAAAAGACACTCGAAGCCTATGGGCGGATCGACATACTTATCAACAATGCTGGCACCAACCCATATTTCGGACCCATTGAAGATATGCCTCCTGCTGCCTATCACAAAACACTCGATATCAACTTACATGCTCCACTGGAGTTGAGCAAGTTGGTCTTCCCCGAAATAAAAAAGCAGGGAGGAGGAAGTATCATCCATATTTCCTCTGTGGAAGGACTGCATGCTACCGCTGGTTTTGCAGCGTACAATTTGAGCAAAGCCGGTCTCGTCATGCTGGCACAAAATCAGGCCGCAGAATGGGGAAAATACAATGTTCGTGTAAACGTGGTATGTCCGGGACTGGTGAAAACAAAGCTCAGCTACGCCTTGTGGGCCGATGAAAGAAATTTGAATAAATTCCAGCAAAATATTCCCCTGGGAAGAATGGCTATGCCCGATGAAATGGCTGGTCTTGCAGTTTTTCTCGCCTCCGATGCCTCTTCGTACATGACAGGTGCCGTCCTTGTGAATGATGGGGGTATCCTTCATGCACCTATAATGACATGACCATGTATGGATTGATCCAGTACGAAGAGACGGGGAACGTCGCAACCATCTCCCTTAACAGACCCGATAAATTGAATGCTCTGTCATACCGGTTGATGGAAGAAATGATAAATGCCATTGAACGATGCTCCAGGAACCCCGCAATGAAGGTACTTATCGTAAAAGGCAATGGCAGGGCTTTTTCTGCAGGAGTGGATCTTAAAGAGACACAATCCCAAGATTTCAATCAAGACAAGGGCATCCTCAGACTGGGATACCGTTTGGATCAATTGATCCGTAATCTCCCTATTGTGACCATTGCGCAGGTACATGGTTATTGTTTTACCGGAGCATTGGAGTTGGTGCTAATGTTTGATCTTATTTATTGTACGCATAGTGCTTATTTCAGCGATACCCATGCGAAATGGGCCATTATGCCAAGGTGGGGAATGACCCAAAGGCTTTCTCGCAGGATTGGCTTGCACAGGGCCAAGGAAATGACTTTTACGTCGCGGCGTATAAGTGGTGAAATGGCCCAGGAGATAGGACTGGTTAATGCGTCATTCGATGACCAGGATATTGAAGCCAAGGTTCGAGGGGTCATTGAAGAAATCACTGCCAATGACAAAGAGGCCATCGGGAGGATCAAACAATTATACAACGAAGGTTATAGTACTACCCTGGCTAAGGGTCTGGAGATTGAGCTCGCTGCAGATCCCAATCTTTCTTCCACTGCTGGGATCCTTGAAAACTTTGACAAGAAAAAGAAACAATGATACCTTCTTACCAGTTCTTTGAAGTTTCTGCAGCAAACCATATCGGGACCGTAGTGTTCAATCGTCCCGAGAAATCCAACGCTCTCAATATGGATGCTTGGAAAGAGATGAAGCACGCATTCGAGTGGATGAGCCAGTCTGAAGATGTAAGGGTGGTTGTGCTGGCCGGTAATGGGAAACACTTTTGTGCAGGAATAGATCTGTCACTACTTATGGATGTAGGAAAGCTGAATGATCACCAATGTGAAGGCCGTAAAAGAGAAAAGATTCGGGAGTTTATCCTGTTCCTACAGGATTGCATTAGTACGATTGAAAAGTGCCGAAAACCGGTTATAGCTGCT
>JBFKOL010000394.1:0-3611 GCA_041628815.1 Saprospiraceae bacterium | reverse complement strand
CTGTATGGCTAAACCAAGGGACAATCCACCGGTTACAAGCATCAAAGTGTCCCAAGGCAATGTACGCACGTCTTCAGCTCCTATGATATTGGTCATCGTCAACGCTACGATAGGAATACCGGATACTGCGGCCATTGGTACCGGATGTAGGCCATCGGTCAACCACAACAACATTGTGACGGCCAAGACAGACCACATAACTTTTTGTGCATCCCAGCTCACGACGTATTGAAAAGAGGAGGGCCGTTTCTTCTTTGGAATACTCAACATTGAAAAATCAAGGTTTACTTCTGGCTTGTAGCGTCGTGTAAGCATCCACCAAAACAAGACAACAAGGATCAATGCAATAGGAAATCCGAATACCAACCAATCGAAGAAATCGATGTCCTGGTCAAATTGAGGCATGCGGTTGATCATATCAACGGCAATAGCATTGGGTGGGGAACCGATGATGGTTCCCATGCCTCCCACCGAAGCTGCCCCCGGGATCCCGAGAAGAAGACATTTAGAGAATCCATTATCTCTTCCAAGTTTTTTAATCAGTGGCATGAGCGCGGCGAACATCATAGCAGTTGTAGCAGTATTGGACATGACCATAGATATCAATGCTGTTGTTAACATCAATGCGAGAAGCAACTGATATGGGTCTGACTTGAAACGGCTTGTTACGAGCTGAAACATAGACATGTCAAGTCCTGTTTTTCGCATACCCTCCGCCAGGAAAAACCCTCCCAGTAATATCCAAATGACACTATCTGACCAGGTATTCACAAATTTTGCCACGTCGATATCAAAGGCATCCATAGAGGGCTGACCTAAAAAGAAAACGAGGAATCCTACAATCATGATCCCCACAGCAAAAGGTGGGATGGCTTCAGTAATCCAGAGCCCCATGGAAAAAAACAGGAGGAACAAAACATATACCTGGGCGGTATTGAGTGTGTCGTCTTTGATCAGATAGGTAAGTAGCAACGAGATCAGAATGGTACTCATGAATTGTATCAACCGGCTCTGTGCCTGTACTACATATTCCACCCTTTTTAATTGCCTCGAAGAAGCCCGTCTTGAATCGGCCATTTTTCAATTCTTTAGGGTCATTCACTCCATGATACACTGTGGAGGGCCGAAAATAGCCAATTCTCTCACGAGAAATGAATGAAACCCAGGTTTGATTGTAACGGCGTCATTTTGGTGTATCCACAGAAGCATTGATTGGCGGAATGGATGTCGCGGATTTTCAAAAGATTCTCGACGTTCCTGTAACGATTTGATCCGTCACGAAAAAGTCGTATATATGCAACAATGTTGCATAAAACAATGAAGAATTGGGTTTTTAAAATCACGGTCGCCCTGCTATTCGGCGTTATGGTCGGTTGTATTGGCGACCCACCGTTACCACCTCCGGTTGAAAACGAGGAAGAAATCATTACAGACGTGATCCTGTCTTTTGATCCTGCGAACAGTAGCTCTAAAGTCATTGCCAGGGCAATAGACCCTGATGGTGAAGGACCTGAAGATATTGTTATCGTCGATGACATCATCCTGGCAACTGGAGTAACGTATTCTCTCGCAATTACGTTTGAGAATTCGATCAGTGGTGAAAGCATTACAGAAGAAGTTGAAGAAGAGGGTGAAGAACATCAAATCTTCTTTCAGTGGACGGACGGTGCATTTTCAGATCCTACGGGCGATGGCAATTTTGATCGTGAATCAGACCCCGTCAACTACATTGATAAAGACGTAAACGGATTGCCAATTGGGCTATCTACGTTGTGGACAGCAGGTCCTCCGCTGGGTGAAGGAAATTTCAGGATCGTACTCAAACACCAGCCCGATGCAAAATCTTCGGACTCTAATGTTCTCACCGGTGATACCGATATCGACCTCATCTGGAAGTTGGTGATCCAATAGATCGAACCTTTTAGGATGCAACGGGCTTTAAAGTCCATACCTGACAGTGACGGATAGGTTTCGCCCCATGTCATCAGCAAAGTATCGCATGCGGTCGGTATAATGACGGTAGGAGGTATTCAAAAGATTACGCACGCCTATGTCAACTTGAAAATTCCCGGTCTTCAGAGTACAGAATAGATGAATCATCAAATAACCACCGGGCGCTTCGGAGATATCAAAATTTTCGGAGTCTGCACCAAAGAGATCAATTCCGTTCTGATCCGCGAACAAAATTTCTTCCACTGAAATTATTGCGGGGACCAAAGGCTGCTTGAAGGTGTATTGTATCCCAGTACCTAGTGAGAATGATTTCAAGAAATCTATAGCAGGCGATGCTGTCAAATAGTAGGACAATGTTGGTGGGGGCAACCCTGCAAATGTACCCTTACCTTCCATCCGTGCCGCGTACAGATAGCTAGCGTCAAAACTGCTGTTTAGCACATTGCTGTGCTCCCTGTTATAGTTGAAATCAGCTCCTGCAAAGAATGCATCTTGTTGGTCATATATAAAGAATGGGGACGTCCCACGCACTGTTCTCGTAAGACCTGCAGGTCTCGAGAAAATGTAATTCTGAATGACATTGCCGTACAAAGTGAGATTCATATCCCACTTCTCCCTGTCGACTGATATGCTGTTTACCCATTTGAATCCTATTTCGGATGATACTTTTCTTTCTGAATCGGATAGTATTTCGCCCGTTGCAACGCCTCCTGCATCATCGATTGTATAACGCCACAAACCATACTCAATAAAAGCGTTTCTTCGGCCAAATCGATACAATTCTCCAATGCCCGGTGGTCTCCATGCTGTCCCAAGGTTAGATATGAAGCTTATATCATCATTGATGGATCTTTTGTATCCCAATATGGCAGATAAGTTGGTATAAGAAAACTCATTGCGGTAAACTTCATTGTCCGGCTGCCTTCCTGCAACAGCCGAAGTGAAAAAGTCTAATCTAAGTCCTGCTTCAAATTTATGGGGACCAGATTCTACATTTTCTATGACATATGCACCGAAATTGACGCTGCTATAATTGGGGATAAATGGCACCGTATTTGTTCCGGGCTGGTTGGCATTTTCACGATAGATGTATTGAAAGCCTATGTTGCCTTTTAGTCTATTCCATCGGGGATGGGACCAGTCTCCTTCAATAATATGAGCCCTCAACTTTACATCTATATTGGGAATTTCCAAGTCATTGCCCCTGCGGACATCGAATTCCCTTCTGTGATTATCCTGAAAGCTATAGGACAATTTCGCTGACTGAGTGGCATCGATGTATTGCAATTCAGTTTTTAAAACATGGTGCCCAATGCTTTGTTTGGGGCTACTGATATCATAGGTGAAAGGCTTTGTCTCGTTGGGTATGTCAGCTTTCAAAGCGGTAATGAGATCTTCCAGGTTTCCGTTGACCGCTCCTCGCAATATGCCCAGTTCCTGTTGGAAGAAGCCATAGGAAACTCTGGCATCCCACTCGGAATTGAAATGAAGTCGAAGATCTGTTCCATAGGAATGTTCTTTTTTGCCAGTGTTAGAGAGAATATAGTCCGGAGCACTGAGATCACCTTGCCGCAGTAGGCTGCCATAGGCTCTGGCGGTCATCCAGGTCAGTCCTTTGGAAACATCGAACATGCCTTCCATAGATTTTCCATTGGTTT
>JBFKOL010000393.1:0-3667 GCA_041628815.1 Saprospiraceae bacterium | reverse complement strand
TGAGGAACAACTGGTTCATGATGTGTAAGAATGAAGTCCTTGGAAGATTGTATTGGATGCTTCCATGCCGGTTGGTACTTGATCTTGTTTTCGTCTTAAAGCTTTTGCTATCAGGGCAGCCTTCGAACGGTGTAGCTGTGCTCAAGGCCTTGGGCAATGCTGTGTTTGCGATGAAAAAGCTTCCTGGCAAAAGAGAGGAACTCACATTTCTCAAAAAAAGACTTTCTGCCGGATCTCCCAATAAGCAAGGCAGGAGCCGGTTACTGCTGCCCTGGGCAGCGTTTGTCATGAAAAGATACACCTTTGAAAAATTACATCCTTGAAGACACCCACTGTTTTGTACCAAGACAATCATCTGTTGGCGGTAAATAAACCGCCGGCATTGCTTACCATACCCGACAGGTTTGATCCAGCTAAGGTAAATCTCAAATCGGTGATGCATGGGCATTTCGAACCGCTATATGTGGTTCACAGACTCGACTACAACACATCGGGCGTAGTGCTGTTCGCGAGGACCTCAGACGCGCACAAGTTGTTGTCACGAATGTTCGAAAATGGAGAAATAGAAAAAACTTATCAGGCTCTCACGAAGTTGCCACGGGATATGGAAGCCATCATTGATGCTCCAATCAGGGAAAGGATCAGCAGACCTGGAACTTATGAAGTACATCCTTCCGGCAAACCGAGCAGGACTTCATTTAAGGTGCAGTCCATCTTCGGCCTTATTGCCTTGCTTGATATCACACTTCATACGGGTCGAACACATCAGATAAGGGTTCATCTTAGGCATTATGGCAGTCCCTTGTTGGTAGATCATGAATACGGACAACAGGATGCGTTTTTTCTTTCCAGCATCAAGCACATCAAACTGGGAAAAGGAGAATTGGAAAGGCCTCTTCTCAAGAGAAGCAGCCTTCACGCATCGAAGGTCTCATTTCTACATCCAATCACAAATAACAGAGTCACGATAGAAGCACCATGGCCTAAGGATTTCAAAGCTGTCGTTTATCAATTGAACAAGGCATTCAATTGAGGTATACGTAGTCGGGCATTTCAGCAATTACGGTGTACTGTCCTCCTTTGTTGTACATAACCTTATTCCACATCTCACGATACCTGGTCTTAAATGCATAATTGGGATCCATGTCCGCTAACACCCATGATCCATATTCAAGTTCTTCATATACCTGACCGGGAGACCAACCGGAATATCCCAGGAAGAAGCGAATGTTGTGGGGTTGAATCAATTTAGATTTGATCAGAAATTTCAATTTTGCATAGTCTCCTCCCCAATATACACCGTCACATACCGGTATGCTCCCATCGAGTATGTCTCCCACATCATGGAGATAGTGCAGGGTTTCATTCGCCACTGGCCCTCCGACATAAACGTGTGATGAAATCTCGGGAAAATCTTCAATCAAATCGTTGATTTTCATTTTTATGGGTTTGTTCAGTACAAAACCAATGGTCCCGTCTTCGCTGTTGTGTTCGGTTACCAGGACTACAGCTCTTTTAAAATTGGGATCGACCATGAATGGTTCGGCCAGGAGAACCGTTCCTCTCTTGACAGTATGTTCACGCATTTTCACCCCATATGGTTATTGAAACGTCGCGGTTGATTTTTCTGATCATACCCATTAATATTTTTCCCTTACCACCAACTTCTACAAACTCTCCAATGCCGTCTTCACACATTCGCTGAATTGACTGAGTCCATCTGACCGGTGAGATGATCTGTTTTATCAGGTTATCGCGTATCACGACGGGATCTATCTGAGGGGTGGCATCGACGTTTTGATATATCGGCACCACCGGCGCATTGAATGTTAGTGTGTGGATAAACTTTTCAAACCTCTCCAGAGCAGGCTTCATCAATGGGCTATGAAAGGCACCGCCTACATTGATCTCTATCGCCCTCTTGGCACCGGCTTCATTGCACGATTCTATCGCCTTCTGAATACCGGCCTTCGTACCCGATATAACCAACTGCCCAGGACAATTGTAGTTGGCGGGTACAACAATATCACTAATTCCATCACATATTTCTTCAACTTTTTCGTCTTCCATCCCAAGAATGGCCGCCATGGTACCTGAAACCGCATCGCATGCTTCCTGCATAGCCTCCGCCCTAACCTTAACTAGCCGAAGACCATCTTCAAAAGATAACGCGCCGACAGCTACCAATGCCGAAATTTCACCCAGGGAATGACCTGCGACAGCTTGTATCTCGTCGGCAAATTCTTTCTTCTTTTTTAGATATGCCATGATGGAATGAACAAAAACTGCCGGTTGGGTAAAATTCGTTTCCCTGAGTTCTTCCTCCGGCCCCTCCATCATTACCGATGAAAGAGGTAGTTCAAGTACATCATCTGCTTGCGCCATCAATTTTGACAGCTCGGAATCATTGGAGAAATTACGGCCCATACCTACAAACTGGGACGCCTGTCCCGGAAATACCAAAGCAATACCCATTAACGCAATTTTGTACTGATCAAATTGAGAAATTCATTTCGGGTTTCAACATTTTTGAATTCACCGGTAAATGCGGAGGTCGTGGTAACCGAATTTTGTTTTTGAACCCCTCGCATCATCATACATAGGTGCGCCGCTTCAATAACTACGGCGACACCGAGAGGTTTGAGCGTTTCGTCAATGCAATGAAGAATCTGATCCGTCAGCCTTTCCTGTACCTGAAGTCTTCGTGAAAAAACATCCACCACACGAGGTAGCTTGCTCAGCCCTACCACATAGCCATTCGGAATATATGCAATGTGAGCCTTCCCAAAAAAGGGTAATATGTGATGCTCACACAAAGAATACAACTCAATATCCTTAACTATGACCATCTCGCTGTAGTCTTCTTTGAACAAGGCTGACTTCAATATTTCTTTGGCATCAAGCTCATATCCATGTGTCAGAAACTGCATGGCTTTGGAAGCCCTTTCAGGCGTCTTAACGAGTCCCTCGCGAGCAGGATCCTCATTTACAAGCGTCAGGATAGATTCATAATGGTCACGCAACTCCTGTGTGATATGCGCAACATAGGAATCCTTTTTCTTATATGACATATTATTGCAATATTAAGATCATTCAAATAAACTACAACAGGCTAACACTACTTTTATCGAAAGGATCATTGAATTTATCTGAAATATTGATTTCTTATCTATAATTGAGTTTAGTTTGCGCTGATGTTCATATCACTCGACAAAAACTATAGGATTTATGAACTCATAGAAAAAAGTATCCAAAAGGGTATACTTTATCATGTTTTCTTTTGGATCGTTTTTTTCTTTTTCCTGGTAATTATGGATCAGCGAGAAGATCGCTCACTTCCCATACAGATGACCCAAAAGCTGATCAGGATCATTTTTTACATAGCGATCGTTTATCTCAATTTGAACTATTTGTTTCCCAAATACTTGAAACGGGAAAAGTTGGTCCTTTATCTCGTTCTGCTCGTTCTGACTGCGGCGCTCGCGGCACCGGTAGAAGTGGCCATAGACTATCTCATTATACGATCCGAAAATTTATCGTTTCCAACCATCTTCACCCTGGAAAACAACGCCAAATATTTTCTTGGCACATTCTTTATCGCATGTTCATCCACCATATATAAAATCATCAATGACTGGATGGATCAACAAAGGGAACGAATGGATCT
>JBFKOL010000392.1:0-3699 GCA_041628815.1 Saprospiraceae bacterium | reverse complement strand
ATAGAAACAAAAGTTACCTATTCCATTGATAAAAATATTCATTACAGTGGCCATTTTGTTGGATACAGTGAGCGAGAAATAAATGGGATCTCATTTGTTATTCAAACCAATCAAAAAGACCTTAAAAAACAGTTAAGGTTTTTCGAAGTAACTAAGGATAATATTTCAGTATCAAAAGATATCAATGACCCAGAATCATTTGAATTAAAACTTCTCTGGAACAACAACACATACCTTGGAAGGACGGATGAAAGTGAAATAATTCTTACTGAAACAAAAATCATTCAAACAGAACAAACGGGAAATTACCTGATCACATCCTGGACTGATGATGGCATAGGGCATCAGTGCGAATATTATTACAGATTGTTCAAAATTGAAAAAGACACGTTACGAGTAATAGGTTATAACGACTACGACTGTGATATTTGATTGTTCAGGAGAACAACCGGATCTGGATAATTAAATAAATAAGAGAGGTCCGGAATTTCAACAGTGCGTGGTACTGACTGACAACTTACTTCTTACCTTCGCAGGACTTCGATTACAAATTCTAGAACATGGCAAGCTTAAACTGGAAAACAGAGAAAGAATACGAGGAAATCACCTTTAAATCGCTGAACGGGGTGGCGAGGATCGCCTTCAACAGACCGGAATGCCGGAATGCCTTTACGCCTAAAACCGTCGATGAATTGTGGGAAGCCTTGATCCTGTGCCATGAAAGCCAGGAGATAGGCGTGGTATTGATCACCGGCGAGGGGCCGTCGCCCAAAGATGGTGTATGGGCCTTTTGTTCAGGAGGAGATCAACGCGTACGTTCCACAACCGGTTACAAGGGAGAAGATGGGGTCAACCGTTTCAATATCCTGGATGTCCAGCGTCAAATTCGATTCATGAATAAGGTGGTCATTGCAGTGGTACCCGGATGGGCAGTGGGTGGTGGACACAGCCTCCATGTCGTTTGCGATCTCACTATTGCCAGCAAAGAACACGCCATTTTCAAACAAACGGATGCCGATGTGGCGAGTTTCGACGGAGGGTTCGGCTCTGCCTACCTTGCGCGCCAGGTCGGGCAAAAAAGGGCCAGAGAGATCTTTTTCCTGGGAGCCAACTATTCCGCCCAGGAAGCTTATGACATGGGTATGGTCAACAAGGTGGTTCCACATAATGAATTGGAGCAGGTGGCGTACGACTGGGGCCAGGAAATCATGACCAAAAGCCCTACGGCCATAAAAATGCTGAAATTCGGATTCAACCTCATAGACGACGGATTAATCGGTCAACAGGTTTATGCCGGAGAAGCTACGCGGCTGGCCTACGGCACCGATGAAGCGGTGGAGGGCAGAAATGCCTTCCTGGAGAAACGAAAAAGAGATTATTCAAAATTTCCGAAGTTTCCATAAAGTACACTGTTCGCCAAAGCCCCTTTTATTGGTAGTCAATACCGGTATATCGAACGATTGAATAGTCATTCAGGTCTTGACGAGGCTACTCCTTTACCCGATATTCGAGCACATCGCCTTTTTATCTATTTTGCGATAAAAACCAGCAAGGTCTCACGCCAAGTCCAGCGCAGTAATGTTGTCTGGCGCCGTGATGATCCATACGGAAACCCATGTTTAGATTCTTCCGTCAAATACGTCATGCATTTATAGTGGAAATTAAATCAACAAAGTATTTGAAATATGCCATTGGAGAGATCCTGCTGGTGGTCATTGGAATCCTTATTGCTCTGCAGATCAACAACTGGAATGAAGCCCGCAAAACCAGGATTGTCGAAATTGAGTTGCTCAAAACCATAAAGACCGATTTGGACAGAACCTTGGTTGATCTGCAGGATGATTATGACAATCATCTCTCGAGCCAAAAAAGTGGTAATAAATTCAAGCGTTTCTTGCTGGGTGAAAACCTGCCCGAGGATTCAATCATTATACATTTCAGCAATTTGAGCCAGGATCGCCATTTTTTCCCCAACTCATCGGGTTACGAATCCTTGAAATCATCGGATATGAACCTGGTCTCCAACAATTCTCTTCGATTGATGATTACGCAATTGTACGAACTCAACTTTCCGAGGATAAAGGAATGGGACGAATCCAATCCCAGGTGGGACATTGGAAATATGTTATATCCCTATTTAAAAAAACACTTCACATTAACAGACCAAGAGATAGGAAATGATTTTACACCTGCACCTTTCCCCAGATATAAACTCAAATTGAGATCTCTCGATGCGATAAAGGCCGATAATGATTTGCAAATCGATCTACACGAAACATTTCAATTCAGAAGTCGCAAAATCGCCCTCAATAAAACGGGAATTGAAGAGGTCAAAAGGGTACTTTTTGAAATCAATGTAGAGCTGGAAAGAATCGGGGCAATGGATTGAATAATTGAAAAAGCGTGATTGCAGAAGTGCTAATCAAATTTCAACAATTGACGGCATATGAAATCCCGATATAACGAAATCAAACAGCACATATTCATTCAACTATGAACCAATGGTTGGATTTCCAATATGCATTCGATAATCGAGCATCAGCTGACTATCTCAAAAAAGCCTGATTTGACATGTTCCGTACCTGACGGCACGGGGCGCGTAAAACATTATTTTTTCTATCCATATTAGGTCCCTGACGGGACCATATGGGACAGAGAAACATGTAAAATAAATAGCAGCAAGATTTCTTCTAATGAATAGACGCACGCACACCGAATCCGAGTCTATACGTAATAGCATATTCCAAAAGCGCTGATATCAATTCTGGGTTTTGAATGCTTTGTATCCAATAAGATAATTGATGCAAGGGACATATTGGAAAAAGCACAGGACCTATACGACTTTCCGGAAGAAATATTGGCACTGATAGAGGGTGAATTGAATAAATAGCGAATGTAATACAGCCTTTACATCCTATTCCAACCTCGTCATCTCCTGGAATTTTTACTCTTATAAATATTGTGAATTCTGCTGGTTTAGACATCCGATTTAAACCATATACTTTACCTGAACTTCCTACATAAGAAAAGATGTTATTCCAGCGTTTGTTGCAAGCGACTCACTTTAATCACCTAAGTGGAAAAAGTGAAAACAACTAGAAGAAACCCTTTAAATCAAAATTCCATGAATATAATAAGTAAAGATCCACGGCTTAAAAAGGAAGCACTTAACTGGATGGGTGAACTGGCCATTATACATGCGACCGGTAAAGAAACGAAAGGTAAATTTTGCATGATAGAACTTTTTGCGACAAAACAAGGGAGTCCTCCATGGCACATACACCACCGGGAGGACGAAGGCTTCTACATCATTGAAGGTGAATTGACCATCCATGTTGGTGCTGACACATATCACGCTAAAGCAGGCGATTTTCTTGTGGCCCCTAAAAACATTCCACACACTTACGTGGTCGAATCCAAAGGGCACGCAAGAATATTGATGATCTGCTGGCCTTCTGGTTTTGAAGACCTGGTTCGCGCTTTGAGCTCTCCAACCCAATCCATGTTACCACCAGAACCTGAAAGTGCAGAGGTGGACTTTGAAAAAATTGCGAATCTTGCATTTCAATATGGGGTCGAAATTATTGATCCCCCAACAGGTTGATTGTTCCTTACCCCTTCAAACAAGGTATGACAAAAGCTTCGAACAGAAACGCCATGAATAATTGATGAAACTACCCGATATTGAACAGCACTTTT
>JBFKOL010000391.1:0-3703 GCA_041628815.1 Saprospiraceae bacterium | reverse complement strand
GTACTTTTCAAAATTGGAGGTTGGACTCAGGACAAATATACGACGCTAGTAATTAATGCAACATAGTTGCAAAAGCTTCAGGATGAACTTTAAATCAAAATCCAGGCAAGGGGAATAAACTGGAAAAGCAATTAAGAAAGAAAACTTGATTATTTGACCACCCTGGCCTCTTCGATGATCAGTTCGTAGCTATAACCCGCGCCAAAGTCTTTGTTGATACTCACCACTCCCTCCAGGGTCACTTCATCACCTTCCCGGACTGTATCGGTCGTAGTAACCACCAGGTCAAAATCATCCCTCGTTCCATCTTTGATATGCACCCAATTCCTGTTCATGATTTCGTAGTTCACCTTGGTACATTTTCCAGAAATGATGATTTTTTTGCCAGCGTATTTTTCAGGTTGATCTACAAGGTCAGCAATGGCCACCATTTCTCCTTTTTGACCGGACACATTTTTGTTGAGTTTTTCTATTTCATTGGTCGTAGGTGGAGAGGATTGACCGTGTACACCGGCTTGGCCGTGGTCAGCGCGAACAAAGCTGGCTACCAGCAATATTCTGTCAAAAGTTCTTTTATTTTCAGCCGATTGCATACCTGACTTCCATTCGCCGCCACTGTAGAAATACATTTCTCCAGCTTTGATATTGGTTTCTTTTGTTCCGATCCAGTACGTCTGGTCTCCTTCTGTTACATTCAGAAAAGAATATGCGTCATCATTCATGATTTCATTGACCATGACCAGATGCACATCATCATTGATATCTCCGGGAAGAGGATTGGCAGGTGCTTCATCAAAAATGCCTGTCGATGCCTCTATGGCCTCTGTTGATATCACTCTCGGGCCGCGGTTACAAGCAATAAGACCTGTCGCAAGTATTGTCAAAAAGACAAGCCTTGATTCATAATAATTCATGCAGGATCTGTTATTCTAAGGATAAAAAGTTCGAAGATAGTTTTATTTATTCTTTCGTGTCGTAAGCCCAAAGCGCATATATCTTGTTTCCGTCAACGGCATACCTTGAAGCAACAGGGCTTTAGGATCAAGTTCTGCCCTAATGAAGATGTCAGAATGTAAATCCCAGTTGCAATCCGAGCCGTGGTTTGACACCGGTGTATTCAATGTCAAATACACCGCTGCCAGGGTAATATTGATCTTCCATTCCGACTGGAAGATTGGTCGTGTCGTTGGCATAGCGGACACCACCTCCTGCAAAAAATTCAATGAGTATACGAGGGGTAATATCAAATTGAACACCTAGTAACAACCCTCCCTCTATTCCACGCACATCCAGGTGGTACATGTCTTCCTTATATTCCTGTCGGACCATATCGAAGTAGCCCCACCTGAAATCTTCACCGTACGTGGTTCCGGAGATGTATGGACCAGCATAAAAGCCAATGTTGTGCATGCGCCATGTCTTGTGTTCCCCCTTTTTCAGATGGGTCAGAAAGAACCGGTAGTTGAGCAGCATCTCTAAACCGGTGAAGGATTCAAAGCGACTTTCTTTTAGCATGAAAGTGGGCATTAGGACTATGGAGTGGGACCGGTCGCCAATGTACTTTTCATAGGTAACTACAAAATAGGACCGGCCAAAATCAATAGGACTAATCCGGATGGCGTTGGTATACCTAAAGTGATCGTCTTGCGGATTTTCCTGTCCGATCAAGGGTAATAGGAACAGGATGGAAATAAGAGTGATTAATACCTTTTTCATTTTTTTGGATTGATGCCATTTAAACGCTTTTAGATACAGCTAAGTTTCTTTTGATGTCACAGATTCATCTCAATTTAGCTGTGACGCTGGAATACCACTAAATTTGTTCCCTATGAAAGGTCAAAGAAAAGATTACTTGTCTATCGGTATTTTTGGCGTCTCCCGCAAAAAACAGGAAAAGCGTCTACCCATCCATCCGGAACAGATCGAATGGATCGATGAAAATATCAGGGCTCACATGTTTTTTGAAGAGAACTATGGTGGTGTTTTTGGGATGGATGATTCTTATTTTTCCGAACGCTCAGCTGGGGTGAGGCCGCGTTCATTCCTCATGGACACTTGTGATATTGCCTTGATTGCCAAGCCGGTACTGGATGATTTCAATGAGATGCGGGAGGGCATGATTCATTGGGGGTGGCCACATTGCGTACAACAACGCGACATTACCCAGGCGGCCATAGACCGAAGACTGACGCTCATTGCCTGGGAGGCCATGCACAAATGGTCATCCGGAGGTGACTGGCAGATGCATATTTTTCATCAAAACAATGAGATTGCCGGGTATGCTGGTGTACAGCACGCCATGAATCTATTGGGGATAGATGGTCATTATGGACCCCAGCGCAAGGCAGCCGTCATCAGCTTTGGATCGGTAAGTCGCGGAGCGATTCGTGCACTGCAGACCAGGGGTGTGTTGGACATTACGGTGTATACCCAGCGGCACTATTTGCATGTGGCCAACCAGATGGCCGGTATAACCTACAAGGAAATAGACAAAGGGGCCGATGGAAGTTTACAAGTGATGCACCTTGACCAGGATCCCACGGCATTTCTCGACGACCTTACGGAATGCGATCTGATTGTCAACGGAATATTGCAGGATACGGATGATCCGCTGATGTTTGTAGACAAGGCAGACATTGACCGTCTCAAGCCACGCTGTCTAATTGTAGATATTTCCTGTGATGAAGGTATGGGGTTCTCCTTTGCGCGGCCCACTTCTTTTGAGGATCCAATATTCAAGAAGGGACAAATCTATTATTACGGTGTGGATCATACACCTTCCTATTTGTGGAATGCGGCATCATGGGAGATCTCCAAAAGCTTGTTGCCATTCCTTCCCATAATAATGGGGGGACCTGATCTGTGGGAAAAAAGCGAGACCATTCGGAGAGCCATTGAGATCCAAGAGGGTAAAATTCTGAACCCAAAGATCATTTCTTTCCAGGGAAGATAAATGTCAAGTCGCACCGGAATGATTGATGGTATTTTGGTTTCGGGGCCCGCCTTCATTCATCGAAAAAAAAGACTATCAATTACAAATCGTAAATTGGGAAGACTATACAATGTCATTCCCTATGCGACCCAGCATTTTCAATGATGTCCTTGGACCCGTGATGAGGGGTCCTTCAAGTTCGCATTGTGCGGCTTCGCTGCGCATCGGGCGCCTGTGTCGCGAATTGATGGAGGGGAAGTTGGATCGAGTGCTCATCGAGTTCGATCCAGGGGGGTCATTGGCTACCACCCATGAGGCGCAAGGCTCTGATATGGGTTTATTTGGTGGATTCCTGGGGTGGGAGGCGGATGACGCCAGGTTGCAGCATTCGGCAGAACATTTGGCGCTGGCCGGGATCGAAGTGGATTTCAGGCTCAGTGATCTCGAAGATAAACATCCCAACACCTATCAGATCACGCTTGATCATGCTGGTGAAAGAAGATCTCTTGTTGCCGTTTCGACTGGTGGCGGCATGATAGAGGTACGATCCATTGATGAATGTAAAGTATCAATGGATGGAGGGTTTTATGAATATTTGATAGAAACCAAATATCCTCAAAAGACAAAGTCATTTCTTGAATCAGTTGCCGATTTGGGTTCTGTTGAATGGTTGGTTTCATCAGGGAGGTGCAAAGCCCGCGTTTCGAGACGAGAGGAAATGGACAAGGGACTTTTGCAAGAATTGAAGACTTTGAAGGAAGTAGAGCGAAT
>JBFKOL010000390.1:0-3704 GCA_041628815.1 Saprospiraceae bacterium | reverse complement strand
GGGTCCTGTATCAAAATATTGTCAAAATTGGCACGATCCAATTGAAATCTATCCAAATTATTCTTTGTCCTCGGATGCATTGGAAATACAACCGGTAATTCTAACCTATTCAAGGCACTTAAAACTTTCTCCAATCTCCTTGGTTCATCTGTATTATAGGGCCTATGTATAGTAGCAAGATAGTATGATCCTGTCATCCTTGGTTCCTTAAGAATTCCCTTTTCTTCAGCGATCAGAATCATATCGTACATTATATCCCCGGTCTTATATACTCCTTTATTGATACCTTCTTGACGTAAATTCTTAACTGCCTGTTCAGTTGGCGCAAATAACAGGTCTGAAACATGATCTGTCAGTACCCTATTAATCTCCTCCGGCATAGATCGATTAAAGCTTCGCAGCCCAGCTTCAATATGTATGACCTTTTTATGGCACTTAGAGGCTACCAGGGCTCCGGCAAGGGTAGAATTTGTATCACCATATACAAGAACTGCGTCGGGATTTTCGCTGAAGACGATGTCCTCAATCTTTTCCATCATCCGACCTGTTTGTTTGGCGTGCGATTGACTACCGATGTTCATCATGTAATCGGGAGCCTTCATACCGAGCTGATCAAAGAAAACTTTACTCATATTTTCATCATAGTGTTGACCCGTATGCACTGTAATTAATTCCAATGAAGAATGCTGATGACAAGCAATTTCGATTGGGGCGTGCTTAATAAACTGAGGTCGGGCTCCTACAACAGCCATTATCTTTTTTCTTTGCATATCTATTATTTAATTGATAGCTTCCCCGTAATGATCATAATGCACAGGATGTAATGATCAGCCTGATCGACAAGGCCGTAATTTTTTATAAATGAGCAGCTATATTATATATAATTATTTATTTTCATATATAAAATATGAATTTGTACTCTACCCCATTTTATTAAGTGATTGATTTCAAATCAATGTCTGAATCTAGCCGGAGACTGAAGTTCAATTATAGTCCCAACATTCGAACTTGACCAGGAACTATACAGGTTTTAAAATTTAAAACAATGTGCGGAATTAGAGAAATCCTGATGATTATATCCTTCTTTATTTTGGTGTTATAGCTAGGCGACGAGGGATTATAACATGCCTACAGGTATTTAAGGAAATATCACAAATTTATCTTTCCATCAAATTGTGGCTCATTCGTCCAGTTGATCATTCAGAAGCGGACAATTTCGGAAGGATGTTGAAAGAACCTCAAATTGCCCAAAGTGTCACGCACATACCATGGATTGATATAAGGGAGTTTCCTTCTTACGCCCAGGCTGTGGACTTATGCCTTTGCCCAATTATAAAAAATGCTCAGCACGAATCGGGAATTGCCAATAAGGTGTTTCAGTATATGTGGGCAGGACGACCCATACTCGCATCAAACTGTAAACCCAAACAAGACCTTATCAATAAAACAAATTGCGGAGAAATATTTTTATCTGAGGATGTCCAAGACCTTATTGACAAATTAGTCATGATAAAAAATCTTCCGGATAGAGGTAAAGAAATGGGGAATAATGGTAGAAGGGTCATCGAGGAACAATACAGGCTCAAGGCATATGGAAAAGCTTTCGCCAATTTTATCACGGCCAATCATTGATCGAAAGGACAAGTGCTTCCTCATCCTCATTCTTATCGGATCAGAGTTGACATTCCATTCCAGTTGGTAAGTTGTCATAGGATAAACACTAAATTTGCATGATTCTAAATTTTAATATGTCAATTTGTATCGTCGATTATCACATGGGGAATCTGAGATCAGTGAAAAAGGCATTGGATCGTATGGGGGAAGAATCTGTGATCAGTACCGACCCAAGAGATATTCAAGGTTGTGACCGTATCATATTACCCGGAGTTGGTCATTTTGCCAAAAGAATGGATCATCTGAAGTCCCTCGGCATGGTGTCTGCCTTACAAGAGGCGTTATGGATCAAAAAAAACATCCTTGGCATCTTACCTATAAATCCAGTTGTTAACACATTCAAGTAAAGAAGTAGGGGACAGAGACTTAGGGTTTGTCGGCGGGAGAACTTTGAGGTTGCCCGAGTTCTGCAAAGAAAGCAGGCTTCGCGTACTGCATATAGAATGGAATACGGTCAAATCAAATGCCCACTCACCATTGTTTAAAGGGATTGATCCATATGATACTTTTTACTAGGTACACTCCTATTACGTAGTAAATGATATTTCCGTCACCCATATATCGACTTGCGAATATGGCCTTACGTTTGTGGCGGCATTGTCTTAGGAACATATTCACGGTACCCGGTTTCATCCGGAGAAGAGCTATGATGCGGGTCTGCAATTATTGAAAAACTTTTGCGATTGCTGAAATATGTTCAGACCAAGAGTCATACCGTGTTTGTTGCTTGATGATTTGGGTTTGGTGAAAACTGTCTGCTTTCGCGATCCGACCTATGTCGGTGAACCCATCAATGAAGTAACTATCTTCAATGAGGCCTGTTCTGATGAAATCATTTTTGTCGACATCATGGCGACGCGACGCAATCATTCTCCGAACATTGCCTTGATCCAAAAAATAGGTGATGAAGCCTTTATGCCTTTTGCTGTAGGAGGAGGAATAAAAAATTTGGAATCGATAAACGCAGGGCACACCTCTCTTCACAAATATGTATGGGACATATTACCCGGGAGAAGGCGCTCGAAAAAATGCAACATCCCACTTACGATGAGGAAATGATGCTTCGTGACTACGCATACGTGGTCAAAAAATTTGACCTGACTTCGGAGGAATTTGAGGCAATTATGCATGAACCGCCCAGATCATATTTTGAGTACAAAACTGCATGGAGATCCAAGGTTCAGAAAAAATGGATGGTACCGACCAGACCTTTAATGATGAAATTGAAGGATTTGATCACCAGAAGATAAAACCTTTGTCACCGCCGCCAGACCTCTTATTTCGGAAGAATACCTGGTCTGATATCGGGATGAACGAACAACAAATCATCCTGTGAAGATTCTGTGGCATTTGCGAGTTGTCCATCCTGCAATTCCAATGGTCTGTATCCCAGGCCATTCAGATAATCAACCAGGAATTTTCTTTTTTCTCTTTTTGTCTCAATCAGCATGGACGGTTTGAATTTCTTGATGAGCAACTCAAGTTCGGGAATAACCACGGTCTCATGACCCTCTATGTCACACTTGATGAAATCAAGTCTATTTAGATTTTCAAACAAAGTACTACCTCTTCGCATCTCAGCCTCAAAGTAGTCGGACGCTTCTTCGCAATCGTCTTCACCCTGATTCACAACACTGTGAGATCCTGAAGCAATGTACCCCAGACGTTGTCGGGTATCATTTTTCAGTATGACCGACTTTTCTTTCCGGCCGAGGGCATAAGGAAAGATGGTCACCTGCGGATACTTCGACACATGGTTCCGGAGGACATTCAGGATCGGTTCTATGGGCTCTACGGCCAAAACCCGTCCAGCCTTTCCTACTTTCTTGGCAAAAAGGACCGTGAAATAACCCAGGTTGGCACCGATGTCCAGGACATAATCTCCTTCCCTGAGAATCGATGGAATGTAATGGTGATACTTGTATTTAGGATTCTTTTTGAGAAGCCCAAGACGATAGGAGATAAAATACAACCGGCTTAGCCAAAGCAGGTAATGTTCAAAATCCAATAACCTGAACAACCATTGTCTC
>JBFKOL010000389.1:0-3758 GCA_041628815.1 Saprospiraceae bacterium | reverse complement strand
CGGCGTCTATGAGGTAGTCCACCATACACAGCTGATTCAACAACTGATTAACGAAGGTAGGCTTACCATCGAAAAAGGGCATTTCAAAGGGAAAAAAGTCACCTACCACGACAGTTGTTACCTTGGAAGAATCAACGGTGAATATGAGGCTCCTAGAAAGATACTTGACCTGTTGGACACGGAGTTTATCGAAATGGAAAGATCCGCATCGAAAGGTCTCTGTTGTGGGGCCGGGGGCGCGCAAATGTTCAAAGAAGATGAGCCGGGTCGTAAACGGATAAATGTTGAAAGGGTAGAGGAGGCCCTTGGGTCAGGTGCCGAAGTGGTAGCAGCCAATTGTCCATTCTGCATAACTATGTTGATGGATGGCTTGAAGGCCAAGGAAGAACATGAACGGGTCATGGTTTATGACATTTCTGAACTAATTGTTCAATCCAATGGATTATAGGCAAACCACCAAACCGTCCCTTGCATTGGACCAACTGGACGAAAAATCCCGCATATGGATTTATCAATCAGACCGGGTCTTGAGTGATAACGAATGTCTCGTTTTACAGAGTAAATTGGATCTATTTACCCAGGGATGGACGAGTCATAACAGGTCTTTAAAAGCCAGCGCAAGTATTTTTTACAATCGATTCATAGTCGTTTTTCTCGACGAACAGGCTTCTTCCGGAGCCAGTGGTTGTTCCATTGACAAGCTCGTCCATTTTATCACCGATCTCGGCCGCAATATTGATGCTGATTTCATGAACAGGATGTTGTTTCACATATTGCAAAATGACTCCATCATGGCGGTGCCATTACACGAACTTAGCAAAATGATAAAAGAAGGTATAATTGATAACAAAGCGCTGGTCTTCGATTCCTTGGTTAAGGACAAAAAAACCTGGGAAAATCGTTGGCTTGTTCCGCTGGAGGAGAGCTGGCACAACCGCTTCATTTGACCTGTGATCCACTAAATTTGGTCGAATAATCTTGTCAAATCGAAAGAATTGGTGCTTTTTGAATAAAATACATTCCTGCGATGATCAGTAAATTGAAAAATTGGCTGGGAATAGAAGGCGTCAAGGTTAAAATTGTTCAGGATGAACCTTTTGATCCCGATCACAACGAGATGTCAGGCCGCGTAATTTTATCTTCTCAAACAGAACAATTTGTTCAATCCTTGCAATTTAAGTTAATCGAGCGTTATAGCCGTGGCCGACGTAAGGGCAAATTGATCGATGAGTATATACTGGGCCAAAAGGAAGTGAGGGTTTATAAGCTCGTATTACCCGGCAAAACCTTGGAAATTCCATTCTGTCTCAACTACGAAATTACTCCCTCGGCCATCGACTCATTTGGAGACAAAAACATTTTATTCAAGGGAATAAGTGGAGTAGCCAAATGGCTCAAGAGCGCCAAATCAGACTATCATTTGATCTGTGAGGCACAGGTGAAAGGTAACGCCCTGAAACCCTATGAAAAACTCCTTCTCAACTGATTCAGTTCTCCAGGCCTGTCGAGTCGGTATCCTGAGATCTCTTACTTTCTATCATCTCGAGAATCTCCTGTTCTGATTTACCCAGGTTATCCAAAAGAAATTTGGCACTACTTGCCATTTCATGATCGGGATACTTATCGAGAAACTCCTGGTAGATCAACCTGGCCTCCTCTGTCTGTTTGAGATCTTGTTCTATAATGAAACCTTTTATAAACAACACATTCGGTGCCAACGGATGTGCAGGGTAGGATTCGAGAACCCAATCGTAAAGATTAAGTGCCTTGTTCAGATCTCGCTGATGCCTTGCCACCTCAGCCGCACTGTATAGAAATTTAGGCACAAGTGAATCCATCGGGTTGCTAAGTGCAAATGCTTCTGCCGCATCGATAAATCTTATCGCTGCTGCGCGATTGACACCAAAATTATCCGGATTAACCAATAACCTGTTGAAAAGATAAGCCACATAATCCGAGGTATCGCGGGCTGATGAATCAATCAAGACTGATTTGACAAGTACTTCGCTATCATCGGGAAACTGTCTTAGCAACTCTTTGAATATGACACTCGATGCATGTCTTTTACCCATATTTTGCATCACATCCCCCAATTGCAGCAAATATTTCCTTCGTTCCCCTACGTCCGAACTTTTACGCAAAAGCGGAACAATAAAGCCAGCTTTTCGGTGATCCAGCTCATATTGATCTGCAATTTGGATGGCCTCTTTTAAATACGGTTCGATAATGGAGTAGGATTCACTGTTTTTACTGACAAAATCTATTACGCCATCGAGGTAGGCTTCAGCACGTTCAGCTGAAGGCTGGACCTCAAGATCTTGTTTCAATTTTTTTACCATCGCCTCTTCAGGAGACAATTCAGGTCCACAGGCCCAAAATCCTACCAAAGGCAAAAGAAAGATTACAACAATATTCTTCATTATTTCTTTACATTAACTTACGCCATGTGAGCCGACTTTTCGAATTATGTCTCACCGAGTTGATCCAGCTTTTCGTGGCATATGGTCATTCAAATGGTGAACAAATATATGGAGGTGTAATTACTAATGTGTAAGCGAGACAAAAACAATTGAAATGACATGAGCAAGGTAGCTATACATTGGTTCAGACGGGATCTCAGATTAGAGGACAACAGGGCACTGTACAAAGCACTTTCTTCTGACCTGCCAGTGGTGCCTGTATTCATCTTTGATAAGCACATATTAAACGAATTACCCGAAGATGATGCAAGAGTGACTTTCATCCATCGGGAAGTGAAGGCGATTCAAAAAAAACTTCAGGAAAACGGCAAGGACCTTAGAGTCTATTACGGCACACCAGAGGAAGTGTACGGCCAGATCAGTGAGGATATGAATGTGGGAGCCGTATATTTCAACCGGGACTATGAACCCTACGCCACGGATAGAGACAGGAAAATCACTGAATTGCTCAAAGAAAAGGGGATCGAAGTCCACACCTTCAAGGATCACGTGATTTTCGAGAAGGACGAAGTGTTGAAATCTGACGGAGACCCGTATGTCGTATTTACTCCCTATAAAAAAACTTGGCTGGAGCGGCTGAAAGATGATAAAAAGGCCTTGCATCATTACGAATCGGAAAGTAAAACCGATGGTCTGCTGGACTTGTCACCAAGTAAAATCCCGTCTCTTAAGGATATGGGATTCATCCCATCAGGAATTGAATTTCCGGAGCGTGAGGTAAAGCGATCCGTCATAGAAAATTACGACAAAACAAGAAACATCCCATCTCTCGAAGACGGGACCTCCCGTCTGGGTATTCATTTCAGGTTTGGGACAATCAGTATAAGGGACAAGGCACGTAAGGCTAAGGATCTCAATGACACCTATTTGTCCGAATTAATATGGAGGGATTTCTATTCCCAGATACTTGCTCATTTCCCCAGGGTTGTCAGCGAATCTTTCCGATCCAAATACGATGCTATTAAATGGAGAAATAACGAAAAAGAATTTGCTCTGTGGTGTAAAGGAAAGACAGGATTTCCTCTGGTAGATGCCGGCATGCGAGAGTTGAATTCGACGGGGTATATGCACAACCGCGTCCGGATGCTCACTGCCAGTTTCCTGACAAAGCACTTGTTAATAGACTGGCGATGGGGAGAAGCCTATTTTGCGGAAAAGCTACTGGATTACGACCTTGCAAGCAATAATGGTGGATGGCAATGGGAAGCGGGCAGCGGTACGGATGCAGCCCCTTATTTCAGGATTTTCAACCCCTCCACACAATTGGAAAAGTTTGAT
>JBFKOL010000388.1:0-3807 GCA_041628815.1 Saprospiraceae bacterium | reverse complement strand
GAGGATACTCTTGGATGCATCGGTGATGATATCCCTGTATACCTCCGACCATAGCTTTAGAAAGTAGTTGGACGTTGAATAAAAATCTACGATTTGTTGCTGCAGTGAATCATTGGAAATCAGATCCAATCCTTTTGATTTCAACGTTTCGAAAGGCGCCTCACTGATGAACAAAAACCAATTCATGGTCGTCGCCCCAAAGTGATATGCCAGGGAATCGTGGTAGGGCTTATCTTGCTCTAAATGTTCGAGCAAGATAAGCGTAGAACTCTTGATCTGTTTGGAAGCGTCCAACTTATTTTGCAGATCGACCAAATCGGATTTGAGACTTTTTTGAAAGCTGCGAAGCATTTTTATTTCCTGTACCCTAAGTTTTTGTTGTGCATTCCAATTGTTGATTTGAAGGGCAATGAGGATGCCGATGACGACCAAGGCGATTTCTCCAATGGCGTATAATATATATCTTCTGACACTACCGGATTCAATCAATGATTTACGGATTTTTCTTAGGAGAGTGAGCATGGGCAAGGTTCAAGTTCAAGTTCAAGTGTCAAGTTCAAGTTCAAGTTCAAGTGTCAGGTTCAAGTTCAAGTGTCAGGTTCAGGTTCCCTCCTTCGCTTTGCAAGCTACGGTCGCTTATATCATAGCTCCAGCAATGGAACACGGAGGGGGCAAGAATCAAGTTCGATAAACCCTGATAATGAGAATTAATAATCAACTCAGGTATTGCACCTGATCAAAATCCCTCCAATTCATTTTCAATATCTTCTATCAGCGACCCGACTTTATGTTTCAATAGTGTAAGACGATCAACCATCATTTCATTTATACTATGGGAAATGGAAATGGCATTCTTTAATTCCCTGTCCTTCAGCATGCCGACATAATCAATTGAAATATAGCGGTTTGTCGTTGAATTTGTGCTTGGTATGTCAAACCATTTTCTCAAAACTGGCCTGTATATTTCTCGGACATTGTGCAGTTCATTTTCAAAAAATCGAGAGGTCTGCTCGTATTCGAGATGGTAGATATTGATGATGGCATACCTGAGTTTTTCATTACTGATCATATCTACCCCTTTTGACTGCAGGATGTCGCGTGGAATGGTATTGGGATTAAAAGTTTTGGCAAATGCCAATGCACCGTAATTAATGGTATCTACTCCCCTTTTCCCATACTCAAATTCCTGAAGCATACTCTTTGTTAGGTTTATCATACTCTTAGCTAAATCGATATTGGTTCCAATCGTATGGTCGAGATCGGATTGTAATGTCTTCTTTATTTCCAGGAGTATACTTTTTTCGGCCTTTTTAGCAATTCTGCTTGTATTCCAATTGTTGATCTGAAGTGCAATCAGAATGCCGATGACGACCAGGGCGATTTCTCCGATGGCATAGATGGTATATTTTCTTGCACTGCCAGAATCAATCAGTGACTTGCGGATCTTACGGAGAAAGGTGAGCATAGACTGTTCTACAATATGTTTTCTTAATTCATCAACCGACGTTTTTCTTCATTCAGATGATGAAGTACCTCAGTGGCAAATTTTGTCCTCCACAAATTTTCAGACGAAATTCTTTCCGTATAATAAATCATGGTCTTTAATGGAATTAACAGGTTTTTATGAGATCTTACCACTTCTATAATAGCATCTGGTACAATTTCTTGTTCAGACATCACTCTTTGCCTGTCATCTTCATCGAGATTGCTTAAGTTCAGCAGTGCCGCATCCAACAATTCAAATTTGATATCATCCATAGCATATTTTGCTCTCAATTTACCTTGCCACCATTCATCATATCGGCCCAATCTTGAATAATAATCAAATATTTCTCTCTTTAATTCGTCGTTTTTGAAAATTGAAGTCTGTCCTGACGATTTAATATCTTCTATGGTGAATCTATTTACTGTTGGAGCAGCCATAAAACTTGATCGTTGAATAGACAGCAACAATCTAAGTGTATCCTCTTTTACAGGACCATCCGGTGACTCTAATTCTAAATCTTTAAATTTTTGATCTGACGTGTATGTGTGCATTAAATTTTTGGCAGCCATGGCATATACCCTGTTGGCTCTTTCATTGTTGGCCAAATCATCAATATCAGCATTGACATCTTCGATCAGACCATTGATATATTTGAGGTATTGACGGCCATCTTTTCTCTGTTCATTCCAGTTATTGACCTGCAGAGCCAGCAATATTCCGACCATTACGAGCAGGATTTCCCCAATGGCATATAGAATGTACTTTCGGGCACTGCCCGACTGTATCAATGACTTCCGTATTTGCCGTAGCAATGTGAGCATTTAGTGAAGATAAAATATGCTGACGAACAAGAGCGAAAATAAACTTACCGCCTTCGCCAATGATATGGCCGGTGTGTCAAGAACAAGTGTAAGAGCAACTTCAAGTGCAAGTTCAAGTAGTAAAATCCAACCTTTGCCAGGGCTATTGCGGACGGAGCAATTTCCCTCCTTCACTCGGCAAGCTTGGTCAGTATGCGCAGTGTCTTCAGAGACGAAATACGGACCGAGTGTCGTTATCTCTTGGCCAATTCGTCATCAAGTAATCTCAAAGTCTTCTCGATTTCATTCTTTGTCGGAACCATTCTGTGATCAATTAAAAATCTTCCGAAATTCCTTAGGGTTTTTAATTTGGAGATGTAGATTTTATCCTTTCTCAATTTTTCTGGATCATTGATTCTTGTCGAAAAAGAAAACAGCTCGGTAAAATGATCCCCGGAAATTTCATAAAGTTCGGAAACCAGGTTTTCATACTTGACCGAAATAAGGTAGTAATCTGTGTAGATAATGTCGTAGAGTTTCGAGATTTGCGTTCTTAAGGAATCATTTTCAATCTTGTGCATTCCCAACTGCTTAAGCGTCTCGAAAGGCCCATCATAGGCATCAAAATTTGTCCAATCATAGGCCCTGAATATTTTGGGGCTCAATGAATCGGTGAAGTCTTCCGAGCTTTCTATCCAATCGAGAAAAATCAGTTGATCATCAATGATTTTATCTTGAATTACAATTTTATTTTCTACATCATTTAAATCGCTTTCGAGGCTCAGTTTTAATTCTTTTAGGATCTTAACTTGAAATTCATTGGCCTTTCTTTTTTCATTCCAATTGTTTACCTGTAAAGCCAACAAGATTCCGATCATGACAAGTATAATCTCTCCAATAGCATAGAGCATATATTTGGACATTCGATTGTCGGAAAGTAGGCTCTTTCTAATACGACGTAAGGTGAATAGCATTCGTCAAAGGTAAAAAGATGGAGTAAGTCAGGTAACCGGACATTTTGTTGACGAGTCCGGATCAGTTAGATGGCCACTTCAGTTTGAGGATGGTCTCCTCTTCAAACTTGCCCTTTTTTCTCTTGCCTTTCCTTTTATAGGTTCTTGTGGCTATTTCGTTTCCACTTGACCGCTGCCAATTGGTCATTACGAGACCACCGCGGTCTTCATTCATTTCATTCAATTGATCTGTTGGATCTCCATCGTCCTCCGTTATCCTTATTTCATCACCGTGAAATGAATAAAACGTCGAGAAATAGTGGATAAGCAAATAATGATTTACCCCAATTTCCTCATGGCCGTGGAGCGCGGCGATTCGATCAAAGACTTTATTACTCTTCTAAGGAATGTGGGCATTTATTAAAGTCAAGAAATTAGCATCATATCTACTCACGTTTTCTTCAACCTTGTTTCGCAGCAGCTACGCGAAGGTACACTCGGTCCGCACTTCGCCTCAACCCCCAACATAATGGTTCGCTGTAGCAGTTGGTTTTTAACAGAGCCTGCT
>JBFKOL010000387.1:0-3809 GCA_041628815.1 Saprospiraceae bacterium | reverse complement strand
TTCCCGAAAGGTCTCCGCTTCCTGGACCCCAACCGATGGTTGCTGAAACGGTCAGATAGCTCTCTGGAGTAAGGTTATATCCCCAATCATGAGCACTGTTACTACCTTCATCCCCATCTATGGCGCTGACAGCGAAAAAGTTTTGACCCGACGGATTGGACCTAATATACGCACCTGAATTCAATGGAACCAAACCACTCCACACTCCAAAAGGGGCTATGGTCTGAGAATTACTCCCTGTGCGGTGAGTTATGTCGATGGTCAATGGCGTAGCTCCTGGATTGTAAACAAAAATCCTCGCGGGATCATTTTCAACAGTAGTACCTACAATAGCGTAGTAAGCATCACCCCACAACCGATCCGGAAACATAGTGAACCAGCGGGATTCATACGTGGCTCCCAGATCACCGGTAATTACATTACACATTACGGCCTTGGATGCTACAACTGTTGCACCTGCATGGATTCCACCATCAACATATATACTTTCTCCTTGATTTATTTCGGCAGTAACGTCGACAGTGGCATCGCCATTGGCATCGATCTGAACAGTCGTCGCGTCCTCTGATGCCATGATGTCCATTCCTACATATTCCAATATTTCATTGACACTGACATTTTCTCCGATTGGAATCGTAAAATATTTTCCATAGCTAAAAGTTTCTGGAATATCTATGGCTCCTGCCAAAACTGGTCCAGGGTCTGGTGACCAGGCTGCGCGGGTCAGGGCTATTTGATTGTTGGTCACCAATTTATCCCGCCCATCAAAATAGATGTTCGCGGGGTTTAAAGGCAGGGGTACCACATTTTCCATCTCAATAACATTTCCGGCATAAATGGTGTCTTGAGCGAATCCCGGTGGCCGACCATTCGCACTATTTTCATCACCCCAAATTTCTGTGCTAGCCTGAACAGGATTGGTAGGATCCAACTCATAGCCGTCCTCCCAGTGATCGTAGTAAATGATTGTGCCATTTTCTGTAGCAACGGCAGAAATAACTGTATTGACAGAAGAACTGATGGTTCGTCCCGCAGCATCAGTAAATACTTTCATTGCTGTCCAGGCATGGTCATCAGGAAGATTGATAAAATAGGTAAACAATCCAGAACTAACGGAATTGGTGATCGTATAAAAATTATTGTTGGAACATCCTTGTGCATCCGTTACCGTTACTCCGTAAATTCCCACACCAAGGTTTTCAAGGTCCTGCGTTGTGTCGCCAGTAGACCAGGAATAACTGTAAGGCTCCGAGCCTCCCGTCACAGTCATAGATATCGAGCCTGTAGTATCGCCAAAACACGAAGCATGAGCGATCGATGCCGTTAGCGTCAATCTCGTGCCTTCAAATAGCTCGTATGTTCCGACCTTCTGACAATTGTTGTCATCTGTCACTGTAACCATATAAACACCTGCGAGCAGTTCACTGGGATCTTCATCCATATATCCATGAGACCAAGAATAGATATATGGAGGTGCTCCCCCCGCGACTGTAAGGTCTATAGATCCATTATTGTCACCCTCACAAACAGGATCTGTTTTCACGGCGCTTAAAACAAATCCACAATCCGGATCATCACAATCTACTAGCCCATCCCCATCATCGTCTAATGTATTGTCGCAAATTTCTGCACAGGGCCCAATCGTCACCGTGACCTGATCTGTTATGACACACCCAAGCGCATTTGTCATGGAAATGGTATAGGTCGTTGTTGTGACCGGCATCACTACAACCACAGTATCCGTACCAAGTCCGTGTGACCAATTATAGGTTGCCGGCCAATATGGATTGGTGGATATCGCCGTAAGTATAGTACTTTGACCAATACATAACTGACGGTCTTGTCCGGCGTCCAAGGTTCCTCCGCAATTATCATCGAGACAATCAAAATCCCCATCTCCATCTTCGTCAGTCCCACTGAAGCATTGTTCTGTATAAGGCGTACAACTACAATCACAATTGGCGAAATACCATCCTATGGTCGTGCAGTTTTCCGAAGGTGGGAGATACTGGACAGGCACCGTTACAACTCCTGAAACACAATATTGGGTCACCCGGTTTTCCCATATCCCGGCATTCAGCAAATCGCTGTTAGGGATTCGGAATTTGACGTTATCTCCCGAAACTATTGACAAAAAACTGTTCTCGAATTTGCCAAATAACAATTCAATTTCGCTATCGACTATATATAGGGTTGAAGATAATTTGTTTAAAAAGTCATTGTTGACGGAAGCGCATACATTGATGAGCGTATCCGTAGTCGTACTTTCGTACTTTCCCGTAAGCGTCAGGCACACATTTTCCAGGTAATTCTTACCATAAAGAGATAAAAAGTCCTTTGTCTTCAAGGACCCGTTGTAAAACCTGAATACCGAAGATTGATGTTCCAATAATAACAGACCCCCTCCGGGAGACATATCAAGATCGGAATTGGTAAAAATGACTGAGGATTTCCACAGTTTTAAATCACCGCTGGTAAATGTAAGGCTTCCATTGGTCACCCAAATCTTACAATTGGTGCCCGGATATAAAGTAGTATTGATGGTGACGTTGTGTTCAATGCTGATGGTCCGGTTGTTAAAAAACCCTGTTGGAGGTACGGATCCTCCTTGCCACGTCGAAGGTGAACTCCATGGTCCGTCGGCAATGGTCCGATGCATTGCTGCTGAAGCACCCGGTGGCAGCGGATTACAGTCCGGGTCGTTGCAGTCAATGAGACCGTCCATATCGTCGTCAATCATGTTATCGCAGACTTCAGGGGCATAGACCACAGCTAAACTTAAGGAAGGGACTGTGCGAGCATCAGAAATAAAATCAATGGCTTCCTTGGACGAAATATAAGTTAATGGATTCTCCCTATTACGGGCATACAATCCCATCAAGACATGAGCCAGTATTAATGTGAATCCAAGTAATAAACACGTATTTTTAAACCAGACCCGCATTTTTAAATTTGTTGGAAACTTGTCACGACCCTAGAAGATTTTTATGACAGTCCATTTGCAAACCCTCCATTGTGGAAGAGAATTAAAATTCCGGTTCTATAAGATTGCTCAGGGTAAGTCAGTCAGCAGACAGTGGCGCTAATACGCATTTTAATAGCACCCTTTTTTTTAAAAGACTATGTAAATATATATATAAACTTTGTATATGTTATACCCGCCCGTGAATTTGTCAATTTTCCGTTCGTGATCCTGTCCTTAACTTCTTGAGGTTTGGCAATGCGTCCGTAATACAATGAATATTATGACTCCTAAGCACAATTAAAAGAACAAGACATTTAATCAAGGATTATGTAACCAATGATGAGTGCTATTTACGGCCGAAATACAAGATTTGAGGATTCAATATGGCCGTTGGGCAATCATTAAGATCATTACAGCATGCAAGTGCTTCGACATCACCTACCGAAAATGTAGATAGATACGTAAGAATACCTGTTGATATGTCAATTTTGTAAAAGTCGTATACGCAGCAAAGTCTCCCGTTCCAGGCCCAGGAATTGAATTGCCATTGGAGTCCTTGTATAGTATGAAGGTGACATCTTGTAATCCAGGTTCGCCTTCGTCTTGAATACCGTCAGCATCCAGGTCATCCCACACCATATTGCCCACTCTTGGAAAAGACTCGATTGGTAAACCTAAGTCTTTGACGTAGATCGAATGTTGTCTGCTTTCAAAGCCATCATCAAAAGTGGCGTCACATATACCACTGTGTTCTTGTGTTATTCTGTATATGAATGAAGACCCGGCAAGGAAATGATGGGTCAGCATCCCTGCGGTATTCAAGGTATCAATTCCCGGCAAAGTA
>JBFKOL010000386.1:0-3827 GCA_041628815.1 Saprospiraceae bacterium | reverse complement strand
GGCTTCGGGCGGGAGTTTCGAGGGCTTCCAGATCACGCCAGGAAAAGGAAACATACGGTTGGAGCCGACCTTTATTGGAGAATTTGGGCAGTACGTAACCGAGGTGCGAATAGATGATCGTCCCGGTGCCCACCTGGCTGTTGTCTTGTTGAAGCAGGTAGTTCACCCCATAGTCATGTCGTGCAAACGACAGGTAGTAGGTGATGGCGTCCTGTTTTTCGAAACGAATGGGGAAATCGATAAAGCAGTCGATGTTGTAATGAAAAACATTCTGCCCGATTAATTGCTCACCATCTAAGGTAACGGTGCCGTTGGGATGGCTGAAAAAACCTGCGCCCATCGTAATGACTTTCTGACTGCCCAGGTAGGAACCGGTGCGGTAAGGCAGGAAAGTAGATTCCCGGTGCCCAATGAAGTATTCGACATAGCCTCCGTAGGTCCACTGTGCCTTTTTGCCCAGTAGCTCGCGACCTCGATACCTGGCTTGCTTTTCAACAATTTCATAAGGTTCGTCCAACGAATGAACCATTGCATCGTTTACGGCAAACCTGAAGGCCCATTGACCGAACGAGCCCTTCAAATAGATACCAAGATGGCGGCCAAATTGATCCGAGAGACCGAGACTTGCCCACGAGCTACGGTGGTTGTCCAGCGTCATCATATTCAAGGAGCTCTGGCTGTTAAGCCTGGACAATCCATTCCAATAGTGCAGACCCGCACCCATATAGAGGTGACTGGGTATGAGGGTATATTCGCTCCACAAACCATGTAAAAATAGTTGAGATGCGGATCCCTGCCCAGTGGGCGTTAAATTTTCACTGTTCAACCCGTTCAACCCGAAATGTGACAATAGCAGGAATCGCTTGTTCAATTGATAGTACAAAAGGATCCGTGTCCTTCTGACCGATATGGACCACGGCGTTAATTCTGGGTTTACCTGTTCTTGGTGGCGTGCCCAGATCTGTCCCCATGCTACTATGCGAAAGTATTTTGAACCGTCCGGAGTGAGCGTCACTTTCATGCCACCGAGGTAATCGGGAGCTCCCTGTCCAGAAGATTCGTTTATGTGTAAACCGAAAACGATCAGTGAGATTATCATCAAGCGCAATGTTATCTGCACCATTTCACGTTTTTTTTTAAAGGGATAAAAGTCGAGACAGAATGTGGACCGAGAAATGATAGATGTTCCGGGGAAGCATGATTAAAATCATGCTATTGATGATGGTCTTCGGCATGTTGAAGCACGATTCAAATGACCATTCTTTACCTTACTTTCTGAAAGTGGAAAACAATTGATTTTAGGAGACCCAAGGAGAAACACCATGCTGCTTTCTTCTATCATTTTATGTTTGGCCAGCAGCGGTATCGACAATCCCCATATCATTATCATATTTGTTATACACTAACATAGGATGATCATTTGATCACAGCACTGCCACCGGTAGCCTCTACCTTGATGCGCTTGTTTAATAATAGAGGGGTGCCGGATTCTTCGTGGTCGCCGGATGATTTAAATACGATGGTAACACCATGGGCGGCGAAATCCAGCGCTTCTTCAAACGTATTGAAGGGCTGGCTGAAAGAGCCTGTTTCGACGCCGGCATAATTCTTATCAACATAAACATGGCTGAAAACCGGTTGGGTAGTCACCCAGATGCCACGACCGAATGTGGCGGCGCCAAGGTGGAAGGGATAGTCCACACTTCCGTCGCCGTACCAGAACAGCTCTTCAACGACAGAATAGACCGGTCCTTCGTTGGGATGCGCACCCTGGATATCATTAAATATGGGTGTGATCGACCAGGTCTGCCCGAAGTCTTCGGAGGCAAAGACGCCGACGTCCGTACCAATGTAGAGCCATCCCGAACGGGTGGGGTGGAAGGCCACGGTATTCACCTGCATGGGGAAAGGTAGCGAAATATCGGTGGCCGAGCTTTCGGATGGCGAACCATTTACCACGTCGATGAGAAAAAGATTATCCTGCCTGTATCCTCCTTTGCTGACCAGGATGCGGTTAATATTGAGCGGATCGATGGCTATGTCGGTATAAGGATAGTCGATTTCCAGTGGCAATACATCATCAAAATCATCCCAGTTGTTACCCCCGTCAAAGGTGGCCCGCAGTGTGGTGCCGGTGTTGCCCACCCAAATGATTTGACCATTGTTGGCAACGGCGATGGTCGTTACGAATAGTCCTCCAGGAGAAGTCAACAACTGCACCGATCTTCCGGCGGGAGCATCATCAATTCGCCAGAGGCTGGTGGCCCCCACATACAGTATCGTGGGATCATCGGGATCCATGATGAATTCACCGATCAAGGGTGAGTTGTCATCAATCCTGATTATGCCTTCTTCATCAATACACGGCGTGCCATCAATTCCGGGGCCATTTGCCTGACAACAGGAATTGTTTTCGTTTTCGGAATTGCTGCAGAAAATGGATGTTTCGAAAGATGCAATGAGCTCCCAGGTAGCTCCGCCATCGGTTGTTTTTCTGATTTTGTTGTTCTTTAGATTGGCGTACATGATGTCCTCATCGAGGTAATTGATTTCGGCCTGAGAGCCATCGCCCGAGGTGGTCACTATCCAATCTCCGTCATTGGAGCCAAAACAGAAACTATTGTCCTGGGTGCCCCCGATGAACAGGCTGCCGTCCTTTTTTGCGTCGGCACCGTAAAACTGGGTGACACCAAAAGTGGTGTTGGCCAGGTTGTGCCATCCCCTGTTTCTTTCAGTCCATATACTGTCCATTCTTTGAACGCCTCCATCGTTGCCGACATACACTACCGGGCTGGACATGCTGTAATTCACTGAAGGCACAAAAATGTGGTTATCAGCATGGGCACCCATACCTTCATGAAAGGTTTCCCAATTACTGATTTTTGTGAACGACAATCCCGCGTCGGTTGTGCGGTAGATGTCTATTCCACCGGCAATCACGCGGCTTGAAAGGTTGGGATCAACGAACAAGCTGTTGTAATGCCACATGATGGGTCCCATATCCGTGGTATCGCTCCGTAATGTCCACGTTGAGCCACCATCCAGGGACCGGTAAAAGCTGCCATTGTTGACTTCTGCCAGTGCATAAACGACATCGACAGCACTGGGAGCAAAGGCTATTTCCATTCTTTTATTACCAGTCATACCTGCCACAGGATTAAAACTCCAATTTCCATTGTTAACGGTGGACTTATAAACATCATTACTTGTTCCTACAAGCACATTTTCCGGATCCCAGGGATCCACTTCGATGTCCAGGGCCGGGTTAACAGTAAACCATCCGTTTTCCCAGGTAAGTCCTCCGGTAGTGCTTCGTTCAATCGAGCCAAAATTGAGTCTGTTCAGGTCATCGTCTTCATCGGTTCGTACAGCATAAAGCGTAGCCGGATCATGAGGATCGATGATCACTTTGTTAACATAGTACCATTCTGAGGTGCCCGGGAGCGTGCCCCAGTTTTCTCCGCCATCGACACTGAAAAGAATGCCCGCCCCAGGGATCGAATTGCTGCCGCCGAAACCATCGCCGGTCGATGCAAACATCCGGTCGGTGTTGGCGGGGTCGATGGCTATGGAGGTTATTACCAGGGAAGGCAGAAAATCGCTTACATAAGACCATGTGTTTCCCGCATCGGTAGAGTGGAGCATGCCTCCTCCTGACGAACCGGCAAAAATTTCATCTACACCGTTGCCGTTGTCGCGAATGGCCAGTGCCCGTACCCGGCCGCCGATGTTGCCCGGTCCTTTCCATGTCCATTGTTTGAGCCCGGCGTCCTTCTGGTTGTTCGCTTTTTGTTTGCGATAAAAATCTTTGGCATCGTCAAAGGCCT
>JBFKOL010000385.1:0-3832 GCA_041628815.1 Saprospiraceae bacterium | reverse complement strand
GATCTCGCATTTCGACGAAATTATCCAAGGCGAGGTCTGCAATGGCATCGGTATTCTTCACTCTTTGATCCTGGAAAGTATTGAATACCTTCTCCCAATCGGTACCGTACTCTTCCAGTATGTCATCAAACACCCTTACATCTTCAAAAGAAGCGTTCATACCCTGTCCATAGAAGGGTACTATGGCATGAGCAGCATCTCCCATCAGACAAACTTTTCCATAAGCTTGCCAAGGATAGCATTTGATTGTACCGAGAAGACCTGTAGGATTTGTAAAATATTCCTGATCAAGTCCTGGTATCAAAGTAAGAAGATCCGGATAATATTTTTTAAAAAATCCACGCACTTTTTGTGATGTATCCAGGATGTTAAATCCTGCTTCACCCTCGTAGGGATGAAACATGGTCACGGTAAAACTGCCGTCAAGATTAGGCAGGGCTATTGTCATGAAGTTTCCTCGAGGCCAAATGTGGAGTGCGTTGTTCTCGATTCTGAAACCGCCCCCTGAAGCAGGTGGAATGGTTAATTCCTTGTATCCATGCCGAAGAAAATGTTGTGAATAATTAAACAAAAGATTTTTTGTGTCTTTGCGCATGGCACTTCTTACTACCGATCCTGCTCCATCCGTGCCGAAGACAGCCGTACCTGAAATGTCTCTGCTTATTCCAGTATTGCCGTTCATAACGGAGATTTTTCCGTCCTTCAAAGCTATGTCCGTACATCGTGCCTCGAATTCCAATTGCACATGGGGATGAGTGTCTGCCTCTTCCAACAAAAGTATATTCAGGTCGGCCCTCGAGATAGAGTTGATGTATTCTTCGGGGCGTGCGCTGTATCTTGAAAAAAACGGGCTCTCATTCAAGGGATGGATCATACGTCCTTCCATCGGCATGCAAATAGCTCTTGCTTTTTCTTCAAGGCCGGCCATTCTTAGCGCCATAAAACCTCGAGACGACAGTGCAAGATTGATGGATCTGCCTCCCGCCATTTGCACCGTTCGCGGATCCGGCCGCTTCTCAACTACATGGACAGGAATACCCCTTTGTCCAAGCCTCAGGGCAAGCAATGTCCCACACAAACCCGCACCGACGACTACGGCTTTTTCATTCCTGTTCAAACCAACACTTTTTTCAAAATTTCGACGAATCGGTAAACTTCTGAAAATGAATTATACATGGGCGTAGGAGATACCCGGATTACCCCGGGTTCGCGCCAATCAGCCACCACACCAGCATTTGTGATGGCATCGAAGAGATCTTTCTTACTGTTTTCAACACAGATTGACAACTGGCATCCACGCTCTGAAGGGTTTCCCGGTGTAATGATTTTTATACGGTCGTTTTTCATGCCTTCAAGGAGCATATAAAGGAATCCTGTCAACTTTACGGATTTGTCGCGCAAGCGATCCATTCCCGCTTCGTTGAACAAGCGCAGTGAAGATCGCATTGGGGCCATTGAAAGAATAGGTGGATTGCTCAACTGCCATCCCTCCGCACCCGGCAATGGATCAAAGCCATCACGCATCAGGAAGCGAGTCGACCGGTTATGTCCCCACCATCCAGCATATCTGGGCAGGTCAAAGCTTCGACTGTGTCTTTCATGTACAAAACATCCCGCTATACTGCCTGGGCCCGAGTTGAGGTATTTGTATGTACACCACACGGCAAAGTCGCATCCGCTATCGTGAAGATCCAAAACGAGATTACCTGCTCCATGGGCACAATCAAATCCTACCAAACAGTCGTTTTGGTGACAGCTTCGGGTGATTTCTTTCATGTCGAATTGCTGCCCGGTGTAGTAATTCGAGTTGCCGATAAGGATAAGTGCTAGTTGACCGGAATGTTTTTCAATAGCTTGAACGATGTCGCTCGTCCTAAGGCAGTATTCGCCATCACGGGGTTTGAGTTCTACAATGCATTTTTCAGGATCAATACCGCGCGATGCCAAGTGGGAGGCGACTGCATACCTATCGGACGGAAAAGCATCTGACTCCATCAACACCTTGCACCGGTCACCAGCTGGACGGTAGAAAGATACCATCATAAGGTGGAGGTTCACTGTCAGGGTATTCATCAGCACAACTTCATGCGGCATAGCCCCTACAATATTGGCCATCATTTGGCTGATATCGGTGTGGTACTCTAACCAGGGATGCTTCCCCTTGAAGTGTCCTTCCACCCCGAGTTTTTTCCAGTCGTGGAGTTCTTGATTAAGGTCGGACTCGACAGACTTGGGTTGCAACCCAAGAGAGTTGCCACAAAAATAGATGAGTGGTTTGCCATCCTCGGATTTGGGCATGTGGTATAAACTCCTGTAATGAGCCAGCGGATCCCTGTCATCCATTTGTTTCGCCTTCCTCAAGGCATCAGGTGATGTTGCCGCATGTATCATTCCTGAATAATTCTTTGTTTCATTGCATGATCCTTATCTGCTCCCAGCCAGCGCATGACATTGGTACTCCACATATCTACATAATGGTCTCGGCTGATGATTCCTTTTTCCAAAGCCAGGTCAAGTAGCTTGCCCGGGTAGGAAGACTGGGGTTCAGATTCCATCTCACCAAGGGGATAAGGATCGTCGAGCCCAACAAATATCTGTCCCGTCCCTCCCTGTCTATTAATCATGAGTTCGAGTGACCAGGTGTCGTGCACCAGCGTATCGAAGAATATATTGCGATGCCCGACCGCCCTGCGTGGATGAACCTTACCTTCAAAAAGGTCAGGCCTGCCGTCAAAACCCTGTATTCTCCTGCCAAGATTGACTTGGGCAAGCTGACCACCGTGAGCAAAGGCTACCCGCACATTGGGAAACTTATCATGGTAGCCGTTCAGGGTATAAAAATGATAAGCGTCAGCACATTGGGCCAACATCCAGATGAGATGAAAACGCCACGCCGTATTCTCGAGTAATATGAACTGTTCTCCATCATAAGGATGTACTTCAATAGCAATGCCATAATGATTTGCCAACTCGAGTATGGGTTCAGTTTCTTCTTCGAAAACCGTCCGCCATTTTCCTATGGAATCCATGTATTGAGTGGGCAAACAGAGAACTCTCAAATCTAACTCCTCAACGCACCTTTCAATTTCCCACAAGGCGGATCTTACATAGCCTGCATGAACAACAAATCCACAGGTAAACTTTTTGGGATGGTCCCTCTGCAGTGAGGCGTTGAAATCATTCTGGAAGCGCAACACTTTCTTCATTTCTTCGAGTCTGAGCCCATTGCCGTACAGTTGTGAAAGGGTCAGCACAACAGCATGGTCAATCTTATTTTTCTCCATCCAGTCCAGCTTTTCATGAAGAAAGAAACTGGAATGAGTGACTGGGCGCTTCCAATTCTTCTTCATCATATATTGCCTGTTTTCGTCAACCCAAAATATCTGGTTGTCTTTCATGAACTGAGGAATCTCCTCAGGGTAAGGCAATACATGTGAATGACCGTTGATCCTCATTTAGATGTACATACTTTTATCTTGTTAGCCCGATTTTGCCACTGGTGGCGACATGACTGTTCCGCAATTTTGACATGTCCGCAGTGCTTTGCTGGAATAAAAATGTTTGAAAATTTCAGGTAGGTCCTTTTCGATATCCTCCAGTTGAAAAGGCTCGCGATACAGCTCATTGTGACAATTTTCACAATACCAGGCGAGTCCATCCAACACGCCCTCCGGGCGTTTTTGTTCTATCACCATACCAATGGTATTGGGACCGAGTTGTGGTGAATGGGGAATACCAGAAGGCAAAAGATAAATTTCACCCTCCCTGATATGTACATTCTTAGGCTTTCCTTCATCAATAACCTTTAGAACGATATCCCCTTCTACCTGGT
>JBFKOL010000384.1:0-3833 GCA_041628815.1 Saprospiraceae bacterium | reverse complement strand
GAGATATCGGTGAATCCCAGATCATCGGCAAGTATTAATACGATGTTTGGTGGTATAAAAGAGGTGTCTCGTTGAGCCCTCAAATATTCCAACCAGGTTTTCTTTGCTTTTATTTTGTCCTGATCAGTGGTAATCTGCCACACCGGATCATCAATGGGTCTGAACATGATCCAGGTTGCGATCAGAAGTATTCCTGCGAATGACCAGTATATCCTGCTTTTCGTGCTCATATTTACAGGATACAAAAATAGAGACTAATGGGCATTGAACGGTCAATGGATCATACAGAATCCTTAATAGGTATAAAATGGACGTCTTCTGGATCGGCTGACTAAAGGTCAAACCTGGATTTTAGAATTGAAATCCGATTACATTGTGGTAGGCTAAGCCAATGGTTGTTGACAATAAGGACAGCATCACAATGCTCGCCCACAATTTCACTATTACAGGGTGTTTTTTAACCCTCCATGTCCTGAAAATGGCAATCGGTGCATACAAAGTGAGCAAAGCGCCAAGTGTATTGATGGCTAAGGCCAACTTCAGACCCAATGGCACCCCATAGTCGGCCAATTGTCCCCGGTATAGGGCAAGGTTTAAAAATATGCCCGCAATACCCAGCACCAGTAGTAAACCCGTAAGATAAAGCCACTTGGTGTATAGGTCGCTGGTTTCTGAAGCACCTTGCTTCTTTATTTTACGGTAAGACCACCTGATGGACTTTTGCAGGACATGGATGAATAACAAAGCCAGGGAGAATGCCATGAATCGTTGCCAGAACTTTTTGTTGTGATACCATGGTGTGCGAACGTAGGATAAGGTGCCCGCAATGATTCGTTGTGCGCGACCTGCATCGTCCAATTCGAAACTGATATTCCAGGGGCTTAAGGTGTCGTTGACATGAAACACTCGCTCGTTGATCATGGAGTATTGATCACCGTTGAGCGTGAGAAATCCGTCTTTGTGATATCTGACTTTATATGCCGAATTGTAAAACCCAAACAGGGTGCCGAGTTTTTCAAAAGAACTGTGTGGGTAATTCATTTGTTGGTATCTGCCCGTATAATTCGATGCGATTGTTCTCAATTCGTCTGAAGGACCTGGCAGGTTGATTTCTCGGGGTTTCCTTTGTAACAAGGTGTCCAGGATGGCCCTGGTTAAGTTGTATCGAAAGGCACCTGCTTTTTCGCGCGTATTCTGTGCAATGAATACTCCCGTACCGGTTTCGGGAATCAAGACCATAAGGCTCAAAAAACCCAACTGTGCCCCCGAATGGTCGAGGCTCCTTCTCCCGGTCCATCCATTTTCGAAAAATGCATAACAGACGCCATAGCTGGTTCCCTCCGACCCGTATTGCTGGCTTGTCAGCACATTATGTGAATTGGAATGAAAAATTTGGGTCGAATCCCAGGAGCCAGCATTTAGATGCATGAGCATATAATGAGCCATATCATTTCCAGATGTGATAAGCCCTCCTCCGGGAACCGTATTTGTAAAATCGCGCGGTATGGCCTCGTATCCATTCTGCCAGGTATAGCTCTTCGACAGATTATCGGCAAAGGGGGCAGGCAGCGGCTGCAAAAAACTGCTCGAAACCATACCCAGTGGTCTCAGTATATTTTCGTCCATGTATGTCTCGTAGGTTTGACCGGACACAGCCTGGATGAGGTATCCCAGTAGTGCATAACCGAAATTGGAATAGCTGTGGACCTGACCAGGCGGATGGACCTGGTCTGGAATGTGGTACCGCGCCAACGACTCCAGGTCGATGACCTTGTCGGGCGTAAGGGCTGCATCTCCAATGTCGGTCAAATCGATTCCTGCCGTATGTGTCAATAATTGATGAACGGTCATTGGTTCATCCTTCAAAAAGGAAAAATTGTCATCCGGCAAGTAATTGGAGATAGGTGTGTGTACATTGATCAACCCCTTTTCGACCAATTGCATCACGGCGGTTGCCGTAAAAGTCTTCGTGACAGAGGCGATTCTGAAACCGGTGAGAGTAGGATCTACAGAAACCTGATTTTCTACATCCGCAAATCCGAATCCTTTAATATATACCTCGGAGCTGTCCTGGATAACCACGATAACAGATCCCGGAATGTGGGCATTATCCATTTCAGCAAGTGCCAGAGAATCTATGTAGCTGTGAACGGAAGCGAGATCGACCTTTTTCGAATTAGGCTCTTGTGACCACAGGGTACTGGCTATTATGATAAGCAGTCCAATTATGAAAGAATCCCTTTTCATGCTCAAAAACTAATCATACCTATTGAAGTATGGTAATTATATCGAGCGATGTATATTCAGATACGTCTAAAAGGGGATATTCATCGATAAGCATCGTGATTTGTGTTGAAGTATCTATTTTTCTCTCATGTCAATACGCAGACTGTATTTTATTGCGTGTCTTTTAAATAAACATGCCGCTCAAGCAGTGAGAGAATTGCAGGATGTCATGTGTAGTGAATTCGGCGTTTGCAGGAGTCTGAACAGCCCTCCACACATCACATTAATACCACCTTTCTGGATGGCAATAGAAGGTGAGTCAACTTTGGAAGAGTTATTACAAAATCATGAAGACGAAGGTGCAGTCATCCAAACCAGGGGAATCTCGCATTTTGAAGACAGGGTCATCTTTGTAGATGTTGAAAGAAATCAGGAATTGGAGCTATTGAGATCGGCCTTATACGAATCGTTATCTGCGATGGCCATTAAGGTACGCTTGCGCCCGAAATACTACCCGCACATCACCCTTGGACACAAAATTCCGAAAGATAAATTTCCTCACGCCTGGGAACACTTCCGCAATCAACGGGTATCATGGACTATCAATGTTAGCGGGCCGTTCGTCCTGGTACACCGCGATGGACGATGGCACGTTTTGAATTCAGATAATCCGCCGAAGGTATAGTAGGGCTAAAAGTCC
Source organism: Saprospiraceae bacterium (assembly GCA_041628815.1). GTDB lineage: Bacteria > Bacteroidota > Bacteroidia > Chitinophagales > Saprospiraceae > JBFKOL01. The sequence goes on along the minus strand of JBFKOL010000384.1, from coordinate 907 downwards.
TAATAGCACCTGCATGACGTAAAAATACCAGGGTATTGCAGGCACCAGCACCAATCGAACAAACTGGTACAAGGTATAGAGACCGATCGCCCATCCGATGGAATACCTATCTCCCGCTCCCATTTTTGCGCCAAGTTTGACCATCGCCCATAATGCCAAACAATTCCCCAATAAGAACAGCCAGAGGTTGGGTCCTCCATAAACATCCACACCCGGAACAAAAAAATACAACAGTTTGGACAAAAAGTAGACAAAGCTACCGGTAAAAAAAGTGGCGATTGTCGCGACGAGTTTCCGCATGGATAAGGATGATCGCTATTAAATCAAGGTTTTGAATCGGGGCCTTCTAGGTGTAATGTCACCAAGTCTTTTTTTCTTTGCATCTTCATAATCGGTAAAATTACCTTCAAAGTAGACGACTTCTCCTTCGTCTTCAAATGCCAAAATATGGGTTGCCAGACGGTCAATAAACCACCTGTCGTGCGAAATGATCAATACAGTGCCGGCAAAATTCTCGATGGCTTCTTCAAGGGCTCGCAAGGTATTGACGTCGATGTCGTTCGTAGGTTCATCGAGCAACATGACATTGCCGCCTTCTTTAAGTGTAATGGCAAGATGCAACCTGTTGCGTTCACCGCCGGATAGAACGCCAACCTTTTTTTGCTGATCGGAACCGGAGAAGTTGAACTTACTGACATAGGCACGGGCATTCAGTTCTCGATTGCCGATTTGTAGAGAGTCATTTCCGCCACTGACCACTTCGTAAACGGTTTTTTCCGGTATCAGGTCCTTATGGGTCTGATCGACGTAGGCTATCTGGACCGTATCTCCTACGACGATTTTGCCATTGTCGGGTTGCTCTTCACCGACAATCATCCGGAATAAGGTAGATTTTCCAACACCGTTG
>JBFKOL010000383.1:0-3833 GCA_041628815.1 Saprospiraceae bacterium | reverse complement strand
GGATAGTGGGTTGTGCCGAGCCCAAAAAGGAAACTGTACCTACACTTTTTGATTTTTTCGACTGGCAATCTGCTCCGTCCGCGGAAAATGCAGCACTCCTCAACAAATACACCCCATTTAGTCTTACCACCGATTTATCGAGGCTGTCCGACAATCAGAGGGAGATGATAAAGCTACTCATTGAAGCTTCGGCAATCATGGATGAATTGTTCTGGTTTGATGCCTATGGCGACAAGGAAGCATTGTTGGGGAGCATCGACGATGATGAATTAAAAGCCTTCGCTATGATCAACTATGGTCCCTGGGACCGTCTCGGCAACAATGCGCCTTTTATTGAAGGTGTGGGTCCAAAACCAGCCGGTGCTAACTTCTATCCGGCCGACATGACCAAGGAAGAATTTGAGTCCGCCGAACTGGATGGCAAGGAATCCCTGTATACCTATATACGCAGAAATGATGATGGAGGATTGGAGGCAATTCCCTATCACCAAATGTTCAAGGAAGAAATGGAGCAAGTGGCCGGGCTCTTGCGCGAGGCAGCAGAACTGGCGGAAAATGAAGGCTTAAAAAACTATTTGCGTCTGCGGGCCGAAGCCCTCATAACGGACGAATTCCAGGAAAGCGATATGGCATGGTTGGATATGAAGACGAATCAAATCGATGTCGTTATCGGCCCCATTGAAACATATGAAGATCAACTCTTTGGATACAAAGCTGCACATGAAGCATATGTGCTTGTAAAGGATATGGAATGGAGCCAAAGACTTGCGAAATACGGTTCTTTTCTCCCTGGACTCCAGCAAAATTTACCTGTTCCTGAAGCTTACAAGCGAGAAAAACCTGGGACTGATACAGAGTTAAATGCCTACGATGTAGTTTATTATGCCGGAGATTGTAATGCAGGCAGTAAGACCATTGCCATCAATTTGCCCAACGATGAAGAAGTGCAGCTCGCCAAGGGTACCAGGCGCCTTCAATTAAAAAACGCAATGCGTGCAAAATTCGATAAAATTCTTATCCCGATTGCGGACATGCTCATCGATGAATCCCAACGGGAACACATCACATTTGATGCTTTTTTTTCCAATACCATGTTTCACGAAGTAGCTCACGGCTTAGGAATCAAAAATACGATCAATGGCCGCGGTACAGTGCGGACAGCGCTTAAAGAACACGCTTCAGCCCTGGAAGAAGGAAAAGCGGACATGCTCGGTCTTTTCATGATCAAACAACTGTTTGACCAGGGAGAGATTGAAGGCGACATTCATGACTATTATGTCACCTTTATGGCATCTGTATTTCGTTCGGTTCGTTTCGGGGCATCTTCGGCTCATGGCAAAGCCAATATGATTCGGTTCAATTATCTGAACGAACGTGGTGCACTGGATAAAAACCCTGAAAATGGAAAATACCGAGTTAACTTCGACCGATTCTCAGAAGCCATGGAAGAGCTTTCTACTTTGATTCTCACCTTGCAGGGAGATGGGGATTATGAAGGGGTTACCAAACTCGTTACCGAAAAGGCTATGATCATGGAGGATCTACAATCAGACTTAAATCGCTTGTCTGAGGCCGGGATCCCTGTTGATATTGTGTTTGAACAGGGTGAGGCAATACTCGGATTAGAAAAGTAAGAGACGATAAATCAGTCTATTTCAACTGAATAACAACTTTTCCGGTAGTTGATCCAGATTGAAACATCTTCAATGCCTCGGGCAATTGTTCAAATGAAAAGCGATGGCCAATGATGGGTTTACCCAAATTAAGCGATTCGATTTGACCCAATGTGTGTTGCATCAGTGCAGTGTGCTCAAATAAATAGATGAGGTTAAACGCCATCAACGATTTGTTCTCTTTAATCATTTTCTGGACATCAATCCTGGGTCGAAATATGTATTTCCACATTAAGCGAGGATAAAATGGTCGATCCTCTCTTTTTCCATAATGCGCAGAACCATACACGATCATTCTGCCCATGGGCGCTAGATTTTTCCATCCGACTTTTAAGATTGTTCCGCCAATGCACTCCATGATAATATTTAAAGGTCTGCTACCAAGTGCTTTTTTCAATTCACTATCAAATGTCTTTTTCTCTCGAATGATCGTCTTGTCAACTCCCTCCTGTCTTGTCAGGGTGCACTTCGAAGCATGGCCAACGGTTCCAATTGTATAACAATTCTTTGCTTTAGCAATCCTGTTGGCCCATATACCGACACCGCCTGCTGCCGAATGTATCAAAACGGTTTGATCACTTGAAAGGTTGCCAAGAGTGACCAGTCCATAGTAAGCTGTTAAGACTTGCACCAGATAAGAGGCTCCTTCATCAAACGACCATTGATCCGGAAGAGGAATTAGGTATTCCGAGGAAATCTTGACATGTGTCGCGTAGGCCCCAAATCTCGTGCAACCCATGACTCTGTCGCCTTGTTTCAGATGATTGACACCACTACCAGTTTTAAGGACAACGCCAGCAAATTCCAAACCTGGAATAAATGTACCTTCAGGTGTGGCGCTGTATAGACCCAGGACGGCAAAAACATCGGCAAAATTCAACCCAATCGCCTTTACTTCGACGAGGACCTGGCCTGTTTCTGGGTCCGGTAATTCCTCGGTTCGGATATCGAGCCGGTTAATGTTCCCAGCCTTCAGCGTATAGGTTTGTCTTTCCATAGTCAAACAATGTCTAAAGTAACCAATCCCAGTTATCCTTTTCAACAGGATCTATTTGTATATTGACCCGATCAACGAATTTGCTTTGATCACGAATGATGCCATTGTATTTGGAATCCTTATGACTATACTGGGAGTGGTATTTTATACTTCCAGGCTGGACCATCCCTTTTGGAAAAAATTTTACCGCTTCTTTCCTGTTTTATTGGCGTGCTATTTCATTCCCGCTTTATTCAATTGGCCTTTGGGATTGATTGATCCGGATAAGTCCCAACTGTATTTTGTGGCCTCGAGATACTTGTTGCCAGCCAGTCTCGTTTTGCTGTGCCTCAGTATTGATTTAAAAGCCATCATGAATTTGGGATCTAAGGCGCTGATCATGTTTGCGACGGCTACTGTGGGTATTATTATTGGCGGACCTATTGCACTTTTTACCATCATCTATGTGGCACCTGATTTATTTGTCGCTACACCGGATGAAATATGGCGTGGATTGTCAACCGTCGCAGGCAGCTGGATTGGCGGAGGTGCCAATCAGACCGCCATGAAAGAAATCTTTAATGTAGACGACAATCTGTTCGGAACAATGATTATTGTGGATATTATCGTTGGCAATGTATGGTTTGGGTTCCTTATCTATGGCGCCGGGATCACCAGAAAGATAGATTCTTGGCTAAAAGCAGATACCAGTGCCATAGAAGACTTGAAAACGAGAGTTGCCAACTATCAGGCGAGCATTGCGAAAATACCCAAGACTTCAGATTTGTTCATTTTAGGGGGTGTAGCCTTTGGCGCTGTGGCGCTATCTCACCTCTTTGCTGAAGGCATCGTCCCACTCTTTGAAACATGGCGCGAAGCTATTGAGGCGATTCGGCTGAATTCGCTTTTATCGGGTTTCTTTTGGTTGATTGTATTTTCAACTTCTATTGGTTTCGGACTTAGTTTTACAAGGGCACGGAAGTTGGAAGGCGTGGGTGCCTCGGACTGGGGTACAGTATTTATTTTCATCCTGGTCACTACCATAGGAATGAAGATGAACCTGGGTGAAATATTCAATAATCTGGGTCTATTTGCGGTGGGAGTGGTCTGGATAATAATCCATTGCTTACTACTTATCCTAGTCGCCAAGATAATCAAAGCTCCTTTTTTTTACGTAGCGGTGG
>JBFKOL010000382.1:0-3835 GCA_041628815.1 Saprospiraceae bacterium | reverse complement strand
GAGAAAGAAATATCCTTAGGCCCGTATTCCTTTCTTCTATTCTTATGGGAATGGTTTCCGTCTTATACGAGAGAAATGAAGCGCTGAGTGAATCTGTAACAAAACGGGATTCGATCTCGAAATAGCCGTCCAGATCTGTGGTGGTGCCTACACTTGTATTTTTAAAAAATACATTCACGAAAGGCAGCGGCTCTCCCGTTTCCCTGTCGTACACATTGCCCGTTACCTTGGTCACACCTTGCCCAGAAAGCGACCAAGTTGACAAAAACAACATAACCATTAAGAGAATCTTACCGGGCAACTCCCATGTAGATTTGTTCATAACTGTATTTCCTTCAGACTGCTCCTTTTTCCAACGCTGCCAGTACCTCATTAGCTGATTCACGTAACTGTTTTTTGGTTTAGTGCATGATGCAGTATTAACGCCAACTGGAGGGGTAGAGTTTTTGTGAACTGCGAATTTAGTGCGTTAGTGTATAAAAAATATGCTTGTTAGCAGGCGAAAAAACCATTGGATACCAAGATCTTCAGAGGTTTATTCTTTCATTATTTGCGGGATAGAGATGCCCGATCATTTTTGGTTTGGCAATGGTTTCGGGCGAGGATCAATCATTTGGAACTCAGGTTGGAACTAAAGAATTTTATTTCGTCTTTCATTTTTCCTTTTTCAGTTGGTCCGAAATGACGGAATGGATTTATGTTTGGCACATTAGCCCAGGGGTATTTAAGTACGACAGGTAAACTGGATACCCTAAAATCAGATTTATTGTACCACCACCTTATTCTTGCAAGAAGGTGAGTCAGGGAGATATAAAGAACATGACCTTATTTTGGCATACAACCAGGCTCCCAAGGTAGTGTAAAGTTTTTCTATCTTTCGTTCCTGTTGTCCGGCATGCATTGGATAGACCGTAGGAGGCACAATGGAACGATGCAGGACCACTTCTCAATCCGTAAATACACAAATCGCTATGCTCATGCCAAATACAAGAATAGCTGGACTCGGATATTATGTTCCGGAAAGAAGGGTGACCAATGATGAGCTCGCCAAATATATGGACACTTCTGACGAGTGGATTCAGGAAAGAACGGGCATCATTGAACGCCGGTATGCCAAAAAACACGAAGAGACGACCACTACTTTGGGAGCACGAGCCGCAGAGATGGCCATCGAGGATGCGGGTATTTCAAAGGAGGATATTGATTTCATCATTTTTGCCACCCTCAGCCCCGATTATTTTTTCCCAGGGTGTGGCGTGCTCGTGCAGAGAGAACTTGGAATCACGGAACAGGAAGCCGGCGCGCTTGACATAAGGAACCAGTGTTCAGGATTTGTTTACGGACTGAGTGTAGCAGATCAGTTTATCAAAACGGGGCAATACACGAATATTCTTCTTGTCGGTGCAGAGATGCATTCAATGGGTCTTGATTTCAATACACGCGGACGCAATGTGACTGTGATTTTTGGTGATGGTGCCGGTGCTGCTATATTGCAACCCACGGAAGAAGAAGGAATTCTCACTACCCACCTCCATAGCAATGGAACCGATGCAGAAGAACTGGCTATGATCACACCAGGATCCCATGGTGGCCATCACCTGGGAAAGGAGGCTTTTGGATTTCCTGATACGGATACGCCAGGGGGAATTTATATCACTCAAAAAATGATTGATGACCACCTCATTTACCCCAATATGAATGGCCCCTTGGTATTCAAGACTGCCGTGAGAAAGTTTCCTGAGGTGATCATGGAAGCTTTGAATAAGGCCGGATACAAGCCATCTGATATCGACATGTTGATACCGCATCAGGCAAACTTGCGTATCAGTCAATTTGTCCAGAAAATTCTTCGGTTGAGGGACGACCAGGTGCACAACAATATTCAGAAATTCGGAAACACCACTGCGGCTTCTATACCGATAGCATTGTGCGAGGCTCGCGATGAAGGAAAAATTAAGAAAGGGGATCTTGTTTGCCTGGCGGCTTTCGGAAGTGGATTTACCTGGGGTAGTGCCTTGATCCGTTGGTGAAAATCAGACTAAACACACTCTGATTCATACATCTCAGAGACATTAACCTTCATCCTCCTCGGTAACCGGATTGATTTGCTCTCCACAATATTTACAGTATTTCGCGTCATCATCGTGCCCTTCCGCACTGCAGTACATACAAGTTTGTGTTGAAATACTTTTTCTTCGACTGGTGATTATTTCACTGCTCACAATCCCCGTTGGTACCGCGATCACTGCATAACCCAGTATCATCAGGATGGCCGACAGAAATTGACCGACGAAAGTATTGGGTGTGATGTCTCCGAATCCTACAGTTGTAATGGTCACAATCGCCCAATAAATGCTTCTTGGGATGCTGTCGTAACTGGGATTGGTAGATCCTTCGACGAGATACATGATCGCCCCAAAAATACACACTACCAGTAAGATGAAATAAAGGAATACTGTGATCTTGGGTAGCGACAATTTCATGGACCTTATGATAATCTGACTCGAATCCACGTATTTTCCCATTTTGAATATCCTGAAGATCCTGAGTAATCTGAGAGCCCTTATAATAATCAGTGCTTGTGATCCGGCAAAAAAAAGACTGAGGTACGTTGGGACGATGGCCAAAAGATCCACTACGCCGTAAAAACTTGTAATGTACTTATAGGGCCGCAGGGTGGAATAGATGCGCAAAATGTACTCAATCGTAAATATAAGTGTGAATATCCACTCAAAGATGATGAGGTTGTGCTGTAAATCATGGTGAATGTTGGGTATCGTCTCGATGGCAGCGGCTATGACACTCAATCCAATCAAGATGAGCAGTACCTCGTCGAAGACTTTACCTGAATCCGTATCTGCCTCGAAGATAATCTCGTGGATTTTTCGCCTGATTTTATCGCGATTTTGATGATCCGCCATGATACCTTGATTGTGGATTTTTCACCTGGTCAGGATGTAAATATACGCAGCATCATCCTTATTCATCTCTAATCAGGAGGAAAGGAATCTAAGGACACACGACGAATCCGGCTTTCAAACGAAGTCCTTCTCTTCCCATTGCTTTCGCAATTCTCTGAAGTCTTCAAGCGGTTCCTCTTCTCCATCGCCGTGTCTGCGCATTCCTTTCTGGATAAGACGGTTATATTCTTTTTCAATTTCCTGGTCTTCCCATTCGTCGGAAAAAACCTGAATGCCGTGGAATGCCACACCGATTCCCCAGCCTAAAATTGGAAATATAGCCCAGAAGTAGTCGGAGGTGTAGATGTTCAAAAGGATGAAAAAAGCAGACATGATGATCCAGGAGAAAATGTGAGAATAGAATTTCTTCCTGGACTTCACTCGCTTTCGCGCACGTTCATATAGACTATCTCCGGTCATCTTGCAAAATTACAGCTATTCACCCAACTCTCTTTTTCTATTAGAAGTAGAATGGAGCAATTTAGATGAACAGATACAAAACAGCGATACATGAACATCGATCCTTCAAATCTATCTTATAAAAGTCCAGTGGTCTTGGTCTGAGTGGTCCGCGGAATATAGATATCCTTCGATGTCGAAAGCTTTCAGATGTTCCGGGTTTGTCAATCTGTTTTTTATCGCAAAGCGTGTCATTAGACCTCTGGCTTTTTTGGCGTTGAAAGAAAAGAATCTCAGCTTACCGTTCTTTTCTTCCCTAAAATCTATGTGAATTACCGGTACCTTGATTTTGTTGAAATCAACTGCTTTGGCATATTCTTTTGAGGCGAGATTAACAAGGGCAGAATGGCCATTTTCGCGGATTGTTCTATTCAAGGACTTGGTTAGAAGTCCATTCCAAAATGCGTAGAGGTCAT
>JBFKOL010000381.1:0-3847 GCA_041628815.1 Saprospiraceae bacterium | reverse complement strand
GAAACCGGTGATGTATCTTTCCTCAATTATTTCCCTTAACAAAGCCCTGTCGCGAGCGATGCCATCTGTGTTTTCGATTCCACCAGACACGAAGTCTGCCTCAACATAGTCTTCATAAAGCAAAGGTTCTGAAGAAAAATTGGCATTCAGGTGGGCACCGGTATTATAATAGGCTCTCAACGTATTGAGATGTCCGAGACCCACATTGAAAGACTGTGTTCGAGCACCAGACTCTGCCAATATCAGAAGGTTCTCCTGGTAAGAAACGAGATTTTGCGGTTCAAACTGTTCGATGATACCACTGTTGGACAAACCGTCTGTTTCTACCACATAGCTATATCCAGATCTGGCGGTCTCATCGGTTTTAGCGTTCCCACGATAGACAGGACTGTCCGGGTCCAGTAACTGCGTGAGATAACTATCGCCGGATCCGATGTCACCACCCCTCGATCCAGATAACGTTGTCCAAAACTGGTTTTTGTCGTCGGTAGAGCTTCCCGATCCTCTAGGAACATATCTGAAACTGTTGTCAGGAGAAGAAATGCCTTGCTGTGCAGCTGTATAGGCCGCAGCATATTCCCGAGTATGCATATACAAGCGCGCCTTAAGAGAGTAAGCCGCCTCTCGCCATTTGATCGCATTGCCATTGAAATGGATGTCTTCGACCAATGGTCGAGAATTGGCGGCACCCAAATCTAAGATGGCATCGTCAAGCAGAGATTGCAATGCATTGAACACAGATATCTGCGGATCAAAGACAGGGTCGGCAATATCACTGTTGTTGATCTCACTATAGGGTACATCACCAAATACAGACGCTGCCGAACCTATGGCATGGGCTTCCAAAACTTTGCAAATCCCTTTCAGCAGGTTGTCATTCGGTGCATTGTTGATGATATGCCGTGTATTGGTTACAACACCCACATAAACTTTATCCCATGAAGAACTCGCCTCAGCAGTAGATATGTTGTACCGATAGACATCTCCATAAACCGATGCGAAACCAAAGAGCTGACCGGAATACATGGCTGATATCCGACTCAAATGACCCAATTGAAAAGAAATATTCGCTAGCTGGGCACCAGTCAGAAACAATTGCGGTTCGATGTCGTCCGCCGTTATTGCATTGGGATTGTCATTGATGCCGTCCACCAGATCTTCACACGAAACGAGGACGAAACAGAAAGCAAAGACGATCCATTTGAAAGTATTTTTCATTGTTGGAATATTGAAGTTAGCAATCATCAGTAGGCAACTTTTACAGTGAACAAGAATGACTTCGTACTCGGATTGGTAAAGTAATCCAATCCACGTGAGTTACCTACACCAAACTGGTTGACTTGCGGGTCGACGCCTTCTATGTCGTCCCAGACAAAAAGATTTCTTCCTGTAGCAGAAAATGAAATCGAGCCAAGTTTGGTCTTATTTCTAAATCCCGGTGTATCAAGCGTATAACCCAAGGACAATTCGCGAAGACGTGTATTGGTAGCGTCGTAGATGGCGAATTCATAGATCTTCCCATCACCAAAGCCTCCTCCAGGTCCCGTCCTGTACCAGGCTTCATCGCGCAAAACGGGTCCTCCACCATAGTCGAAAATATTACCACGTACCAAGGTGCCAGCAGGTATGACATCACCATCATAGTTGACGATATCTTGCTCCAACATGGTCTCCACAGCCGTTTCAGCAGTTGTACCGAAGCGTCCGAGAACGAACAACGTCCTAAAGGAAAAATCACCACCCTGCTGATGGTCAAAAAGCGTCGACAAGGTAAACTTCTTGTAATGAGCCCTGAACCCGAAACCAGCACGCCAATCCGGATTTGGATCTCCAACAACACCTTCGGAAGGTGTAATTATGGGGAATCCATCTTCATTCAGAACATACGAACCATCAGGGTTTCGTTGAGCAGCGGTACTCCACAGCACACCCAATGACTCTCCGACGACTGCCCGGCTACTTACCGATTGGCCCGCACCGATGTCGACAGAGGTTACACCTTTGAGATCCGTCACCAGGTTTTCATTCCTGCTGAAATTGGCAAAAAGATCAACACCCCAATCCCTTTTGTTAAAGAGGTTGTAATCCAGCTCTGCCTCAAAGCCTTTGTTCTCCATGGCACCGGCATTGGTGTAAAGTCCTTCAAATCCCGAAGAAGGACTTGTGCCGACCACAAGTAAGATATCCTTGATCTCATTCTGGTAATAGGTCATCGAAAGACTGAGATCATCTTTAAAGAGCCTGAGGTCAGCCCCGATCTCCCACTCTGTTTTCAACTCCGGTTTTAGTGTGGGATCATTTCCTACGTTGTCAATCCGAAATCCTCCGCCAAACTGGTTGATGGACACACCATCAGAATAGGTAGAATATCCAAATCCTCCCTCAGGAAGGGTCTGTGTGCGATGGGCAAAGGGTTGAATACCCACCTGTCCCCAGGAAGCTCTCAACTTTCCGAATGATATCGGAGAATTACTTCCAAGGTATTCGGTGAATTGCCAGGCAGCATCAAACGAAGGATAGAAAAAACTTCCTGTAACACTGGACACCGCCTCTGTTGCCCCCGAAATATTGACAAATAGCTGATCGAACAAGTCAAAGGACAACACGCCATAAAGCCTGTTTGACCGAATCAACCTCCTGCTTTTTTCAATGAACGAAGCATCGGCAGACGTATTTAAATCCGTTGTGATCTTCGTAGAATTTACAAGGAACCCTTGTAACAGGGCTTCATTGATATCCCGAACTCGGTCGTTGATGTTCCAACCAACGGTTGTATTCAATGAAATCTGGTCGGTAAGTTCAAAATTGGCCCGACCTATTGCGTCAAAATTGATCTCACGCTCGTTGATGATGTCCTCACCATAAGCTCCATTTCTTGTATCACCATCAGCAGATCCTATGGGAAAGAAGGTAATCCTTCGGTCGTTGTAAACATCCACACCTCCGCGAAGGATGACCTCAAACCAGCTGGTGGGTAAAATGTTCAACTCTGAAGAGATCAGAAATCGATTCACATCGGTGGTATTTTTTTGTTCGCGGGTAGCCCAAAGAGGATTGGTGTAACCAGGGTTGATACTGGCTCCGAGCATATTTCTGTAAGAGCGATGAGCACGCGGTTTAGCCACTCCATCGTCATCATAATAGGTGCCTATGTAATCACGTATGTCAAAATCGGGTGGATTCCGCAATAGGCCCAGCAAGAGACCAGCCGTATTCGAACTTTGCTGGATCCGGTTGGCACTACTCGATACATAACTCGCTTTGGTAGACATATTGAGCCAGTCATTGAAGAACATTCTGTTGTTCAGCCGAATATTGGTTTTGTGGTATTCGCTTTCGCGGATGATACCTTCCTGATCTACACGTCCAAGGCTAAAGAAAAAAGTAGCCTTATCCGTCCCCCCGCTGATCGAAAGATCATTTTGTAACGTTTGTCCGGTTTGAAAGACCGCGTTCCAGTTTTCATCGACGAAAGTCTCCCTTGAATTTTTTTCACTTCGATTGGCTAAGGGGTAGTAAATCGTACCGTCTGCGGCTTCAAAATACTCGCCGCCTGTATCTACGTTGTCGGCGCCTCCTGACCGGTCTGCAATTCGGTCTCCCCATGCTTCCGCCCTGCTAGCGCGTTCGTCATATACTCCATTGCGACCTTTCCCATAGGTATCCTGCATTGGAATGCGCTCAGTGATCTCATCAAATGACATCGAACTGGAAAAGGTTATCCTTGGTTTACCCGTCTTGCCATTTTTCGTAGTAATTACGAGCACCCCGTTAGCTGCCCTGGATCCCCAGAGAGAGGCCGCTGAAGCACCTTTCAGTATCTGGATGGACTCAATGTCATTGGGAT
>JBFKOL010000380.1:0-3865 GCA_041628815.1 Saprospiraceae bacterium | reverse complement strand
GGTAAACCGTGATATCAAGAAGAAATGCATTGAAAATCGCACTTGAATATCAATAAACCGATTAGAAATAAGAACGGAGGGGGTTACTTTTTGGTCCGATGGCAATCATCGCTGATAATCAGTCACTTAGATGCTAGAAATAGGGTCATTTGAGATTTAACCGGACAGTAATAATTCATAATTTATAATTTATAATTCCTGCTGGATGCTGGTAATCATCAATGGTCATCTTCCCGGTCCAGGAAATGGTGAATATTTCCTTTTGCGATATCTATACTGGACAGTACACCTATATGATCAATACGCACATCTTTCCGGAGCATGCTTTACAAAGTAAGTCCTGAAATTTTTGGCCTCCGGATCCATACATCCTTCCAGGTCCAGCAGCCGGATCTTTCTGAAATCGATGGGATGGCTTTCAGCCTGGAGCGCTATGTAGCCTCCGGTAAGTATCGTTCCGGATTTTGCGATCCAGGTGTCTTTATCGCGGACGATGCCAAACATGCCCCAATCCTGACCGTTGTATTGTTCGCTGAGGTAGCCACCACCAATCTGGGGATGTTCGAAGGTCAACACGGTATCGCCTTCTACAATAAAGGTCATGGACTCCCCTCCTAAAACAAGGGCTTCTGCTTGGACCCATTGGTCTCCATGGTACGTCCTGGAATTGGAATTGATGCAGTGGTCATAATTGATGGAATCACCCATGACAACCGCCGTACCCGGGGTGCACACATTGGCCGTCGTTCTATCCGTGCTCCCAAGACCACCCAACAATTGGAGTTCGATAGAAACGGGAAATCCCTGGCCAATTTCGTTGCTCTCTGCGGACTGGGAATGCAGCATGATGCCACTGTTTCGCACATTCCAGCTGGCTCCCCCAGCGAGTTGTTCTCCGGTAAAGCGGTATTCGAATTTGAGCCTGTAATAGTAAAAGGGTTTATGGAAGTACATATGCCCGAATAGGTCGTCAAATTGTTCGTAATTGTCATACTTTATCCTGATCGTTTCATCTTCTACGACGAAAGTCTCCAGGTGATTGGCACCGACAGGATGACCCGCCATTTTGATTTCCCAACCTGACAGATCCTTTCCATTGAAAAGGGTGATCCAGTCCTTTTTATCCTGGGACTGGGCGTCGTGTGCCTGAAAGGTCATGAGGGCCAGGAATCCGAGTAGGTTCATCAGCCTTTTAACATGGAGGACGGGATGGAAGATTAAATTGCTCATTGATCTGAAGACTGTTTCTGAATACAAGAAAAGCATTATTTGGGTGATGTCCATTTTGATGACGAACAGCAAGTTGATTGGTGTTGAAGAGAGGAATAAAAAACGGTACCCGCATCTGCGGATACCGAAAAACACGACAGGTATGATGTGCTCAGTGAATATGGAAAAGCTTTGTTGTACAGTGAAAGGACATCTGTTGACTACATGAGCGTATCTGTTGAATGACTTTCTACCATTTTTGACGCAGCTTTATCATGGTTCTCATCTTTTTTGATTTTAAGCTGCTTCAGTCTTTTCCACGTATATGCTGCCAGACTACCGAGGATCACGGCTAAAATATTAGATAGCAGGTCCTGTGCTACACCTATGATACCGGAAAGTACCGTGTTCTGGTCCTTTGGTGCCTGATCAAGACTCTTTGAGCCAACTTTTTTACTCAACGAGCCTGAAGATTTGCGGGTCTTGAATTGAGTTTGCGCAATGCTATACCTTGATTCCTCGGGCAATGACCAGTGCAATCCCTGTGTTATCGTCAGCATGATCAGGATATTTGATCCACTCAAGAATCCTAAATCCTGGTGAGCAAATGCGGAAGTAGACGAAGAAGCAATCGTTGCGGTCGACCACACTCCTGTGGTGCATTGGGCTTCAATCCATCCTTTGTGACAAAGGATGATTGCGCATATCAATATGTATAACATTCTGCGGTTCATGGCATTTAGTTTTGGTTGAAATAATGTTGCCACATCCTGCCGCCATTGTGTGTTTAGTCCAATTTCTTGATCATAGTTTGAGCTTTTTTTATCTCACATCGATTCAATTTTGACCAGTTGGATCTGATTTGATTTTTCGAGATCCGGTGAGTCTACCTGAATCATTGATGACGCTATTGATCAGTATATCCTTCATATATGTATTACCGATCGTTAAGTAGATGTTACCGCTTAGGCCTATTTTTTTATTTTTATTCAATTGCCAGTAACATTTTCTTCCATAAGTGATAATAGATAGATGAAGGTCATAAAGTATACGGACCAGGAAATCGTGACCATGATGCGCAATGGCGGTAGGGACCTCGAGAGAGCCTTCCAGTATCTGATGGATACTGAAAGACGAAAACAAACCCTGCGCAAAGTGCTGATGGGATTCGGTGCGGCTCACGAAGATTATGAGGAATTGCTGAATGACACCTTGATTGCACTGCACACCGGTATAGTCAAAGGGAGATTTCAGGAAGAATACTCGATAACAGCCTATATGGTAGGCATCGCCAAAAAGCAATGGTTTAAACGCAGGATGAAAAACAGACCTGAAATAACACCCTACCCTGAACTTGTCGACGACGGACAACCCTCTGTCGAGGTGCAGATCATTGCGGCAGAACGACGAGAACTGCTTGCAGAGATCGTGGGCCGTCTCGATGAAACGTGCAGGAAGATCCTGATAAAGGCCTTCCTGGAAGAATTAAAAAACAGCGAACTCGTAGCAATTATGGCTTATAAAAACGAGGCAGTGGTCCGTAAAAAAAAGAGCCAATGCTTGAAAAGATTGATTCAGATGCTTAAAGAAGATACCAAATTGTCAAAAAATATTGACTCATGACGATGGATTACTATGAACACATTGGCGCTTATGTCCGGGGTGAAATCACCGGCGAAGACAAGCGTGATTTTGAAGCGGAAATGCGTCGCAACCCCGATTTGAAAGAATCAGTGGAGTATTTCGACCTGGTGGTCGAAGCACTCGAGGCCTCTGTACAGGCTGAAGCGGTCAATACCCTGTCACAAATCGACCAAAATGCTCAGAATGGCCATTCACACCAGGTGCATTTGTCCGCTCCTAAAAAGGTCATTCCTCTTTATTTGAGGTATGCCGTTGCAGCGGTCATTCTTGCGGTAATTGCCATCGTTCTTTGGCCCTGGACGGATCGAGGTACAAGTGCAGAAAAATTGTATGCAACGTATTACCAGGCATTTCCTGATTTTGAGAATGCTACTCGATCCGGCGATGCCACCGGTGACTTCGAGATGATCAGGAGCAGGGCATACACGGCCTATAATGTTCAGGATTACAAGGAAGCGATCGACCTGTTCAACGAGATACCCGATGGGTACGCCAAAGAAATGAATGATGCTTTATACCTGGGGATTGCGTATCTTGAAGAATCCCAGTGGGAAAATGCTGCTGCCGAATTCAAGCGCGTCGCCGACTCAGACAGTGAATATGCAATAGAAGCCCGGTGGTATCTGGGCCTCGCAACCCTGAAAACCGGCGACTGCATGCAAGCCCGATCGCTTTTTACATCCCTTCATAATGCCGGTTCAGACAAGTCAAAGGAATCCGGGGAGATCGCAGATAAGTTGAAGTGTTGACTTAAACACATCCCAAAGTCGCATTGTACTGAAATTTATTTCTTAACCAAAAAATTATAATCATGCATCGAGGAAAAGTACACGATAGCGGGGGTGACGCTAGTTTTGCTTCAGTAAGAACAGTTGAAATTTATAACAAGCTTGAAGATCATCACGGTGATTTGAATCTGCCCCGAGTAAGAACAATGGTACCATTCATAAAAAAGAATGGTACTGACGAACTAAATGATGGGGATACCGTAGATTTCAAAATTGAAAAAGTC
>JBFKOL010000379.1:0-3865 GCA_041628815.1 Saprospiraceae bacterium | reverse complement strand
GCCGGGATTATTCTAATCTGCTCGGTTTGACTGCTAAAGGTGATTTAAAAAATGGTGCTAAAGGAATAGATGGTTGGGTAGAGTTGGACGGAGGCAATGCCTATGTGCTTGTACGCTACAAATGGATCACTCTGGATCAATATGGCACATCCCAACTACATATTGATTTTGAAACAATGTTATGTGATTGAAGCGATTTAGCCAGTAACTCATCTTTTCTCGATACACTCAAATATGCCCATAACAGTAAGACATATTTCAGCCAATAATTTTTTAATTGAAGCTATGAGTCATTTTAATCGATAACGTCTATAAAATGGTTATACGTCATGTTGACATTAAGGAGTTTTCAAAATGATTTTACACTTTCATCCCACCAGAATTAATTCTACCAAATCAATTTCAGTATTGATTCTTGTCATGACATTAGAATAGATATAGTGATAGGTTGTATCCAGCCAATTTGTGTTTTATCATGAATGGTAAAGTTTTTTTTACGTCGTTAGTTCTTTGCCTGTTTTTGTCTGGATGGATGTCAGGTCAGGAGCCTTATATCTTGCATGAAGGTGATGTTATCCGAGCAGAGTATCAATGTAAAGATGAATTACAGAAGGAAGGCAAGCAATTGGCCAGAGGTTCAGTACTTGGAATGAAGGAAGACATTCTTTATATCGAGCGTTTGAAAACACATGAAGAGTCTGTTGTACCATGGAACTGCGTAGAAAAATGGTGGATGGGTAAACAGAGCAATGTGAACAGATTGGGAAGTCTACTCGGCGGTATTGCCGGAGCCGGATCAGCTTATGGCCTGGTCGCGCTTGTTGCACTCGCCTCAGATGAAAATGAAATTAAACACTTCAATGAAATTTTCATCGGTAGTATTGTACTTGGAGTTGTGGGAGGCACCATCCTCGGGGGCAAAATCCGTACTAAAAAAATTTCCTATAAATGGCGCCGTGTGAAAAATAAGTATATCATCATAGAACCTAAAGTGGTTGAAGGTGGCGCGGGTGTTGGATTAACCTTGCTATTCTGACATGAAAAGGACTGGTATATTACTATTGTTTCTACATTCTGTGATCTGCTGCTATGTTGTAAGACAAAAACCTTTTATTCTGTATGAAGGTGATACTCTAAGGGTGGATTATAAATGTGAATTGGAGAACAGGAGAAATAAAGGAAGCGTGAAAGGTGAAGTTTTCGCTTTTCATGATCGTATGCTTCAATTGAAAGAACATACCAGCAATGAGTTAAAGAGTATTCCTTGGGACTGCACAAAATTTGATTATCGTGGACACGAAGTATGAATTTAGACTACATGATCGTGACGCTTAGTTGATTGACGAAATGCACACTCCGGGCAGTTCAAGGTATTCTTACAGGGAAGGTTATGAAGCGCTGCAGCCAGCGATCGTGCCTCAGGAACAATTGTCCAAGGCGTCCGTCCGCGAATGATTGACGGATCATGGATCTCCGGAAAAGAAAAGCAAAAAATGCCCGATGCATTTTTCCATGAAGTCACTAAAAAATACATTCGCTTATACGAAATATGGACAGGAAAATCGTTTGATAAACGGGACAGACCGTATCCGGCTGGTGACATTTTCAGGAATGTAGTAAAATCATCGAACGCATGACACAGAATTGGAAGAACAGTGCCATTCTTACCCTGGGTATGGTCCTCTCAGCCCTTATCCTGGGATCTTTTCACTACCAGTCCCGGCAAGCACAGAATTTCGTGACGGTCAAGGGCCTGTCCGAACGGCTTGTTGAAGCCGATCGAGGATGGTGGAGCATCAATGCCACCTATGGCGCCAATACCGTTCAGGAGATACAGAGCAGCATCCGGTGGCATGAGGAAAAGGTGAGGTCGTTTCTCCTGGAGGCGGGTTTTAGTACAGACGAAATCCAGGTAGAAGGGATCAATATCTACCGGAACAATTATCAGGGGGCACAGACGGCCCTCAATGCCGATGTCAAGATCAGTGTCAATACGCGGAAGGTTGGTCAGATAACCGCAGCTTCCGAGCGGATCGGAGAACTCATCGCCGAGGGCATTTTGGTCTCCAGCGACAAATGGGCTACGGGACCGAAGTACTATTTTACCGATTTTAAGAATTTAAAGACGGAGATGTTGGCTGAAGCCACCCAGGAGGCCAAAAAGGCGGCAGAAGAGTTTGCCCGTAACTCAGGCACCAAGGTGGGCAAGATACGTCGTGCAAATCAGGGTATCTTCCAGATCATCCCTGGAAACCGCACCTCGGAAAACGAAGAGTTTTTTATCGATAAAGTCGTTAGGGTCGTTTCGACCGTAGACTACTATTTGGAATAGACGCGGGGTACCATCGGAAGACGGTTTTTGCCAGGGATCGGACATGTTGGATGTAAGTCCAACAGGTGTTGACCCCTCCCGATGATGCAAACCGGGCTGAAGTAGAAATTTCCCTCTTTTGACCAGGTTGATTGAACACCTATTTTGGCGTCAGATTATTTAATGAACTTTGGGGTGGTAGAATCCTACGTCTTTGCTGTTCAACCATGGCAGTTTTATCGTATCACTATCGTATATTTTCGTATCATATCGTATCAAAGAATCGTACAACTCATTGTTTCAGTATCGTATATTTTCGTATCATATCATTTTTAAACATAAAATGATAATTGCCTTCTTTTGATTACGTTTTGAAACATTTCTTTAGTTCAGTACAGGAATAAGTGGCGGTGTATTTGTCGTAAATAGAGTGAGTGGGGCTTATGTCCGAATCGCAAGCTTTCTTGGGAAGCGGACCCAAACACCTTCAGAACCATGCTTCCAAAACATGCAACGCATGTAAAAAGCAAAACCCTATTTGAACAATCTATCGAAGCAGACAGACCCTTTGGTTTTGGACCAGCCCGTTCATCTGTAATCTCACAATATAAAGTCCATTGAGTACGGTACTCCCACCGCCATCAAGGCCGTCCCATCGTTCGCTGTGGAGGCCAGGTTGCATAACATCCGACCTCAATGTTCTGATTTTCTGCCCGTCGATGCGATATATTTCGAGCAGTACAGGTCCCGCCTCTTTTAACTCGAAGGTTATATCCACGCGATCACTGAAAGGGTTGGGATTGATTTTCAGAGGCATTCTCATGAGGTGATCTTGATCATCATCGCGAACCAGGTTGGATGACTCCGGCCAATTGCAGATCTGGTTGGTCACTTCCGAAGTTGTAATGTCCCAATCCCAGCCATCTTTGGTGACGGAATTCACCGTTAAAGTAAAGCATCCATCGACCTTTGTCTTGGGAGAATTGAAGCCGACCACACCCTGATCGTTCGTAAACCCGGAGCTGTTACCCGGCTTTGGCCCTGCCCAACTTACGGCTACAGAAGCGCTGTTGACCCCGAATCCAAATTCATCCAAAACCGTAATCCTGGCCACCGCATTCCAATTTGGACCAGCATAGCTTTTATATATTGAAATGTCATCAACAATCATTGTATCCGCCGGATTATCACATAGCTCCGATGCCGGATTAGGGACACAAGGATCATCGTCATCAGGGTCTTCTCCGATGCAATACCCGTCCATGTCATTGTCCACCTCAATGCCGCCAACCCACTCGCAGTCCTCATTGAATATTTCACCAGTCGTGCAGGGATTGGTATCTTCACACGGTTGCCCAGTGACCGGGCACCCATCTACGCCACAGGCAATGATTACTATGTCATCAACATAGATCCTGTCGTTGTTGGAAAATCCATTGTTTCGAATTCGAAAGCGCGTAGCGGCACTGAATGGCCTGTTAATAGAAATGCTTTCATTCACCCTTCTTCCATTCCTGAAGTTTTCTACGGAGACCCACGTCTTGTATATTTCGT
>JBFKOL010000378.1:0-3872 GCA_041628815.1 Saprospiraceae bacterium | reverse complement strand
GCATTATCCCAGGCTCCTCCGGCATTGTTTTGAAATATCCCCATCAACACACCCGATACGGTTATACCTGCAAGCAAGCCTCCGAGTGCTTCTGGTCCGAATACAAATCCCACAAAAGCCGGCGTCACAAGAGCCAGTGCTCCGGGGGCTACCATTTCGCGAATGGAAGCGCGGGTTGAAATCTCAACACAACGATCGTATTCGGGTTTTTCGGTTCCCTCCATAATTCCCGGTTTCTCGCTGAACTGTTTTCTCACTTCTTTCACCATGGCCATTGCAGCCCTTCCTACTGCTGCGATAGCAAGTGAGGAAAAGATGAATGGTATCATGCCCCCTACAAATAACATGGAAAGAACTTTTGCTTTGTAAATGTCAATGCTGTTGATGCCAGCAATGCCAACATATGCCGCAAACAGCGCCAAAGCCGTTAGCGCGGCAGAGGCGATCGCAAATCCTTTTCCAGTTGCGGCGGTCGTATTTCCAACCGCGTCAAGAATATCTGTCCGCTGCCTCACTTCACTGGGTAATCCGCTCATCTCGGCAATACCTCCGGCATTATCCGCAATCGGTCCGAATGCATCTATTGACAGTTGCATGGCGGTGGTGGCCATCATACCTGCTGCCGCAATAGCCACACCATATAGTCCGGCAAATGCGAAAGCAGCATAAATTCCTGATGCAAGAACAATGACTGGTATAGCTGTTGATTCCATCCCCACTGATAGCCCTCCAATTATATTGGTAGCATGGCCGGTTGAGGACTGTTGCACGATAGAGTTAACCGGCCTTCGTCCAATGGATGTATAGAATTCCGTTACCAGGCTCATGATCGTGCCGACAATCAGGCCTACCGTTATAGCCCAAAAGACATCCATATTTGTAAAAATGAAATCTTCAGTTCCATATCTTTTGAATACCATGGTGTCGGGGAGCAGCCAGATCACCAGGAAATAGGAAGCTATAAAGGTCATGACAATTGAACCCCAGTTCCCGAGGTTCAGGGCCTTCTGTACGCTAGCATTCTCATTGTTAATTTTCACGAACAGGGTGCCTACAATTGAGAATATCAAACCTAATCCGGCTGTGATCATCGGCAGCAGGATCGGGCTCAGGCCGCCTACGTTGTCTTCAGCAATAACTTCTCTTCCCAGAACCATTGTAGCAAGGATCGTGGCGACGTATGAACCAAACAGGTCTGCACCCATCCCAGCGACATCACCGACATTATCACCGACATTATCTGCAATTGTTGCAGGATTTCTTGGATCATCTTCAGGGATACCTGCTTCCACTTTGCCGACAAGGTCAGCACCGACGTCAGCTGCCTTTGTATAGATACCCCCTCCAACACGCGCAAATAAAGCAATTGATTCGGAACCCAGTGAAAATCCTGCCAGTACTTCCAGGGCTTTGGTCATTTCGGCACCATTAGGGCTGGCCTCAGGGCCCACGAACATCATATAAAATACAATGAATAGGCTGCCAAGACCCAGGACAGCGAGTCCGGCGACTCCCAGGCCCATTACAGTTCCACCATTGAAAGAAACCTTCAAGGCCTTCGCCAGGCTCGTTCTGGCTGCCTGAGTTGTTCTTACATTAGCACGTGTGGCAATGTTCATTCCGAAATAACCTGCAAGGGCAGAGAATACAGCGCCAATAATAAAGGATATGGAAATGATCCAGTGTGAATTAACCCTGTCTGAGGTTGCTGACCATGCAAGTAAAATAGCCGTAATGATTGCATAGTAAGTAAGCACCTTCCACTCAGCACGAAGAAAAGCCATTGCACCACTATGAATGTGGTCTGAAAGCTCTTCCATATGTTTCTCCCCCGGGTCTTGTTTTGACACCCACCGGGATTTTATTGCCATTACTATGAGGCCCAAAATGGCCATTATGGGTATAATTAGAACGATATTATCCATGAATATGATTTGTGTGAAAAAGCTTCGCAAAGATAGAAATGCCCTGCTCATTTAAAAACTTATTGGATGTGATGTGGATCAATTGCGAGGTTGAATTAGGGCACAATTGGATTTCAGGACCTTCGGCAAATCTCCGCGAAGAACAAGTGCATTAATTAAGATTTTCTCAGATTGTCAAGCAGGGTATTTAATTCCTTGATTTGATTCGACGAAAGGTTGGAAAGGAATTTTTCAAATTCATCAATGGGGTCATCCATTTTTTTTAAAAGATTAAGACCGGAACTCGTAATTTGGATGTCTGTAGCTCTTCGATCCTTCTTATTTTGCTTTCGTCGTATAAGACCTTTATTTTCCAGTCGGTCAACGATACGTGATGCATCTGACATTTTATCCAGCATCCTTTCTTTGATCAGTCCAATGGTGGCTGGCTGTGGATGCTGACCTCTCAAAATCCTTAATACATTGTATTGCTGCCGGGTGATTTTATGCTCCTTAAAGGTGTTATTCATCCTCTCGACTATGAAATTGTTGGTATACATGATATTCAGTAATCCTTTGTGGTATTCGTTCTTAAATTATTGTTGAATATCTTGCTCCAGGCTCATCAGGTATTGGCGTTAATAAAATTCAGGAATTCTGTTTTGGTAATTTCATCTTTAAATTTTCCACTGAAGATGGCAGTACCGGTTTCACTGTTGGTATCATTTACACCTCTCGAGGAAACACAAAGATGATTGGCATCAATTACAACTGCAACATGTGGTGTCTTTAATACACGCTTCATTTCTTCCGCTATCTGGATTGTCAATCGCTCCTGTACCTGGGGTCGTTTGGCAAAGTACTGTACGATCCTGTTGATCTTTGACAGCCCAATTACTTTACCTGTAGAAATATAGGCAACATGTGCTTTGCCGAAGATCGGCACGAAGTGATGTTCACAGTTGGAATAAAAGGTGATGTTCTTCTCCACGACCATTTCATTATAGCCGTACTTGTTTTCGAACAGGGTCGCTTTTGGCTTATTCTTGGGATTCAGTCCACTGAAAATCTCATTTACGTACATCTTGGCAACACGATGCGGAGTTCCCTTCAGGCTGTCATCCGTAAGATCTAATCCAAGTATGTCCATGATGGATCGGAAGTGTGTGGATATCTGCTTCACCTTTTCTTTGTCACTAAGGTTAAAAGCATCTTCACGCATAGGGGTATCAAATGAGCTACCCACGTGAGCATCTCCATAGGCATCCGGATCAATGTTTACTATCTTTCCTTTAATATCTTTGTCCTCTTCAGACGGGGTATTCAACGAAATTTCTTTCGGTTTCATATAATGTAATTTTTAAGTCCATTTCCGGGTCGATCTGCGGCCTGAGCAGATCATAGATCACCACTGCGATATTTTCAGCAGTAGGATTGAGATTCTTGAATTCTTTTGTGTCCAGATTCAGGTTCTTATGATCAAACCGTTTTACAACGGTATCCCGGACTATCTGTTTCAACCATTTCAAATCGCATACATAGCCGGTCTCAGGATCGATTTCGCCGGTCACTTTAACGACCACATCATAATTATGACCATGATAGTTCGGGTTATTGCATACCCCAAAAACCTCATCATTACGCTGGTTATCCCAATCCGGATTATACAACCGGTGGGCAGCGTTAAAATGTTCCTTCCTATAAACAGCTACGCGCATTACAGAGGAATAACATGGAAATGGATGGAATGTTTAAATATTCTAAGCAAAAACTTTAACAAAGTGACTCCTAAAGAGCTCAAATATAGCTAATGATGGCCATTAATGGGACAGATACTTAAACAGATCGCCCGCTGGTGCAATTCAAAATTTTTTATCACAAATTCCAATGATTTTCTAACTTGTGCTATTTTCCAAATATTACAGACATACAAATTTATAATTTGAATCATGAGCAATCGTAGAAAAT
>JBFKOL010000377.1:0-3930 GCA_041628815.1 Saprospiraceae bacterium | reverse complement strand
TTGCCTGATCTGGGGATGCATGGAGCAAGTCCAGATGGTTGCTTCGTTGGCATCCTCATTTGTGGAGGGCTTGTTGTGAGCGCTATGATCCGTACTGGATACACTCTGAACATCGACGCCATTACCGAATATGAGTTTTCCGGCGATCAATCCTAACGCGAGTGCGATGATGGAGGTCAAAAGAACGGTTTTATTCATTTTCATGAGTTTCAATTGAATGTTTGAATTGATATCAGGAGGTATATTTCTGTAGTTTGGCAATGGCTACTCTCCTTTGTTTGACAGCCATCTCAATTTCCATATCGTATTGCACCAATTCCATTTCAAGCCGCAATAATTCCTCGAAACGGCGTCCATCATTGACATATTCCGTTCTGAGGAGGTCAATGGTGCTTTCTGTGGTTTCCTTTAATGTGCGGTATTTCTTCAAAATGATGTCGATTTCTCGTAGCTGGTTCATAGCCATTTCGATTTCTGCGCGAAAGGCGTTGCGGGCTTCTTCCATGGCGGCATCGATCGATTCCATTTTGATCTTTTCTTCATCTCTTCTTGCCTGGTATTGTTTTCGGCGAAGTGGAAGGGTCACCGTACCCATCACCATGAGCACATCACGGCCGTTGTCCAAGGGGTCAAGATCAGTACGTGGATTCATTAACAGGTATTCCATACCCACCATAACTTTCGGTTTTGCATTATAATAGGTGAGGTCAATGTTTTTTTCTGATACAGTTTTTTGTTTGCTGAGTGTTCTTAAAACAGGGTGCCCTGATTCCACGAATGCATTGTCATATAAGACCGGGTCATCCCAAAAGGTGCTGTCTGAAGTTTCCGTAGTTACCTCAACGTCCTGGTTGCGCCCGATAGCCTGGTTGATCGTGATTTGGGCATAGCGTTTACGGGTATCCAATTCTTCGATCGTCGCAGCCAATTCCTGCTTTCGGCGTTCGATCATGAGTACATTGGAGAGTCGCCCGTTGCCTCCTTCGATGGCATCTTTGGCTATCCGTTCTAAAATATTGAGTACCTCCTGCTTTTCCTGGATCAACCTTATGACATTGTCGATATAAACCAGATCGAAGTACGATTGCCGGATGATGAATTCGAGGTCGATCCATTTGTTCTCTGCCCTGTGGATCAGCGCATCGGCCATTGCATCTTCTACGTTTCTCCTTGCGTCGAGTTCGCCTTTCCATAACAATCGCTGACTTACATTCATCCTAACTTCTTGCGAACCCAACCGTGTTTCAACGGGATAAACTCCAAATCCCACACCGACGGTGGGATCTGGGTAGTTTGCCATCTGATCACCCCGGAAAGTAGCAGCCTTCCATAGGTTTTCCAACATTTTGAGCGAAGGATTTTCTTTTCTGGCCAGGGCAAGCAGACTATCGAGGGACTGTCCCTGGATCCCGGTAGTCAAAAGAATTGTGATCAGCATGAAACAAACTGCCTTTTGTATGTTCATATGAGTCATGACAGGGTCTTTGGCGAATCTCTTTATACAAGTGCGAATTATACTTAAAGTGATCATGAGAATCGTTTTTTAAATTTAAAACTGGTTTCCTTCCAGATGGAAAATAGAATAGGCACGGTAAACATGGTCACGATTTGAAGCGTCATACCCCCGAAGGATGGTATTGCCATGGGTAACATGATTTCTGATCCTCTTCCCGTAGATGTCAGGACAGGTAAGAGCGCAAGAATTGTTGCAGCTGTTGTCATGAGTGCCGGACGAACCCTCTTTCTGCCTCCTTCTATTACTGCCGCGCGAATTTCGGCAATGGTCTGAGGTTCATTTCTTTGGAAACTGTCGCGCAAGAAGGTGGCTACCAATACGCCGTCGTCAGTGGCTATCCCGAATAATGCCAAAAAACCGACCCATACCGCGACACTTAGGTTGATGGGATGTATGCCGAACAAATCCCTCATTTCGGTACCGAAAACGCTGAAATCAAGAAACCATCCCTGGCTGTACAACCAGATCATAATAAAACCACCTGAGAATGCCACAAAGACACCTGAGAAAACCATCAGTGATATGATGGTAGACTTGAATTGGAGATAAAGGATCAGGAAAATCAGTAATAGAGCAATCGGAATGACTATCGCCAGTCGCTTGCTTGCTCTCACCTGTTGTTCGTAAGTGCCGGCAAAGTAGTAGTTGATTCCGGAAGGTACAGTAAGTTCTCCATTGGCAATTTTGTTTTCGAGCAGGTTTTTGGCGTTATTGACCACATCTACTTCGGCAAAAGATTTATCGCGGTCAAAAAGAACATATCCCACCAGAAATCCGTCCTCGCTTTTTATAGCCTGAGGGCCTTGTTCATAGCGTATGGTCACCAATTCACCTAGGGTTACCTGGTCTCTTCCGGGGACCTGGACATAGATGTTTTTCAGGGATTCAGGATGGTCACGATAGTCCCTGGGATAGCGTATCCTGATATTGTAGCGTTCCCTGCCTTCAACGGTGGTGGTCATTGTCATACCTCCTACCGCGGCCTGAATATGTTGTTGAACTTGTTGAATCGTCAGACCGTACCTGCTTATCCTTTCTCGATCTATATCTATGAGCAGGTAGGGTTTTCCAACGATCCGTTCGGCAAACACGGCAGCGTCTTTCACACCATCTGCTTCCTTGATGAGTGTTTCGAGTTCAAGACCAAAAGCTTCGATCTGTCTAAGATCTGACCCTCTTACCTTGATACCCATCGGTGCCCGCATACCAGTTTGAAGCATGACGAGCCTGGTCTCTATAGGTTGCAGCCTGGGTGCCGAAGTAACGCCCGGAATCTTTGTGGCCTTCACAACTTCATCCCAGATGTCGTCGGGACTTTTAATCTCATCTCGCCATTGCCTGTAATATAGTCCCCGCTTGTCGGGGATGAGATCTCCTTGCTCGTCGTATACAAAATCACCTTTGGCATTGACTTTATACCGGATTTTCCGGCCGTGCTCATCACGTTTATATTCAGATTTATAGAGGATAACATTTTCATACATCGATAAAGGAGCAGGGTCCAAAGGGCTTTCTGCTCTCCCGGCCTTGCCCACGACCATTTCCACCTCTGGAATAGTCGTTACCGCCATATCGAGCAAGCGTAGATTCTTTTTGTTTTCTTCCACCCCGGAATGCGGCATTGCTGTAGGCATCAACAGGAATGAGCCCTCATTCAAAGTCGGCATAAACTCTTCACCAGTATTTTGATAAATGGTAAATCCCCAATAGACAATAGATGCTATAAGCAGGAGAAAAATGTATTTGACCTTAAGAAGAAAACCAAGTATATTTTCATAATAGATAATCACGACCCAGAAGCACAGCAACAACAACAGAATTAGCACGGACACAAAAAGTATATTGATCCACAAAGATTGGTTTACACCCAGCGGCACCCACATCCTCGTGAGGAAGAAAATGACAATCATCCCATAAAGGAGATTGTTCAGAAAATTGACCCAGTTTGATCGATGCGGCCATCTTGTCTCGAAATATCCTTTGATCAAAGAGGCTATTCCAACAAGAGCGATCAGTAGAATCCATGCATTGCCCCAAATAAAATAAGCCGCTACCGACAGGACAACTGCTGTCAGGTTGAAAGTTTGACGAAGGAATCCTTTGCGGATCTTGATTGATAATATGCTGTGCGCCAGTGGGGGAACAAAACAAATTGCGACGATCACCGCTGCTACCAACGCAAAAGTCTTTGTATAGGCAAGTGGTCTGAAAAGTTTTCCTTCAGCAGCTTCCATGGCAAAGACGGGAAGGAAGCTGATGATGGTGGTGGTCACGGCTGTGACCACCGCCGAGCCGACCTCCTTGGATGCCTCATAAACCGAAGTCCTTGAATCTTCATCCGGGTTGGACTCCATCCTTTCAGTGATGTTTTCTGTCAATACCATGCCCATGTCCACCATGGTACCAATGGCAAT
>JBFKOL010000376.1:0-3949 GCA_041628815.1 Saprospiraceae bacterium | reverse complement strand
TATGCTTCCATTATATCGAACAACCTCAACGTGGTCATCCATCGTCTTACGATTATTACCATCAGTCTCATGGTACCAACACTTGTTGCCAGTTTTTATGGCATGAACCTCGCCAAATTGCCTCTTCAGGACCATCCTTTAGCTTTCTATATCATCATTCTCATCTCGATGATCATTGGTTTGCTGCTGATTGGCGTTTTTCGCAAACCCGGTCGTTTCTGAAAATATATATTATACTTTTATTTAACGTATTAATCACTTATTTTCAACATCTTGATGGAGTTATCAACAATCAAATGTTAATCTGAAATACATATTTTGCTGATTTATAATATGTTAGATATTTTACTAACATATTGTGGATAACTCTATTTGTTCGGAATGCTCGTATTAAAACTTTTTTGCATTTATTTGTGTGGAATGCTCGAAGAGCCGTGTGAGACAAGTAAAAAACACCCTTTAACGACCCCAAGAGCTTTTTTCACCAATCCATTTTTTAACCTGAGACATTTGCAAATCGCCAAATGCGGCAGAATTGTGTAAACATCATAACCTACGAACTATGACCAAGAAAATCGAACCCATCCTCGAGGATAACCCCAATCGTTTTGTCCTTTTCCCAATAGAGCATGACGACATCTGGGCTTTTTATAAGAAATCAGAAGCGAGTTTTTGGACAGCAGAAGAAATCGATCTTCATCAGGATCTTTCGGACTGGGAAAATAAGCTCAAAGACGATGAAAAACATTTTATCAAGCACGTACTTGCGTTTTTTGCGGCCAGTGACGGAATTGTCAATGAGAACCTGGCAGAAAACATGGTGAATGAAGTCCAGTATACCGAAGCCAAATTCTTTTACGGCTTTCAGATCATGATGGAAAACATTCACTCTGAAACGTATTCGCTGCTGATCGATACTTATATCAAGGATCCCAAGGAAAAAGACTATCTGTTGAACGCGATTGAAAACCTCGAATGTGTCAAAAAGAAGGCTGAATGGGCATTTAAGTGGATCGAAAACGGTTCTTTCGCAGAGCGGCTTATTGCTTTTGCGGCAGTAGAAGGCATATTTTTCAGCGGTTCATTTTGTTCAATTTTTTGGTTGAAAAAGCGAGGATTAATGCCGGGACTGTCGTTCTCCAATGAATTGATTTCGCGAGATGAGGGCATGCACTGCGATTTTGCCTGCCTCTTGTACAACAAACACATTGTCAATAAACTGCCTAAATCGACGATTAGGGATCTAATAACGGATGCAGTAGAAATCGAAAAGGAGTTTGTATCCGATGCCATCCCGGTGAACCTGATCGGCATGAATGCTGAGCTCATGTGCCAGTATATTGAATTCGTTGCTGACAGGTTGTTGGATGCACTGGGCAATCAAAAGATTTATAACGTGGAGAATCCATTCCCATGGATGGATCTCATTTCACTTCAGGGCAAAACCAACTTTTTCGAAAAGCGCGTGGGAGATTACCAAAAGGCAGGCGTAATGGCAGAAAAAGACAAGCAGGTGTTTTCTCTTGACGAGGATTTTTAATCCTCTCAATACAAAGTTTTTTCATCAAAATCATTAATACTAAATTAAGTCAGCATGCAGGTCATTAAAAGGAGTGGTAAAAAAGAAAATGTAAGCTTTGACAAGATTACCGCACGCGTCAAGAAGCTGTGTTATGGTCTGGATTCAGACCACGTCGACGCCATCGAGATAGCTAAGAAGGTCATCCTCGGATTGTACGATGGGGTGCCGACCACAGAGCTTGATAATTTGGCGGCGGAGACGGCAGCGTCAATGGCGGCCTATCACCCTGACTATGCATTGCTGGCGGCCCGGATTGCCATTTCCAACCTGCATAAAAACACGAACAAGTCGTTTTCGGCGACCATGGAAGGCCTTTACAAATATATAGACCCGAAAACGGGAGCAAAGGCAGGACTCATAGCCGATGAAACCATGGCCGTTATCCGCAAAAACCGAGATCAAATCAATTCAGCCATCATATACGACCGCGATTACAATTTCGATTATTTCGGTTTCAAAACTCTGGAGCGCTCTTATTTGCTTAGGATGGATGGCCAGGTCGTCGAAAGGCCCCAACACATGCTTATGAGGGCGGCCGTCGGGATCCACGGGGCGGATGTCGAATCAGCGATCGAGACGTACAATCTTATGAGTGAAAAATGGTTCATTCATGCTACACC
Organism: Saprospiraceae bacterium; assembly: GCA_041628815.1. GTDB lineage: Bacteria > Bacteroidota > Bacteroidia > Chitinophagales > Saprospiraceae > JBFKOL01. The sequence goes on along the minus strand of JBFKOL010000376.1, from coordinate 1,747 downwards.
GACTTTGTTCAATGCAGGGACCCCAAAACCTCAATTGAGCAGTTGTTTTCTGCTATCTGTGACGGACGATAGTATTCCTGGAATCTTCGAGACCCTGTCGCGCTGTGCTAAGATTTCTCAGTCGGCGGGAGGTATAGGATTGAGCATTCACAATATCAGAGCCAAGGGCTCATACATTAAAGGAACTGGCGGCACATCCAATGGAATTATCCCAATGCTTCGTGTCTATAACGATACGGCTAGATACGTCGACCAGGGAGGAGGTAAGCGAAAAGGTGCCTTCGCCATGTATCTGGAACCTTGGCATGCAGACATTTTTGATTTTCTAGACTTGAAAAAGAACCACGGCAAAGAGGAACTCAGGGCAAGGGATCTCTTCTACGCCATGTGGATACCGGATCTTTTCATGAAGCGTGTGAAGGAGAATTCGGAGTGGTCATTGTTCTGTCCTAATGAAGCGCCAGGTTTGTACGATTCCTATGGTGAAAAATTTGAGACCTTGTTCGAGAAATACGAGGCGGAGGGAAGAGCAAGAAAGACCATTAAAGCACAGGATCTCTGGTTTGCCATCCTCGAATCACAAATAGAGACAGGGACACCCTATATTCTCTATAAGGACGCATGCAACCAGAAGTCGAATCAAAAGAATCTTGGCACCATTCGATCGAGCAATCTTTGTACCGAAATCATTGAATATACTTCTCCCGACGAAGTAGCCGTATGTAATCTCGCATCCATTTCATTGCCCAAATTTGTAGAAGACGGTGTGTTTGATTTCGATAAACTGGCTGAAATAACGCGTGTTGTCACCCGCAATCTCAATAAAATTATCGATATCAATTATTACCCAATTGTAGAAGCCGAGAATTCTAACCGGCGTCACAGGCCAATAGGGATTGGGGTGCAGGGTTTGGCAGACGCGTTTATCCTAATGCGCTTCCCGTTCGACAGTGAAGAAGCAAAGCAACTCAACAAAGATATTTTCGAAACCATATATTACGCGTCTCTGAAGGAATCTTGCGAATTGGCGAAAAAGGAAGGTTCCTATGAGACGTTTAAAGGGTCTCCCGCCAGCGATGGCATTTTACAGTTCGATATGTGGGGAGTCAATCCCTCCGATCGTTACGACTGGGATGGTCTCAAGGCTGACATCCGGGAAAATGGAATTCGCAACAGTCTTCTGCTGGCCCCTATGCCTACGGCTTCAACCTCCCAAATTTTGGGGAACAATGAATGCATAGAGCCCTACACTTCTAACATTTATACTCGGCGTACGCTTTCCGGGGAATACATCATCGTCAATAAGCATTTGTTGAAAGACCTTATCCAGCATAATTTGTGGAACGATGATATGAAAGAACGTCTGATGGCTTCCAATGGATCTATTCAGACATTTCCCGACGTACCTGAAGAGCTCAAAGAGCTATATAAGACCGTTTGGGAGATCAGTCAGAAAGTAATCATCGATCAGGCTGCAGACAGGGGTGCCTACATATGTCAGAGTCAAAGCCTGAACCTCTTCGTGGAAAACCCCAATTTTGGCAAATTGACGTCGATGCATTTCTACGCCTGGCAAAAGGGCCTTAAGACGGGTATGTATTACCTGAGGTCCAAAGCAGCAGTGGATCCTATTAAGTTCACGTTAAGTGCCAAGCACCAGAAAAAATTTGTCAGCACTGAAAATGGCACGATGGTGGAAACAGAAATTGCCGAAGAAGTTGTAGAAGGGCAGATCTGTACCATGGAT
>JBFKOL010000375.1:0-3989 GCA_041628815.1 Saprospiraceae bacterium | reverse complement strand
TGTTTGCCGGAGCAGCCAACTTGTACGGGGTGGTAAACTTTGCGACTTTCTTTGAAAATACCGAGGCATGGATGGCCGAGATTTCTAAAGTAGAATACGGAGATCCCGCGACCCAAGCCGATATGCTGCGTGATCTGTCACCCATACACAAGGTAGACAAGGTGAAAACGCCTACCATCGTGCTGCATGGAGCCAATGACACGAACGTGCCTGTCGTGGAAGCTGAACAGGTGGTGGAGAGTCTTAAGAAAAGAAATGTCCCGGTGGAATATGTGTTGTTTCACGATGAAGGCCACGGCTGGAGAAAAACCAGCAATAAGGTGAAGTCAACCGTCGCCATTGTCGATTGGTTCAAAAAATACCTTATTCACCAGTGATATCAGCACAAAGGAAGCGTACATTGAGTTATTTCAAAGAAGATTCAACATCGCAGTATCACAACCTCGAAAAGGCCCAACAAAAACTATGAAAGCCATCATCACAGGATCCACCGGAATGGTGGGAAAAGGCGTACTCTTCGAATGTTTGGATGACGTAAGGGTCGAACAAGTCTTACTCATAAACAGGAATCCGGTCGGGATAAATCATCCAAAAATCAACGAAGCAATCCATCAGGACTTCAGGGATTTTTCTGCCATCAGGGACCGAATGAAGGGTTACAATGTATGCTGCCATTGCATGGGTGTATCATCGGCCGGAATGAGTGAAGAAAAATACAACGACATAACCTATATCATGACAAACGCCCTTGCTTCCACTTTGTACAATAACAATCCCGACATGGTGTTTATCTATGTTTCAGGAGCTGGGACAGATAGTACCGAAAAGGGAAAGGTGATGTGGGCCCGCGTCAAAGGAAAAACCGAAAATATGATATTGAACATGGGATTCAGGGATGCCTATGCATTCAGGCCGGGACTGATCATACCCGAAAACGATATCAAGTCAAGAACGTCGTTGTACAATTTCGCCTATGTCATAACGAGACCTTTTTTCCCGCTATTGAAAAGAATGGACTCCGTCACAACGACGAGCAAATTAGGCAGGGCAATGATCAACCTGTATTACCACCCCAGGCAACCGAAGCATCTCGAAAATACCGACATCAATGAGGTGGCCAAAATTCAATGATCCCTGCCTTCCCTTTTATTATCTTGATACATTAAAAACAACCTTATGAATCCAATAAAGATAATAACGGGTATTTGCAGTCTCCTTTTCTTTATGATCGGGCTGGACAAGTTTTTCAACTTTCTGCAGCCGCCTTGCTCACTGGAGGATAGTATCTCCCCGTCCGTCTGGTTGGTATTCGGCGTATTGCAAATTGCCGCGGGTGTCCTGATCTGGATTCCCAAATACAGAAAATCCGTGGCCGGATTTTTTTTCGTCTTTATGGTGATCTTTACGATTGTACATCTCATTGACCAAACTTATGACATTGGCGGATCGACATCCATGGCCGTCCTGCTGGGTTTGTTGCTTTGGAATCCCGGTTTTCTGGGAGGCAAAAAGAGTTAGTGAATTGAACAAGAAATGGTGATTTAAAGGTCAAAAGTGTTGAAGATGATGAATCTCAATGCCCCTATTGATACATATCGACCTAAATTGGAAATGGGATAGAAAAGATATCGATTAAGATGAATAATACCCCACTGCTTGCAATGCTGCTCTCCTACCCATTATCACGAGCATCTTCCATCATCGAGAACAACTGTTACCAATGCTGAAATTCTTCCGAAACATTCGTCAAAATCTTATGTCTGAAAACAAAATAAGCAGATACCTGCTGTACGCCATCGGAGAAATTATCCTGGTGGTAATCGGAATATTAATCGCCATTCAGTTGAATCAATGGCGAAATGACAATCAAAACGAACAGCAAAAACAAAAAATACTGAAAGCCTTAAAGGTGGAGTTTGAGTCGAACCTGGCGCAATTGGAGATCGTTCTTGACTTTAATGATAAAACGCGAAAAGCTGCTATTGAATCCAATCAACTTATTAATTCGAATCTGGATACTATAGATACAGATGCATTTTATAAACCAACTATGAATTTAGGCTATACGTATAGTTTCAACCCGATCAATGGAGCCCTCCAGTCGGCTATTTCGTCCGGCGACATTCATTTAATCGACAATGATAAACTCATCGAATTATTATTCAGTTGGGAATATTTAGTGAATGATTCAATGGAAGAAGTATCGAGAATAAGAAATTATCAGTCTTCTTCATCACCATTTCTTAGAAAATATATACGGACAAGAGAACAATGGAAATCACTTTTCCCGGATAAAAAGGGCAGTAAACATTCTTCGGATTTCATCGGCCTGTACAAAGATCCTTTGTTTGAAGATTATGCGACCCAAACTGGGGTCAATGCATGGGAGTATTTCTATGAGCTGGATGCGATGAAATCCAATAACATGGAAGTCCTGGAGTTGATCGATCAGGAATTGTCAAATGATTGAAAGCGCAAGTTGGATACAATCATCCCAGAAAACCATGATGCCTCATCCATGCACAAAATACAATAGCTAAAAATGAATGATCGGAATCGGGAAACATACAGGATAACGGAAAAGTTATGATCAAGTTCTTCCGACAGATACGCCACAAACTTCTTGCTGAGAATCGTATCTCAAAGTATCTGATTTATGCCATTGGTGAAATCCTTCTCGTGGTTATCGGGATAATGATCGCTCTTCAGGTCAACAACAAAAATCAGGAACGCAAAGCGGAAGAAGAAATCAAGACAACTTTAATTCAAATACAGCGTGAAATCTCCATGGATGTATTCACCAGCAATTATACTTATGGAGAGTATATCAAAAAAGATTCGATCAGGAATCTTTTCATGAAGAATAGAATGACTTACAACGGCATAAAGACGGATCCAACCCATGTTTCAGATCTTGCCTACGACTATATTGCTATGTGGAGGCAGACCAGCGGGTATGAACAGTTTTTACAATTGATCAAAGGTATGCCTGACCAATACAAAAATATTCAAGAACAGCTAGGTTGGCTTCATAACCTTATTGGATATCAGGTAGATATATCCCATCAACGCTATAGGGATACCCATGTAAAGATCAAAGATGAGACCTATAGTCAATTGGAATGGTATGCTAAAGATGAATTTACCGGCGACATAAGTGAAGAGCAAATCCAATTTTATATGCATAGTCCCATATTTAAAAGCTATGTGATGAGAAATGGTGCGGATGCTGCAAGGTTAATAAGAGATGTTGGATGGTACAGGATCCAGGCTATGAACATATATTATATGATTGATGAGGTGTTGGATGGGTATGGTTATAAAACTCCGGAATATATGCGCACGACCTCACTTCGCGATTCAACTCAAGCTGCTGCCCTGGTTGGACATTATGAGCTGATCTCAGGACCTGTTGATGATTCGTTTGGCACTTCCTTGGATATTACGTCAGAAGGCAAACAACTCTATATAAATAGTGAAGGCGGTATACCCACCCTACTCCATTACATACAACCCCATAAATTGAATTTCTTCATATACCAAATGAGTAAGGTCCTGAAATTCAATCCTGAAAATGGAGAATTGATCATGATCGGTGACAATATGGAAGAAAGACGATGGCAAAAAGTGATAAAAAGTGATGTGCAGTAAATCCAAGAAAAACAAATAGCCAAGATTAGTATGAAATAAAAGAGGCCGAAAGCCTCAACGAATTGTACACAAGGCCGATGTATTCATTTTGATTCAACCGCAAAAGAATGATCAAATTCTTTCGACCAATACGCTACAAGCTCATGAGTGAAAATAAAACCAGCAGGTATCTGAAATATGCTGTCGGGGAGATATTGCTTGTCATGATTGGCATTCTCCTCGCTCTGCAGGTTAACAACTGGAATCAGAACCGCATTGCGGCGAATAAAGAGAAGATCCTCCTGGCTGAATTGCATCAGGAATTCCTTTATAATAAGGCGCAATTCGACCAGGTCACC
>JBFKOL010000374.1:0-4008 GCA_041628815.1 Saprospiraceae bacterium | reverse complement strand
TTTGCTTCTCGAGCTATTATAGATTTCTTTGCCATAGTCTACTTTATCTTTGATTTTTAAAAGGCATCCCCAATAATTTCAATAATTCCTTTGCTTCAACATCCGTGTTGGCCGTCGTCACGAAGGTGATGTCCAAACCGGATATCTTGCCCACTTTGTCAATGACAATTTCAGGAAAAATGATTTGCTCTTTGATGCCCAAAGAATAATTGCCCCTGCCGTCAAAACTCTTGTCGCTGATTCCGCGAAAGTCGCGAACCCTTGGAAGAGATACAGAAATAAGGCGATCCAGGAACTCCCACATCCTTTCTCTTCTCAACGTCACACGACAACCTATTGTCATGCCTTCACGCAATTTGAAGTTGGACACTGACCTCTTGGCCTTTGTCGGCACGGCTTTCTGACCGGCAATCAAGGTCATTTCTTCGAGGGCGTTATCGACGAGCTTCTTATCCTGTGTCGCTCCGCCAACACCCTGGTTGAGATTAATTTTCACCAACCTGGGAACTTCCATCGAAGATTTATAATTGAATTTCTCGAGCAATTTGGGGACGATCTCTTCCCTGTAAGCTTTCTTTAGTCTGGGTTCGTACTTCATGACTTAATAATTTCTCCCGATTTTTTCGAATATCTTACCGATTTACCGTCAACAACCTTCCTGCCGATTCGGCTCGGTTCGCCGGACTTGGGATCCACGATCAGCAAATTTGAAAGGTGGATCGGTGCTTCTATCTCATTGATCCCACCGGGGTTGTCATTTGTGGGCTTTGTGTGCTTTTTCACTACATTGACCCCTTCAACAATAGCCCTGTACTTCTTTGGAAGGACTTCCTTGACTTCGCCTTCACTGCCCTTGTAGGCCCCGGCGATAACGACAACCTTGTCTCCTTTTTTGATATGGAACTTGGTGGTTTTGTGTGATGTAATGCTGTTTCTCATAACTTATAGGACTTCTGGTGCCAATGAAATAATTCTCATATAGTTCTTTTCCCTCAACTCACGCGCAACAGGACCAAAAATACGGGTACCTCTTGGTTCGTCTGCTGCTGTGAGCAGCACGACGGCGTTGTCGTCAAAACGAATGTAGGATCCATCCTTGCGGCGAATTTCTTTCTTCGTGCGTACCACAACCGCCGGGGAAACCAATCCCTTCTTGACCCCTCCAGGAGAGGCATCTTTCACTGAGACAACTATCTTATCGCCCACAGAGGCATACCTCCTTTTGGAGCCGCCCAAAACGCGAATGCACAGCACCTCTTTGGCACCTGAATTATCCGCTACTTTCAATCTGGATTCCTGTTGAATCATGACTTTTTTATTTAGCTCTTTCTACAATTTCGATCAATTTCCATCTCTTGCGCCTGCTCAGCGGCCTCGATTCCTGGATCTTCACGAGATCCCCTTCCTTGCCCTCATTTTTCTCATCGTGGGCCAGGAACTTCTTTGATTTTTTCACAAACTTCCCATAGATGGGGTGGCGCAGTCGTCTCTGGACTGAAACAGTAATGGTTTTATCCATCTTGTCGCTGGTCACAACACCAATCCTTTGCTTTTTATATTTAAGGCCTTCAGTCGTCATATCTTTAATTTCTTCTTGCAATTTTTTTAGATCTTTTTGCTAACTCTTCGGCAGGCGCATCAGCGAGATGCCTTCTCCTGATCTCGGTATTCAGCCTGGCGATGTCTCGGCGTACAGTTTTCAGCACCAAAGGATTCTCAAGGCCTTTCAAAGCGTGGTCAAACTTGAGTTTTTGGTATTGCTTTTCAGTTTCAGCCAATTCACTGTGCAGTTCTTCAACCGTGAATTCCTGTAGTTCTATGAATTTCTTGCTTGGCATAATATATTATTCTACGTAATCTGGTCTAACAACTGTTTTTGTCAAAACGGGCAACTTCTGGGCTGCGAGCCTGAGCGCCTCATGGGCAACCTCTCTCTTCACACCGTCAAGTTCAAACATGATCGTCCCGGGCTTCACCTGGGCGACCCAATGATCGAGATTTCCTTTCCCCTTTCCCATACGGACTTCTGCAGGCTTTGAAGTGATCGGCTTGTCCGGAAATATACGGATCCAGACTTTCCCTTCCCTCTTCATGTAACGCGTCATCGCTACCCTCGCCGCTTCGATCTGCCTGTTGGTGATCCTCCCATTCTGGGTCGATTTGAGACCGAATGAACCGAAAGAAATTGTACTGCCTTTGTAGGCAATTCCACGGTTCCTCAGCTTCTGCTGCTTGCGGTATTTCGTCCTTTTTGGTTGTAACATGTCTGCTAAAAAATTTTACTTTCAAAAAAAGTGTCGCAAAGGTACGTTTTTTTTACCTCTCCGACTTTATTTTCTGCGGCCACGGCCACGGCCACGGCCTGTTTTCTTCTTATCCTCACCGACGTTTGGCGACAGATCTCTTTTGCCCAAAACCTCGCCCCTGCAAATCCAGACCTTAATGCCTATTTTTCCATAAACGGTCATGGCTTCAAACAAAGCGTAATCAATATCAGCCCTGAAGGTATGCAGGGGTATACGACCATCTTTATACTCTTCGGACCTGGCCATATCTGCACCATTGAGTCGCCCGCTGATGCGGATCTTGATGCCTTCGGATCCGGCGCGCATTGTCGACTGGATAGCCATCTTGATGGCCCTCCTGTAATTGATCCGCGCTTCAATCTGGCGTCCGACAGATTCCCCAACAATAAAGGCATCAAGCTCGGGCTTCCTGATCTCCACGATATTGATCTGAACATCTGTTCCCGTCAGCTTTTTGAGCTCCTCGCGAATACGGTCGACTTCCTGTCCACCTTTACCTATAATGATCCCGGGACGAGATGTGTGGATGGTAATCGTGATGCGTTTAAGAGTACGCTCAATAATAATCCTCGCGATCCCCCCTTTCTGGACTCGAGCCCTGAGGTACTTTCGGATCTTTTCGTCTTCAACGACCTTATTTGCAAAATCTTTACCGCCATACCAGTTGGACTCCCATCCCCTGATGATGCCTAATCGATTACCTATTGGATTTGTTTTTTGACCCATGTATTTCTTAATATTTAATCTTCACTAATTTCCTCGATAATATCTTCAACAGTATCCTCCTCATCTATCTCCAGGTCGATCGTATTTTCCACAACGATCGTGACGTGGTTGCTTCTCTTCCTGATCCTGTGCGCTCTTCCGTGAGGTGCAGGACGGAATCGTTTCAGCATACCCGCTTCGTCCACGTAAGCTGTTTTGATGACCAGGCCGTATTCATCTGCACCATAGGCCATATCGAGTTTGTTTTCCCAATTGGACACCGCAGACAGGACAAGCTTTTCAAGCCAATCTGACGCTTCCCTTTTTGAGAATTTCAGAATATTCAGGGCTTCATCTACAGATTTCCCTCGAATGGAATCCACTACATAGCGCATCTTGCGCGCTGACACTGGAACATTTTTTAACCTCGCTATAGCTTCCATAGTTATTCGTTATTTACGGTTTCCGGAATGTCCTTTAAATACTCGCGTCGGAGAAAATTCGCCAAGCTTGTGCCCCACCATGTTTTCAGTGATATAGACGGGTATAAAAGTCTTGCCATTGTGTACAGCAATGGTCAATCCTACCATATCAGGTATGACCATGGATGAGCGTGACCATGTTTTGATGACAGATTTCTTCTTGGTCTCCTGTGCTGTGACGATCTTTTTCAACAACTTGTGATAGACGTAAGGTCCTTTTTTTATTGATCTGGCCATTCCTTATTTATTTTTTAGTTTTTCTTCTTGAAACGATCAACTTACTGCTGTGCTTTTTGCCTTTCCTTGTCTTCTGACCCTTCGCCATAACACCGGTGCGCGATCTCGGATGCCCGCCTGAGGCTCGTCCCTCGCCACCACCCATCGGGTGATCAACCGGGTTCATGGCAACCCCCCTTGTACGCGGGCGCTTGCCTATCCACCTGTTCCGGCCGGCTTTTCCTTTGACCTGGAGACCGTGATCCGGATTAGATGTCGAGCCTATCGTAGCTTTACAT
>JBFKOL010000373.1:0-4016 GCA_041628815.1 Saprospiraceae bacterium | reverse complement strand
GCACGATTTTGCGTAGGGCGATCCTCTGCTCTTCACTTAGGGCGGGCAGCGCGATGGGCTCTGAAGGGCTATCGAGATCCAAGCGGCTCACTTCCTTCTCATAAATACTCCAAATTCCTTTCTTCTCAATGGCTTTTACCACGGTACTGTCTGTACCCGACATTTCGTAAATCAACTTTTTAGGAATTTGTTTCAGTTTTCTGGACAGGCTGAAACAACTCAATACCGCCCGCGTCTGTTTTTCCGATCTCTCCACGAGCGCAAGTGCTTCTTCCGGGGCATGAATAAAATCTTCCGATATGCGTATGAAGTCTTCTTTCTTTATGGTATACCGCTCTTCCAATTCTTCCCTGATGATCAGGATATTCTTTTCGATCAGTCCTTTTACCACTGGATAAACCGTCTTTTTAGCCAAGATATCCTGTATGACTTCTATAGTCAGCTGTCCCTGAATGGACACAGCTTCTGCCACGATGTACTCATCGTCGGTCAGCACAAACTCATCGAGGTGTACCTCGCTGTTGAACAACAATTTGGTCTGACTCGATAATTTTAGTCCGCCCGGAAGGGCCACCCCAAGTACTTCACCAAGATGGGCACAATAGTAATCGGCCAACCATTGCCAAAATCTCAATTGCAGATCCTGTACAATGGGTGCTTCGTCGAGAACAGATCTTATGTCCCTGGCGCGAGTGCCGGGCCTTTCCTTGTGAATGCGTGTAATGACCCCTGCATACAGTTTGTTTCTCAAGGGCACTTCGACCCTAATACCGATATGTATGGCATTCTGGAGCTCTGCAGGAACTTTGTATGAATAAGGACGAGGCAGGGCCAATGGAAGGGCAACATCCACAAACAATTCTTCGCTCTCGGCGGGACCATGCGGCGTATCGAGGTTCATTTAGAAATAAAGTTCCTGCGCCACGCGAAAGGTGTTCGCATGGGCCTCGACAATATCGGATATTTTATGTGAATATCCGCCACCCATGCTGACCGCGACGGGTATCGCATTTTTCTTGCAAAGACTAAAGACATACCGGTCCCTTTTTTTACACCCTTCACGGGTGAGGCTCAATCGCCCTAACTTATCCGATTGTAATACATCGACTCCTGCAATATAAAGGGCGATCTCAGGTCGATGACTTTCAATTACCGAAGGAAGAACGTCCATAAGTATTTTTAGATAAAAGTCATCTGTACACTTGTCCGGGAGGCCGATGTCGAGATCACTTTTTGTTTTCCGGAGTGGGTAATTCCTTTCACCGTGCATGCTGAAAGTGAAAATATCAGCATCGCCTGAAAATATTTGTGCGGTGCCATTACCCTGGTGAACGTCCAAGTCTATGATCAATATTTTCTTGATACCATGACGGATCTTCAGATGCCTTGCGGCCAATGCAAAATCGTTAAAAATACAGAACCCTTCTCCTTTGTTTGTGAAGGCGTGGTGCGTACCTCCAGCTATGTTCATTGCTATGCCATGATCCATTGCATGCAGGGCGCACATTAAGGATCCGTTTGCTATATACCGTCCCCTTTTGATAAGTTCCGGCCGCACCGGAAATCCAATGTTTCGTTCTTCGTCACGCGTTAGAGGGAGATTATTCAATTTAAGGACATAAGAGGCGTCGTGTGCAAGACCAAGATCTTCATCGGTGAACGGGTCAGGGGTGAAAAATGAATCTTCAGCGATGGTCCCCTCGTACAACAATTGCTGAGCCAACAATTCATATTTACGCATGGGAAAGCGGTGACCTTCCGGCAAGCTGTAAACGTAAATGGGAGAATAAGCTACCTTCAGCATATTCTCCCATTAACAACTTTTTTGGGATTATGGTTTGTATTTATTTCAAAACGGTGACGTCACCACCGAGGGTAATTTCGGCTCCATTGGATATCCTCACCCTGGCGCTGTAAACGTAGACACCTGTATTTACAAACCTGTTGTTGTAGCGGCCATCCCACCCATATTCCTTCTGATTGATGGGAGCATCGCTTATTTCGAATACCACATTACCCCATCGATCATATATGACCAGGTCCACCAAAGCATCTATTTCGTATTCTCCCTGTACATACAACATATTGTTGCCGGAAAAGCTGTTCATGCTGATCACATTGGGTATATAAATATTGCCGATTTCTTCGATGACCAGAGTTACCGATTTAGACGATTGACAGCCATCCGGATCGAATACGGTCACATAAAATGTGGTCGTCTCGGTGATTTGCACGTCGGGATTTGTACAATCTAAACAACTCAATCCCGGATCACCGGCCCACTCCACATGGCCGATTTCTCCTGTAGATATCACTTCGAGTTCAAAATGTCCAAGCGGATCAATCGTATTGACCACGATGTTTACATCACTCGACCGATCGTCTGGGATAAGGATGTTTCCAGAGGTACCACAACCATTTGCATCGGTCAACACAAAACTGTAGTTGCCGGCTTCCAGTCCGTCGACCACATAAGGCAATGACTCAAACGACTTTTGCCCTCCCGGCAGTCCACCGAGGGAAAAAGGTGGTGTGGCACCTGGAACACCCGTTATTACGAATGAACCATTAGCCACACCTTCGCATGATCCAATAATTCCTCCTATTTCTATGGAAATGTCATGAAAACTCAAGGTGACATCTACAATGCTGTCGCATCCGTTAACGGAAAGCAGTGTCACAGAACCCACAGGTACCGTCTCATCAAAGACGGTTCCTCCAAGAGAAAAGGATTCTCCCGGGCATAGGGTCAGCTCCATTTCAGTAATTTCATTCAATTCAAAGCGGTAGTCCACAAAGACCACCTTGTCACATCCGTTGGACGCTCCACCCGGAATGACCTCCATTCCAGTTGGATTATTCATATCGTATACAATACCATTGATGGTCACTGACTCACCTTCACACAGTATTCCGCTATTGAAATCTTCTTCCACCTCGAGAATAGTGAGATCTACCGTGACGATAATGCTATCACAACCATCCACATCCTGCAAAGTGAACTGGTCAGAAGAGCGGTCGGCATCGTAAATTCTATCGTGGACCACGATCATTTCGTTGCTACAAATCACATTGTCGTACATCTCGCGTACGGCTGTCCTGAATGTCAAATCAACATTGACTACACTGTCACAGCCATTTACGGCCTGTAGGACTTCCGTTCCAGATGGATTGTCGATGTCGTAGCTGATGCCATTGACAACGATGGATTCTCCTTCGCAAAGCTTTTGTCTTATATCGACGCTGTACGATTCGTGATAGGACAAATCAACGGTTACGATACTGTCGCAGCCGTTCACGCTCACCATCTGTTCCGTACCGCTGAGATTGTTTTCATCGTATATGGTTCCATTGATGATGAGAAATTCTCCGGGACACAATGTCGAGCTCAGATCAATCTCAATAGAGTTGGTGAAAATGACTTCGACGTTCACCGTGCTATCACATCCCGAAGATGCCGTAAGTACATGAACACCGCTGGTATTATTTTCGTCATACACAGTTCCGTCGATGACAATACTTTGGCCACTACAGATCTGCGGACGATAGTTTACAGTAAGATCTTCTATGAAGGTTGGAGCAAGCATCAGGGGCTGGTTGCAACCATATTCGTTGACAACCGTCACCGTAGTATTCGCATTGCTTTTGTCAATTGATACACCCCATACTGGATCGACATAAGATTCACCATGACAAATTACAGGATCAAGCGTGATCATCGGTATTTCGTATAGATCCAGTTTGATATTGTAGATTAGGCTGTCACATCCGCGAGCAGATGGTACCACCAGTTGTGTGTTCACATCTCCCCGGAATATCTCACCTTCTACACGAATAAAGCCACTGGGGCAAATGATCGTGTCAATGTTGATCACTGTAGGGGTTTCAAACTCCACAACAACATTTACAAGACTGTCACAACCCTCTGCAGTAGTGAAAAACTCCGTACCACTCATGTTGTTCTCGTCGTATACCGTGCCATTATAGACAAAGTTGCCTCCCTGGCAAATGTTGAT
>JBFKOL010000372.1:0-4018 GCA_041628815.1 Saprospiraceae bacterium | reverse complement strand
TAGGGATATTCAACCAGGCGATATTCCTCTATACCGGCCATGTTAGCCGCAATCCCAATGGCATCGTCAAGGTCACCAAGAACATCCACCAAACCAAGTCCCACCGCTTTTCGTCCTGTCCAGACCCTACCCTGGGCAACTTCATGGACCTCATCCACGGTCATGCCCCGACCTTCAGCCACCCTTGAAAGAAACTTTTCATACATGTCATCTGTGTATTTTTCCATGACATCTATTTCTGCCTGGTTCAAATCGTAAATCGAAGTTAGGGAAATACTGCTGGGATTGGTCTTTACAGTATCAAACGCAATTCCGAGTTTGTCTTCAAGCAAGTTTGAAAAATTGGGAAACATGGAATACACACCTATTGAACCTGTAAGAGACTTTGGACTTGCCACGATCGTATCAGCACCTGCCGCAATATAATAACCACCAGAGGCCGCCAGGTCTCCAAAAGAAGCAACAAAAGGTATCCCGCTTTCATTCAGCGTTTCAAACTCCCTTAAAAGGACTTCGGAGCTGTAAGCACTGCCACCAGGAGAGTTCACACGCAAGACGATAGCCTTAACCTTTTTATCTTTCCTGATCTTGTCGAAGATCTTGTGATATTTTTTTTCAGTCACAACTCCCTTGTCTTTGTTGTCGTACATGATTTCTCCTTCAGCATAGACCACGGCAATCTTGTTCTTCGCTGACCGCTTTGATTTTAGCGTTGATTTACGATTATACTCTTCAATCTTGACATAGGAAATCTCTCTTCCTTTTTTAATGCCAAGCTGATCACGGACCATGTCTTCGAATTCATACCAGTGAAGAGATCTGTCCACCAACCCCAATTCCATAGCATCATCGACGTTTTGGTAGTCATAATCACTAATAAAATCTGTCAGCGCGTCTTTTGAAACATCCCTTTCTGCGGCAATGTCCTCAACCAGGAAGTTGTACATCTCGTTGAGATATTCCCTAGTCTGCGCCTTGTTTTCAGGACTCATATCCATGCGTCTAAATGGCTCTGTAGCGCTCTTATAATTGCCGGCATAGAAGATGTTCATTTCGACTCCAACTTTTTCCATGACATCTTTGAAGAATGGGATCATGGCGCCATATCCCTTCATGTAGAGGCTGCCATTGGGATTTAAATAAATCGAATCTGTAGCGGTAGCCATGTGGTAGGAAGCATTGCTGAAGTAATCAGCATAGGTGTAGACAAATTTATCTGAGTCTTCCCTGAAATCAAGGATACTGTTCCTTAAGGATTGCGCTGTAGCAAAACCTGTATTGTTCCACGAAGGCTTGAAGACTATTCCTTTAATATTGTCATCAGATTTGGCATGTTCGATTAATCTTTGAATCTGACGCAACCCAACAAAGGAAGTTTGGGTATATCCAAATGACGATCCTTTGACATTATCGGATTTTTCCGGAATTGGGCTATCAAAATCGAGCAAAAGGACGGAATTTGCAGGTATAGAACTGTCTTCTGAACCCATAATAGCTGCAAAGCTGAAAAAGAACAATACGATGACGCCAATGGCGACTATGGTGCCAAGACAGGAAGCGAAAAGGAATTTAAAAAATTGACTCATAGGTGCTTAAATAGAATACAAATGTAACAGTAATACGCCTTGGTTGTTTATATATTTCGATTAATGGCAGAAGGCATTAGACAGAAAAGAATATAACCATCATATTAATTGTATTTATAATATGTATCTTAGACATCTAAATATGCGTTATTGAAATTTCAGAGATCTGTTTTGAGAAAACGTTCGATAGTCATATTGCTGCTTTTTTCGATCAACAGCACGATTTTGTATCCGCAAATTAAGGTCAGTGACGGAAACACACCGCCTTTTACCCCGGAAAAAATGATCGAAAATATATTCCTTGGAGACGGTGTTGAAGTGATCAATGTCGATTTCTGCGGATCCAGACAAGCCGTAGGTGTATTCACAAATGGGACAGACCATATTGGCCTTGATCGAGGTATTATCATGTCAACGGGCTTGGTTTCCAGTGCCGAACAGAGCAACAGTATCATGTCCTATGCAGGTGATGAAACTTCCGGTGGTTTATGCTTTGATCAGGATCTGGCGGCGACTACGACAGTTGACCTGGAAGATGTGGTTAAATATGAGATCACGTTCATTCCCTCGTCTGACACCCTTCGGTTTCGCTATGTTTTTGCTTCGGAAGAGTACCCTGAATTTGCCTGCTCAAGCTTTAATGATGTGTTTGGTTTTTTCATCTCAGGCCCAGATCCGGCCGGTGGATCTTACGTAAACAAAAATATTGCCCTGGTACCAGATACCCTTGATCCCAGCGGGGAGACATTCTTCGATTTCCCTGTGACCATTAATTATGTCAACAATGGTTTTGGTTCTCTTGGAGAGGATATTTCCTATTGTGAGTCACCTATTGGCTCGACATCATTCAGCACTTATTACAATGAAGTGGTTGATGGGTCTTTCCCAGTCTACGATGGCTACCTGGATATTTTTATAGCCCAGGCCATTGTCGTCCCGTGTCAGGAGTATGCGATCAAGCTGGCCATTGGTGACGGTTTTGACGATGATTACGACAGCGCTGTTTTTCTTGAAGCCAGGAGTTTTGCGACCGGGTCCCTCCAGGTTGACCTGAATTCTCCAAGCCTTGATGGAGGACTTGCAGAAGGTTGCACCAATGGTGCGCTTATTTTCAGTTTACCTGAAATACAAAGCCAACCCTATCCCATCACATTCAATATCCTGGATGATCCCAATCTCGGTCCACTCGCCGAAGAAGGCATTGACTATACTCCGCTGCAAAATATAATCAGTATTCCCCAGGGTGCTTCCTCAGTCTATGTGGATCTCAACATAATTCGTGATAACATCCAGGAAGGCACAGAATACATCGTCCTTGAAATACCACGTGACGCCTGTTCAACTGATACCTTACGCATTCCCATAAAAGACAATAATCTCGATTTGATCAACCTGCCGGCGGATATGACCACTTGCAGTGAAACAGAAGTCGACATCTCTCCAGTCAATGCTTCAAGCACCCAGATCTTCGACACACTCACATTCAGTTCAGATATGTCCTTTGACATTGCTGCTGACACCACACTCTACGTTTCCCCAATTAATGTCAATGGTGTTTTTCCTCTTGAATTATCGCTGAATATGATCAGTAAAATCTGTTTTGACACCATCATACACACCTACCTCAATGATCTTGACATATATCTTGAAACTCCAGGGCGGCAATTGTTAGAATTAAGTACCGATAATGGCACCAGGCCAGATAATGCCACACAGGTGGATACCTTTATTGAGACATGCTTTACTCCCACGGCCATGACCAATATCAACAGGGGTGATGCCTTGCAGGGCCAGATGGATCTGGCTAATCCGACTTATACCGGTTCTTATTTACCGGAAGGGAACTGGGAAGATCTGACACGCGGCAAATCGACACCTTCAAATGGAACATATGCATTGCTCATTTATGATGATGAGCCTGGGTTCAATGGGTATTTCGGCAGTTGGAGCATCAGTTTTAATCCTTTCTATTCCATAGACTATCTATGGTCACCAGTTGATGGCAGTTTATCTTGTTACTCTTGCCCTGAAGTCATCGCCTCACCTGCCCAAAGCACCACTTATACATTGACGCTTAATGATTCTTACGGATGTAGTAAAACAGACTCAATCGATGTCAACATTGCATCCACGCCACTCATACCTCAGGATCTGACGTGCGCATCTGCAAATCCTTCCAGCATTATGATCACGTGGTCCCCGGATCCTGGCGCTGAAGATTTTGAAATCAGGTTTGGAGCGCAAGGACCCTGGGCATCAACCGGTGGCAGTACCTTTTTATCACTTGAGAACCTCCTCCCGGAGGAATCCTTTATCATTTATGTCAGAGGATTGAACTCCAACTGCTATGGACCGGAGGACAGTATCCTGTGCCAGTCACCTCCCTGTATGGGCACTTTACCGCTCGTGACCGATATCGAAATTTACCCCAT
>JBFKOL010000371.1:0-4022 GCA_041628815.1 Saprospiraceae bacterium | reverse complement strand
CAGGCGGGTAAGGAACATCTTGAGCTGCATGGATGTGGTGTTCTGCGCCTCATCGAGGATGATGAACGCATTGTCAAGAGTGCGGCCTCTCATAAACGCCAGTGGCGCTACTTCGATGGTTCTATTACCCATAAACTGAAGCAGTTTTTCAGTTGGCAACATATCGTCCAAAGCGTCGTAAAGCGGTCTTAGATAAGGGTCGATTTTTTCCTTGAGATCTCCCGGTAGAAATCCCAGGCTTTCTCCTGCCTCCACAGCAGGTCGCGTCAGGATAATCTTTTTTACCAGGCGGTTTTTCAATGCCCTCACAGCAATGGCTACAGCCGTATAGGTTTTACCGGTGCCAGCGGGACCTATAGCAAACACGATGTCATTGTTCTCGGACAATTCTACAAGCTTCTTCTGGTTTTTTGTACGAGCCTTTATTTGCTTGCCGCCGTTGCCATATACGATGATGTTGTTGGAATCTTTTTTATCCTGTAAATGATTGTATGGATTGAAGTCAGCTACCAGGTTCTTAACCGTATTTTTACTCAATTCGTCATTTTCCCTGAGCAGTTTGATCATCATTTCTATCTTCGATTTTACCTTTTGGGTGCTCTTCTTTTCCCCGATGATCTTCAACTGGCTTCCTCGCGATGTGATGGTTACTTCCGGGAATGCCTTCTTTACGACGTTCAACTTAGAATCCTTTGGTCCATAAAGCTCCACAGGATCCACTCCTTCAATGGATAGTACGATTTCGCTCAATAATTTTTTAGCTTTTGTGTGAATGATGATTTTTTAAGGTATAACGTCCGTTGGATCAAATTGATTCAAGGGACGTCATTTTAAATAACTTTAAAGATTGACAATTTTTCTTTTTTCAAAATGGTCGAAGAGGAGAAAATTGGCTGCGATGGAGTACCACTTCAGGCTGCACTCTTTTTTCTTTGAAAGCCGAGAAAATTTTTTTCTTTAGGTTCTAAATATTGACGGGGATTATGAGTCTTATCACCTTGATCACGGATTTTGGCACCAAGGACTACTACGTGGCCCTTATGAAGGCTTCCATCCTCACCAGGGTACCGACCGCTCAGTTTGTCGACATCAATCACAATATTGCCCCGCACGATATTATGGAGGGAGCTTTTTACCTCAAAAGCGTATTCAGGAGTTTTCCCGAGAACACATTTCACCTGGTTCATGTCAACAGTTTTTATACGCGGGTCGACAGCTTGATCGTTTTTTCGAGGGAAGGTCATTTCTTTGCTGGTCCGAATAATGGTTTGTTTTCCCTGATTTTTGATGATTTGACGCCGGCAGAAGTATATGAAGTTAAAGATGTCGATGCTTCGCCAAAAACCATTTACGCACTTTCAGGATTCATCGCTGCGCAATTGTACCAGGATAATGAACTCTCAAACTTTGGCTTACCTGTTGAACAAATCGATCAGAAGATCAGCCTAAAGCCTGTGATAACAGGAAGCCAGATCCGTGCCACAATTATCCACGTAGACCACTTCGGCAACGTACTGGTCAATCTTGACAGGACGACGTTCGAACACATTCGCAATGGCAGGGATTACGCTATTTTCTACAAAACCAGGGATCCTATTACCCGGATCAGTCAGGCGTACAGCGATGTGCCGGCAGGTGACGTTTGCGCCATTTTCACTTCGATCGATATGCTGGAAATAGCCATCAACATGGGCAATGCCCACCAATTGCTCAACCTCAACAAGAACGAGACCATCCAAATAAATTTTTACTGAACCATGATCACCAGAATCGTAAAGATGGAATTCAGAAAGGATGCCGTAGAGGACTTCCGGCGACTATTTGACCAGGTACAAGACAAAATACTTTCTTTCGATGGATGTGAGTCTCTCCAGTTGCTTAGAGACAGAAAAGATGCTGAGACGTTTTTTACCCTTAGTCTATGGACAGATGAAAAGCACCTCGAAGTATACAGGGACTCAGCCCTGTTTAAAGAGACCTGGGACAAGACCAAAAAACTATTTGCCGCACGGCCGAAAGCCTGGAGCCTGGAACCGGTGAATCAATAATGTTCAAGATGCATGTCATTAGCCTACCGTCTTATCAAATTGTAGTTGGGTCTTCCCGTGAATCAATGATGAAGTTTATCGATTCCGGGGACTATACCCGTAAAGGACTGTTAATCGATGAGAACACAGAACACCACTGTTTACCCATGCTAAGCAGTGTTATTCGAGATCCGGTGATCATCCGGATTAAAAGCGGTGAGCTAAATAAACAGATCGATACCTGCCGGAATATTTGGTCTCGCATGGTTGAAAGGGGTTTCGATAGGCACAGCCTGCTTATCAACCTCGGTGGAGGCGTTATCGGTGATATGGGTGGATTTTGCGCATCGACGTACATGAGAGGAATTCACTTTGTGCAGGTACCGACGACATTACTTTCACAGGTGGATGCCTCCATAGGTGGCAAGTTGGGCATCGATTTTAACGGCCTTAAAAATCTCATTGGGTTATTTAGAGATCCAAAGGCCATTTTCGTGGATCCAGTATTCCTCGCTACGCTCCCCATAAGAGAATTGCGATCGGGATTTGCCGAAATCATCAAGCACGCATTGATTGCCGACCGTAAAATATGGCATCGGCTGATAGGGAGGGATTGGAGTACTACCCCCTGGGAAACAGAAATAGTGGCATCTATCCATGTTAAAAAGAACATTGTAGAGAAAGACCCCTATGAGTCAGGCCAACGTAAAATTCTCAACTTTGGGCACAGCATCGGTCATGCACTGGAAACCCTTGCCATGGAAACGCACAGCCCTTTACTCCACGGTGAGGCCATCGCCTTAGGAATGATGTGTGAAGCGCATTTGAGTACTCAAAAAGGATTGTTGGGCACACGGGATTTTGAAGCGATCATAAATTTCCTTTCTCGAGTTTTTGACGATGTACATCACGGCCTTCAAGTAGATGAAGACAAAGTTATAGAAGTCATGCGCCGCGATAAAAAGAACAAGGATCAAAAACTTCTTCTTTCTCTTATCGATAGCATCGGGTCCTGCCGCTACGACTGTGATATACAGGCTGTCAATATCAAGAAAAGTCTACACGTTGTTCGGGATATGCTGAAATAATTATGTGTTTTAGGCATACTATGACAGCTTTCAGATGGGTTTGATATATCATGGATCAGGATCATATAAACAAACGCTCCTTCAAGCGGATTTTTTTGCTTATGTGGGTTTTGGTTGTTGCTGGCTTTGTGCTCATGGGGGCCTTATTTGCCTATGTGGCAAGGACAAAGATGCCAGATACGGAAGAACTTGAGAACCCTGAATTCGAGGTTTCCACTATAGTCTATTCGTCTGATGGTGTTGAAATCGATCGCTATTTTAGTAAAAATCGCCAGTGGGTAACTTTTAGAGATCTTTCACCAAATCTCGTTGATGCACTCATCGCTACCGAAGATCATCGATTTTTTACCCACAGTGGCATTGATGCCAGTGGCACTGCGCGAGCCTTCGCTTTTCTTGGCCGCAGGGGAGGAGCCAGTACGATTACCCAGCAATTGGCGAAACAGTTCTTTACACCCTCGAGATCGAGGAATCCCTTTGTGCGTGTTTGGCAGAAAATGAAAGAGTGGGTGATAGCCGTAGAATTTGAACGGCGTTATACCAAAGAGGAGATCATCGCCATGTTTTTGAACAAATTTGATTTTATATACAATGCCAATGGTGTTGGTGCTGCTGCCAACGTATATTTTGGGAAAGATCAAAGCCAACTCAGCGTGGATGAAGCAGCAGTCCTCATCGGCATGTTGAAGAACCCCTATTATTTCAATCCGGTTCGCAATGCTGAAAGGGCGCTTCAAAGAAGAAACATCGTTTTGCGGCAGATGTATCGCAACGGCTCCCTCGACGCTGAGGCTTTCGAAACCTACAAAGCAGTGTCAATGGATATGAGTAGGTTCAAACGCAGTGAAAACTACAGTGGCCTGGCACCGTATTTCATGTCAGAAATGAAAAAAACCATCCGGATGCT
>JBFKOL010000370.1:0-4026 GCA_041628815.1 Saprospiraceae bacterium | reverse complement strand
ATAAATACGATCAGATCATGTTTGGCAGCATCGACCAGGCTTTCAATATGGGAGCCGTGGCTGTTGGAGCAACCATTTATTTCGGATCTGAACACAGCAACCGGCAGATCCAGGAAGTGTCAGAAGCGTTTCAATATGCGCATGAGTTGGGCATGGTGACCGTATTATGGGCCTATCTACGAAATCCTGCATTTAAAGCGGATAAGGATTATCACGTGGCTGCGGACCTCACCGGACAAGCGAACCATCTTGCATCGACGATCGAGGC
Source organism: Saprospiraceae bacterium (assembly GCA_041628815.1). GTDB lineage: Bacteria > Bacteroidota > Bacteroidia > Chitinophagales > Saprospiraceae > JBFKOL01. Next base: position 3,758 of record JBFKOL010000370.1, on the reverse strand, counting down.
CGACATTGTCAAGCAGAAGCAACCCGAAAATAACGGAGGCTTCAATGCCATAAAATTCGGAAAGACCCATAAGGATGTATATGCCAAACTCAGCTCGGATCACCCCATAGATTTAACGAGATACCAGTTGGCCAACTGTTATATGGGCAGGGCGGGACTGATCAATTCAGGTGGTGCTTCAGGTGAAAACGACCTGGCACAGGCTATACGCACGGCAGTGATCAACAAGCGCGCCGGGGGTATGGGCCTGATATCAGGGAGAAAAGCATTCCAGAAACGCATGGACGAGGGAGTTGAATTATTGAATGCCATCCAGGACATCTACCTCAATAAGGATATCACGATAGCGTAAGAATTGTTCTGATTGAGCTGTGATTTGAAATATTGACTGCCTTGATCAATAGCGATGATGTTCATGGTTTAAAAAGAAAAAGGGACATCCCTTTGGACATCCCAGACATGTTTTCAATTTAAATGGTTTCTATTGAGACTGCTTTTAGCATAAAAGTAACATGTGATGAACCTGTTTTTTGTGAAAGGATAGACGGACGTTAGACACTTTTATATCGAAGATGGAAGGTGTTGTGCTGTAAAATATTTTCAGATCAATGAACTTTGTATTTTTTCCTTTAACAGTTCATTCTATTTTCACGACCTAAATAATACGCTCAACAGCCAGGGGAATATCAATACTACGCCTAGTAGGACGATGGTAATACCTGTCAGTCTGTGATAGCCAGCAACCAGGATTTGCTCATCAGGCAGCCATTTTAAGGGACGTAGGATAGTACCCTTTATTATGTACCAATGACCATTCCTAAAGGAGTGGGTCTTAGATTCATTCTTATTGTTGCCTGTGATCGTCCAATTGCCAGAAAATTGCGCAATCGATCTTTCATCCTCAACCAAAGTAAGGCGCCGTCCCTCACCAGGATAATCATAGAAACCGGATCGGCCGCCAGGACTCTGGTATAAATAGGCAATGTCCGACCGGTTCCAGTTGTCTCCCCAGGCTTCAATTTTGGCCACGGGGTTGTTCATTAAGTCACTTAAAGAAGTAGTTTGGGATGATATGTATTTGCCGTCTGGGAAAATGAACTGGTATACGAAGCTTATTGAATCCGGCGAGGGAGAGGTATAGTTCTCGTTCCTGACCAGCACTTCACTGCTGTACGCTTGATCATTGATAAAGTACACTTGTTGAGTGGTGCCGATGAAAACAATTCTATCAACAGAGGATAAGTACTTTGCAGATTCCCTATTTTTTAAAAGTTCATCCGGTGTCTCCCAGTAAAATTCGAAAGAAGAAGGGAAGTGAGGATCCTGCAGTACGGGATGTTTTAAAGTACGTAGTTGCAACTGGGCTGTTTCATTGCCAATTTCCAACTCAAGCATAATGCCCGGATCACGTGGAGGAATCGTGTCGATCACCTTCGGGTAGTCATAAGCAAATCCGAAATCGGGATAAAATTCATTCAACCTGAAATAGAGTCCTGATTTCGGCAACGTGTATATCTTATCCTTTTGTAGAGGAAACATTTTCATTATTTCTGACTGACCGGAAGGTTCCTGGATGCCTGAGTGATGGGGATTGGCCGGCGTATCTCCGGAAATTTCAGAGACAGCTATTCTCAAATCACCGGGCTGGAGGCGAGATGATGAAATGTCGTTCATTTCTATGGTATAGGACACCTTTATGCTTCGTGCGGCTGTGTTATCGCTTTCCGATATATAAGCGGTGTCGATGGCGTCACCTTTTTTGATATATATGAAACCATTCTGAGTGGTATACACGTGAAAAACCAGACCGCCCGTACAACACATCATTCCCACCATACTCAATGCGGACAGCATCCTGTGCTTTTCAAAGAAAGAACGATAGATGTTCATTGCCGCACTAAGCGATACGGTATATACCAAACTCCAATACCAGGCCTCGTCTGTCAGATGAAAAGGTTTCAAGGATGGATAATTTTCAGTCAGCACATTACCGGCTGTTAACCATCCTTCATGGTTCAGAATTCCAAATAAGCTGGCAAGTGTCCATAATAAAAGCGATCCAAGCAAGATGTTTCTCTGATCTATTATAGCTCTGAATTCGGAAAAAATCAGAAGAAAGGCACTTAGGATCATGAGGGGGGAGGTGATCGCGAGAGTGGTCCTGTCAATCGAAGTGTAGGCCTGCATCAATGAAGACAAAAGGGAGCTTAGCAATAAAATCAGCATAAGGAAAAAAAACACCTGTCCAATTTTTCGTAGTGTAATGCCCATAGTGTTTGATGATGAGGTGAATGTACTATACTGAGCAAAGATTCGAAGTCCGTTTTCAATAAAAACAAAACGAAAATCTTACATCTCTTTGCGATTTTATAATATTCAATGAAATTTTACTGGCATGCGCTAAATATGAAATTATCTGTAAAACCAAAGAATGATAATTCTCTTAATTGGCACTGACCTGGATCATCTGCCCGTGGAATTCACAAGTATATCTTCGAACTCGAATCCTGTCAAAATCTACAGTGAAGTTATGAAACTACCCATCAGACTGTTTATTGCCATGTGTCTCCTTTTGTCGGCTCTTTATTACACCGGATGTTACTCGGATCAGTTTGAGCCGGAGCCGATCATCATCGATCCTGTCGATACGATCAGCTTCTCGAATGAGATTGTACCCATTTTTGTGACGAGTTGCAATTTGAGCATTTGTCATGCCTCAGGTGCTGTACCGCCAAACCTGACACCTGCCAATGCATACAATTCGCTCGTCAGTGGCGGTTATGTGGACACCGACAACCCTACAGCCAGTGAATTTTATCTATGGTTGACCGGTGATGGAGACAGGGATATCATGCCTCCCACCGGAAGAAATGAAGATTTGATAGAACTGGTCCTCGGGTGGATGCAGCAAGGCGCATTGAATAACTAAGCAAGCAATGAATATGAAATCAATAGTCACCTTGATAAGAATAACAGGGATATGTCTACTGCTTGTAGGCAGTGTCGTCGCGACCCACGCCCAGGATGATGCACCACCGGACAGGCCTGTCCGCAATATGTTTGAAAGCATTTGGGTCATCGACAACCAAACCGTAGTTGTGCCGTTTAAGGGTACTTTTGAATTTGACATTCAACACAGGTTTGGCACATGGGACAAAGGATACGATGATTTCTGGGGCCTTTTTGCCCCTTCTAACTTTCGAATGGGATTTAATTACGTCCCAGTATCGAAACTGCAGTTGGGTCTCGGATTCAGCAAGGACAATTTATTATGGGATTTTCATGCGAAATACGCCATACTTCAACAAAGCCGCAGTGGGGCAAAACCGCTTAGCATTACTTATATGGTCAATGCCGCTGTTGATACACGGGCTATCGAGAAAACGATATACCGCAAAGGAGGGGATCGTTGGTCTTATTTCCACCAGTTGATGCTGGCACGAAAATTCAGCGACCGCTTATCGTGGCAGGTGTCAGGCAATCTTACCCATTTCAATTTTGTCGATGCATTCCTCGATGACAGCAATAATGCCATCGCGAAAAGGGAAAACAATCACTTCTCGATTTCAACCCTTGGAAGGATAAAAACCGGTGACTCCGTGGCCATCATAGCCAACGTCGATATCCCGGTTACCTCCCATAACACCGATGGTCCAGAAGCCAATATCAGCTTCGGAGTTGAATTTGTGACGAGTTCACATGCGTTCCAGGTCTTCATCGGGAATAATAAAAGCCTCGTCCCCCAATACAATCACTTT
>JBFKOL010000369.1:0-4042 GCA_041628815.1 Saprospiraceae bacterium | reverse complement strand
TATCCTGATATTTCTCCATTTCACCAGTGCTCCCTCCAAAGATCTGTCACCTATGCTGTGGACTTGAAGGGCGATGAACCCTACCGAATCCATATCGTCGACAAGGTTGGCTGTATTGATGCCATTGACCCATACCCGGATCTGGTGGCCAATAGCTTCGATGCGGTACTTATTCCATTCTCCATTGATGAATGCCTGGCGGCCTTTTTCATTGTCTGCAAGGGTCACCAGCCACCCCCTGCGTGCCTCGTCATAAATACCGCCGCTGTAGGCCCTCGGGCTGGGATCGATCTCCACCTGGTAGCCGTGAACCCTACCATTGAGATAATCCTTCCGGCTTTGAGAACGTATCTGAATGCCACTGTTCAACCTGGGGTCATCATAAACTTCCAGTTCAAGAATAAAGTCGCCGTATGTCTTTTTCGTCGCGAGAAAAGTATTGGGAGTGCCGTAAGTCGCCTGTCCCGTGACCATACCATCAACGAGCGAATAGGAGGCTTCTCCGTTGAGCTTTACCCAATGGTCATCAAGTTTTTCTGAAGCCAGAAGATCTATCCATCCGTCGGTTTGGGCGGTGAGGACAGAATACAACAGGAATGTTAACAGGAAAAAAGCAGTTGATAGGAATCTTGAAAACATCTAATCATGGTCTAATGAGATGTCAAGATACTTAATTCGTCAACTTTTCAGCAATTCTTAGGCAGGTGACATTGGCTTAATTAGGGAAGGGGCGAAAGCTGTAATTGCACGGCTAGTCCTATGCGTAAAGAAGGGTCGATTGGACACATGTCCTCGATGCCTGAGAAAAGACTTCGACATATTTTCAACGATCATTTTCCTGAAAAATAGTGTGCAGATACATCCTTCAAAAGAGCCTTGCCTATATTTATTGTAAAACTTCTATATGGACAATCCCTTTGATCTCACGGAGAAGGTAGCCTTGATAACAGGAGGAGCAAGCGGTATCGGTGAACAACTTTGCCGGGTATTTTCAATGGCCGGCGCACGGGTCCAGGTTCTTGATCTCGATAAGGGCAAAGGCGAAAGTCTTGCCATGTCGATACGGGATTCCGGGTTGCATGCAGAATTCTATCACGTTGATGTCTGTGACCAGCAAGCCGTGATTGAAGCGGTCGATGAAATTGTTAAGAAGCATCGCAGTTTAGATATAGCTGTGGCCAATGCAGGCATCTCACAGATAGGTAGACTCGACCAGACCACCCCTGAAGACCTCGACCGCATTTACAGGGTTAATGTCAAGGGCGTCTACAACACCATGTTTGCCGCCATAGGGCCGATGAAAAAACAGCGTTCGGGAGTCTTGCTCAACCTTGCCTCTATAGCGTCGACGATAGGTTTGCCGGACCGCTTTGGGTATTCTATGAGCAAAGGAGCAGTGTTGACCATGACTTTTACGACAGCCAGGGATTATCTTTCGTACAATATCAGATGCAATTGTATCGCCCCGGCAAGAGTCCATACCCCTTTCGTGGATGATTACCTGGCAAAGAACTATCCAGGCCGTGAATCTGAAATGTACGCAAAACTGGCTGCCACGCAACCCATTGGAAGAATGGGCACCCCGGAAGAAATAGCGTATCTGGCGCTATATTTATGCTCGGATAAAGCTTCTTTTATTACTGGATCCAATGTTCCTATCGATGGCGGATTTATTACCTTGAATACCTAATCAAATGAATAAAAGGCATGATGGTTAAGCTTTCTTTGAATGCCGCCAACGCCAATATCCGTCGTCATCGCCCCAAAAGAGTACTTCAGTTTGGTGCCGGGAATTTCCTCCGGGGATTTGTCGGCCGCATGTTTCATGAAATGAATGAAGCCGAATTCTTATCCACGGACATTTTGGTGGTTAAACCTACCTCATCCGGGGATTACAATAAGTTGAGAGAGCAGGATGGACTGTATTATGTGATCACTTCCGGCATTGAAAATGGAGAAGTTATTGATCGGCACCAGTTGATCACCACCCTTGCAGAAATCATTAACCCTTATCGAGACTGGACCGGCTTCCTGGCTACTGCGTGCCGACCTGAAATCAGGTTCGTAATTTCCAATACGACGGAGGCAGGTATACGGTATGTGGCTGAGCCTTATGAGAAAGATACCTGTCCTGTTGAGTTCCCTGCAAAGTTGACGAGATGGCTCTATGAACGGTTTAAACATTTTCAAGGTGACGCGGCCCGAGGCTGCATCATCTTGCCCTGCGAGTTGTTGCCCGACAATGGCCGTCAACTCAAAGCGTATGTGATACGTATTTCCGATGATTGGGCTCTGCCAAAAAGTTTTGTTTCATGGGTGGACCAATCGTGTGATTTTTGTAACACGCTCGTAGACCAGATCATTCCTGGCAAACCGAATCCCGGCGATCCTCGTGTAGATAAACTGCCATTTAGAGATGAATTGACCACCACGGCCGAACCCTACCATATTTGGGTTATAGACGGGCCTGACGGTTTAAAGAAGGAGTTACCATTACCAGATGCGGGCTTGAATGTCGTCTTCACCAACGACATCGCTATGTACAGGAAAAGGAAAATCCTCATCCTGAATGGTGCGCATACGTCCATGGTTCCGGTGGGTCTTTTATCCGGTGTTCGAACCGTGGGAGATGTCATGGGTGATCCATTGCTAAATACGTTCGTGGAACGGCTTGTTTACGATGAAATCATTCCTTCCTTGGATCTCGACCATGACATGTTGGTTACCTATGCTGGAGAGGTTCTTGACAGGTTTCGAAATCCTTTTATTGAGCACAAGCTGATGACCATTTCGCTTAATTCTGTGCCTAAGGCCAGAATGCGTCTATTACCTACCATTTTGGACTATTCAAAAGAAAAAGGCATTATGCCCAGGTTGATGTGCCTTTCGTTTACGGCGCTTTTGGTATTCTATTCAGGCGAATACAAGGGAATTCGGTTTCAAATTCAGGACTCCCCTGAGACATTGAATTTCTTTACCGAAATCTGGCATAGTTATCAAAGCGGAAGCAGGAGTCTGCGATCTGTTATTGTCGAGATATTGGGGCGGGATCAATTTTGGGGAATGAATCTTTCCTTAGAGCATGATCTCGTCAGCGTTGTTTTGGAGTTTGCTGAAGGCATCATTATATCAGGCATGACCGAGACGCTTAGGGAAGCAGTGAGGTCTTGATAAAGTATCCTTATATTGATCTTTATGAAAGAGTCACGAAGACTAAATTTAACTATGTTATTTCATGGCTGAACAGCAATTAAAGAGAACACTGGGTCCACTGATGTTGTGGGGACTCGGAGTGGGTTACGTAATTTCCGGCATGTATTTTGGCTGGAACCTGGGACTTGACAAGGGAGGCACTTATGGGTTGGCTGTCGCCACGTTGTTTGTCGTCGTAATGTACCTTTGTTTTACATTCAGCTATACCGAGCTGGCATGTGCTATTCCACGGGCAGGAGGTGCCTTTGACTATGCCCTCAAGGCTCTGGGCAGGCAATGGGGTGTATTAGGTGGTATAGCCCAGATTATCGAGTTCATTTTTGCTCCTCCCGCAATTGCTTTTGCCATCGGAGCCTACCTGAACCTTCTGATCCCGTCTTTACCGGTACTGGCCATTGCCATCCTTGCCTATTTTGTCTTTACCGGCATCAACATATACGGTGTTAAAACGGCAGCCATATTCGAATTGTTTGTGACTGTGGTAGCAATAGGGGGATTGCTGTTGTTCGCCTCTGCTGCCTTGCCGTCATTTAATTTTTCCAATCTCCATTCAAATCCGTTACCGAATGGATGGGCAGGTGCCTTTGCCGCTTTACCCTTTGCCATATGGTTTTTTCTCGCCATAGAAGGGGTGGCCAATGTAGCTGAAGAGACCATCAATCCACAAAGAAACATTCTTATCGGTTTTGGCTTTGCCATTCTCACCCTTGTAGTACTATGTTTATTGACATTTACCTCGGCAGTAGGCATAAACGGTTGGGAAACAGTCGTATATCCCTCCGGGACTTCGGCAGCTTCGGACAGTCCTTTGCCTTTGGGATTGAGCTTC
>JBFKOL010000368.1:0-4061 GCA_041628815.1 Saprospiraceae bacterium | reverse complement strand
GTTGAACTTCAACAGCAGACGGGACAGCGCATTAACCTTGCGTTGAGAGGGAGCAGCGGTGTTTTTGCCACGGACGTATTTCCTATGCTGGATTATCGCTCACTTATAACACCGGGACTTGAACTATTTGATTCTCAAAACTCTCCGATCAACAACATTGACGTTGAACGCATAGAGGTGGTACTGGGGCCGGGATCGGCATTGTATGGTCCGGACGTCACATCGGGTGTTGTACACTTTATTTCCAAGGATCCGTTTCGTCACCCGGGCACGACAATTGAGTTAGTCGGAGGCGAACGCAGCACTATGAAGGCTGCCATACGTTATGCAGGTCACAGTGACAACGCACGATTTGGCTATAAGATCAATGCTCGCTACGGCCGCGGTAATGATTTCACACTTGACCCTTCTGACCCCTTGGATGCACAGGTCCTTACCAATTTTATCCCCGTGATCAGGAGAGGAACCGTAACTGAAGGAGGCTATATCGATCCACAAATACCGGGGCCGGAACTTTTTACTGCAGGACAGGTACAGGATAAAGAATGGTGGGCAGCTGCAGTAAACGGTCAATTACATTTCCGTCCTACCGACGATACGCAGATCGTAGGTGCGGGAGGATGGAATGCAGGAAGCGCCATTTTTTACAACGAACTCGGAGAAGGCTATGTGTCCTCCAATGAATACTGGAGCCAAATCAGACTCAATCACAAGGGCCTATTCGCACAGACCTATTATATTCTGAATGACGGCGGAGACGACGATGCACCGGCTTACCTCAACCGAACGGGACTCATCGTTCCGCTTGAAAGGTCGCATTTTGAAGCTCAGGTGCAATACAACTTCACGTTGCCCGGGTTTCTGAACTCGGAATGGACGACGGGCATTGACTTCAGGCATGCAACTGCCAATAGTGAGAACCACGTTTATGGTCGCAATGAAGTAAACGATGATTACACTTTGCACGGTGCCTATTTGCAGGCCAAACTTCGTTTTGGCGATAAGGTCGACCTCTTTCTGGCAGGTCGGTTTGACGGGTATAATTTTACGGATGAGAATACTTTTTCACCTCGTGCAGCACTCGTCTACAAACCGAGCAGCCATCATTCCATACGACTCAGTTACAACAGGGCTGCCAACCCCATTCCTGCATCTGACATCTATTTTGATCTCCCATTACAGGCTACTCCAGTCTTTAACGTGTGGAACCTCGGGGGGATAAGGCCTCAGACTTTCGGTGACGAGCCCGTTATCAACTGGATCATTCCTGGAGTTCCAAGCACCTTTTACGGTCAAGGATTTCCATTGGCGGCAGCCTACCAGGCCGTGACTCCTTCTGTGATTGCCGGTATCGAGCAGCTTGGCGCGGCAGATCCCACACTGGCTGCTTTGGTACCGATCCTTTCCCAACTGCTGAGCAGCCAGCTGCCCCTGGGATTCAGTCCGTCATTTGCCAGCACCGATTTAAGTGGAAATCCTCTCTTACCTGACGATATAAGCACGGTCCTCATCTCGAAGCTAACTGCATACGAGCTCGGATACAAAGGGTTGTTCTTCGATAAACTTGCCGTTGGTTTTGATGTGTATTACTTCAGGAAAACAGCTGGCGGAGGATTCGGGCAGGTAAGCCCTATTATTACGCTAACCAACCTGCCTGAAGATTTAGGCAATGAAGTACAGGCCAGTTTTCAGCCTCAAATCCAGAACGTACTCATTGGGCAGGGATTTGACAGCAACACGGCTGGTGCCATTGCCACCCAGGTGGGACAGTTACTGAACGGTGCATATGTACAGGGAGGTGAAGGGTTCCTGGCAGCCCTCGAGCAGGCAGGATTGCCTTTTCACGGTATTGTGCCAACCCAGCAGGTACCTACACAGGCTTTTCCTCATCTTGCTTTCGGTTATGCCACAAGAGATCCCGACGCCATCTCTGACGACTGGGGGTTCGAAGTGCACACGAGGTACTATTTCACCGATGTGTTGACCGCCTTTGCCAACTATACGTGGTTTAATAACCCGACAGGGATGGCAGGAGACCTGAATTTCCCACAGAACAAGATCCGAACGGGAATCGGGTATACACCTGAACAAGGATGGCAGGCAAGCGCATCGTACCAGTGGGACCAGGCATATACTTCCAATCAGTCAACGTTTCCTGGCAAGATAGATGCCAAGTCACTGGTGGATGCCATGATTGGCTATACCTTGGACAATGGTTTGACCCTCGAAGCTTCTGCAACTAACTTGTTCAATAACGAATTCAGGGCACTCCCTGGATTTCCTAAGATTGGAAGAACAATTGTCGGAAGACTGGTATATTCGTTCTAACCCGAATCATAGAATTATGCAAATATCTATTCCAAGAGTACACCACGGTGTCATTTTAGTGTTGGCCATTTTCTTTTCTGCGTGCAAGACAGCCGATGACGCGCAGATTGTACTGGCCGTCGATGGACTGAGTCAAGAACTTCAAAGGCACCTAATAGAAGCCAAGGAAGGCGATGAAATCTATCTTCCGGAAGGTACTTTTGAGTTTAAACGGGGCCTTTCACTCAATGACACACCCAATATCACGATAAAAGGAGCAGGAAAGGGAAAAACGGTACTTTCCTTCAAGGGTCAGATAGAAGGTGCAGAAGGTCTTCTCATCAAGAATGTCATAGGATTGACCCTCGAAGGATTTACGGTGGCCGATTCAAAAGGTGATGCCATCAAGGTCCACGAATGCCAGAATGTCGTCATGCGTGATCTCGAGGTGACCTGGACGGATGGTAAGAAATCTACCAATGGAGCCTATGGTCTGTACCCGGTGAGCAGCACCAATGTGTTGATGGAAAAATGCGAGGCATCCTACGCCATGGATGCAGGAATCTATGTCGGTCAATCCCGCAACGTAATCGTCCGTGACAATGTGGTTCATAACAACGTAGCCGGGCTGGAAATAGAAAATACGATCAATGGCGAAGTTTACAACAATATTGCTAAGAACAACGCAGGTGGGATGCTCATATTTGACATGCCCGACCTTCCACAGGCCAATGGTGATAAAATCAAGTTTTATGACAATGTCATGGAGAATAACAACGGTGAGAACTTTGCGCCAGAAGGTATGGTAGTAAGCACCATCCCCCCGGGATCGGGCATGATCATCATGTCTCATTCGAATATAGAGATGTACAACAATACGATAAAGTCGCACAAAACCCTGGGCATCGCTGTCAACAGCTGGTTGTTTACCGGAGTGCCTTACAAGTCGGAGGAATTTGACCCATATTGTACCAATATTTATATCCATGACAATCAAATCACCGATACCTCAGGGCCCCCTGATAGCACAACCGAATACGGTCAACTGTTTACAACAGTATTGAATGGAAAAGCTTATGATCTCGTGACGGATGGCATCTTTAAACCCGGTATTCTCGACGATGAAGGCAGACCCACAGGTATATGTTTTCACAACAATGGTGATATATCCTTTGTAAATCTCAATGCGGGCAAAGGAGCCGGCCCTGAGGAAATTGCCAGGAACCTGGATCACGATCTGAGCATTTTTGATTGCACCCTGGCTCCATTTGATACGAGTGAGCACAATGCATGGCTCGCAGGCAATCAATAGGTGGCCTCGAAAGTATGGGGCTGTTGCTAAATTTACCGGAGAAAGTGAGATTTGTATTCATGAGTGGTTCAAACTGGATCTATCTGTTGTTTCTTATACCTGGAGTTTCTGTATTATTCCAACAATGCAAGACTTTCAATCCTGAAGGTGTGCTCATTCCCGAACAGCCTTTTGAAAAACTTTCGGAATACCATTTTTTCGTCGGGCTGTTGTCTGATTTGAAACCCAATGACCGCGTCTTGCCTTACGATCTGAATACACCATTGTTTTCAGATTATGCCGAAAAGGCGCGGTTTGTGTGGATGCCGGAAGAAACCTCTGCCCTTTATACCACAGACCACGTCCTCGACTTTCCTTTGGGCACAGCTCTTATAAAAAATTTCTACTACCCTATTGATGAACGCGACCCTTCCCTGGGCCGTCGCATCTTAGAAACACGTCT
>JBFKOL010000367.1:0-4098 GCA_041628815.1 Saprospiraceae bacterium | reverse complement strand
GTAAACAATCGCAGGCAATTATTTTTACTTCTGTGAAGAATCTTATAAACACTAATTACTGTGATAGCCGCTGACCAGGAAGGGAACCTTAATTAAATGTAAAGTTTACATGGCTCATTTTGCGCATCTTGCCGTTCATGATATGGATATAAAGAATGCCCTGGCAGTGCACTTCAATGTGCCTTTGCTTGCCTTGTATAATATGATGGATAGCGTTCAAAGAATTTGTCAAAGTATCAATTTGGCTCTTTTTCAGACTGATATCTTTATATCCAATAGCCCTTACACTAAGATTTTGGTTTTTCGCAAATAACAATTTCAGTTTTAGTATTCCGTTTTGATCTTCCTCAAGATTGAGCTTTAAAATGAGGTTGTACATAAATGCCTCAAATTCTGCCCTACTAAATTGCTTTATGACTGGATCGATTTCAACTTTTACAAATACCTCTGCACCTGTTACTACACAACTATCATTTTGAACCCATGTAAGATCCGCATCTGGAAATGATTGTGCATTTGATTGGAGGTTCGTTGTAATGGAAAATAAAATAATTATTGCAAGATGCTTCATGTTATTATTTATTTCCCAGATGACTTCACACAAAGTTTTGGTGGAAAAAATATTTCCATTTTTCTCGTAGTCAAATCCATGTAAACCCAGATTTGTTGTTATGTTCTTAAAAAAAGCACTAATACAAACGCGAAGGATCCCCCAGGTCGGTAGGCAATACTGTCAAATAGATATACCAGGGTCACTTAATAATGATCGCCTTCAGGCGCGCGGGGATGCCGTTGATGTCCACATCCCATTCCGCATCAATGTAGCCGTCGCGCGACTCCATGAGATCCCATTGATCGATGGTACCGTCGCTATGATAGATGAAGACATTCGGAATTGCTTTTTCGTAGGTAAAATCGACGTGCTTGGCAAAGGAGAATCCAAACAACTTTACATTGTAGTCGACTTCACCGGTCAGATCTGCATTGAATTGAAATGAACCTTGAGCATTTTCATCAGTGAATGACTGGGGAAATCCCAAAGCCTGGGTGGATGCTGACAATGTTTGGAGCTGCCATTCACCAGCCAGTTCAAAGTCGCCAATGACCGTGGTGCCATCCTGTTCCCTGGAACAAGAGGAGGCAATCATAAAGAAGGCTAAAATGCAGAATAAAGGGCGCATGAAATCTCTTTCAAAGGTAAAATTAAAGAATTCACCCATGTCCTGTCAAAAAATACACCAATTACTTTGTCCTACAGGCTCCATTATGCCGATTGTGCAGACGAACGGCCCAGGCTGCGCTGTAATTTGTAAATTGATATCTCGGAATCATTGCGCATGGTCAGGTATCCTGTGTAGATCAACAGGAGCCCAATAAGCTCTGTGACAAAAAGCACTTCGACATGCCCAAAACGTGTTGCCGCACCGCCAATTCCAGGCAACAACCCACCAAGGGCAATAAATATATTGCCCAAAAAACGGGTATGGCGCTTGCCCAATTTGGCATACCTCCATGCAGACAAGAACGCACCACCGACAAGGAAGATAAATGCATACAGGTTGATGAATGGTGAAAAGGCCCGCACCCACTGCCACTCAAAAACTGAACCTGACAGTTTTTGATCAAAGTTCTCAGACAAAACAATAGGCGTCAGGAGTATACACACCGATGCAATGGCAATCACACCCATGAAAAAAATTGTCAGAAGGTTGGCCCATTTCTTTTTCATGAAGAGATAGACCGATCCCTGGGCCAGTGGAAATCCTCCCAGCAAGGCACCTGCGATATACCATATTTTAGTGTTCATCGCGGACCATCCAAAGAGGGTATTGAGACTTTCCGTAAATGTCCCCATACCATAGGTGAATACGCCGATCGTCCACCACATAAGGTAGGTCGCATGCCGCTTTTGAAGATAGTGCCGTCCGATCTGGTAAAGAAATATTGCTGCAACGATTGTAGTGACAATAGGTATATAATCGACCATCTATTTCTATTTAATTTTCTCCTCCAATTGTGAACCGGGCTCCAAAGGTAAAAGCTCTTCCCGGCATTCGGTAGCGTTCCAACTCCTCATAATGAACATTGCCAATATTATCAATTGCAATAAAAGCAGAATAAACATCACTGATGCGTGCATCAAGCCGTGCGTTGAGCAGGAAGTGCGCCTGGGGTTCACTGCCGGGATAAATAAAAACTTCTTCAATACCACTCTTGTACCGGCTGTTAATATGAAATCCAAAATTCTTATACTGGTAGGTCCCGAAAAGGTTGAAAGTATGTTTGCGCTTATACGGTAAAGCATCATTGAGCCGGCCATCAGATCTATCACTGGCATCAAGATATGTATAGGCCAGACGCAAAGTCATATTCTTTACCGGCGTGAATGTGCCATTGATCTCGAATCCCTGGAGCAGGGCCTTATTGATATTGATGACCTCGTAGAGCAAGAGTCCCCGGGGATTAGGTATTTGCTGGAAAGAGATCAGGTCGTTATACCAGTTGTAGAAGTACGCCACATCGAAGTGGGCCTTTTTGCCTATTGAGAATCGCGATCCGAATTCACTGGAAAACCTGAGCTTTTCAGATCTCAGGTCAGGGTTTGGCTGAAAGGTCAGTCCCCCACCCTGTTCGAATTTGATAAAGCGCTCGGCGATGGCGGGATTCCTGAAAGCCTGGGCAAAAAGGGTTCTGAATGAGAGCTTTTTTGAAGGTTTGAAGACAACTGCGATTTTGGGGCTAAGATTGGACTCGTCGAATTCACCAAGGATATTGTAATAGTCGTAACGGATGCCCGCGGTGGCTGTCCACTTTTCATTGAAATTGATCTCATCCTGAAAATAGACACCAAAATTCATGGCCTTGTGTCTCCCGTAGAGCACCGTATCCGGTAAGGCAACGATCTTGTCAAAGCTGTAGTCCACGCCGCCGATCATGTAATGCTTGTCATTAAGACTGAAATCCACCTGGGTCACATTTCCCCATCTTTGGGCATTGATACTGGAGGAATCGATGATCTGACTGGTCCCGATATTGACATTTGTTGTATCGTTTTCGGGGTTGTCATTAAAAGAATACCTGGAATCATTCTGATAATAATAGACCCTTGAAAAATATTTGAGGTTGTCGCTGCGAATGACTGAATAATTGATATCCGCATTGTATTCACGTTTTTTCTGAAAGTCGTCCATCCTGTGTGGTGCCACGGAATACGCATAGCGCCTGCTGATCCATGTGGCAGGTGTATCATTATGGATGTCATTGACATTTCCTGACACTTTGAGGGTCTTGGTCGGGCTGAACCTGTGGGTGTATTTGCCATAGAAATTATAGAGGTCGAATCCTGATTTTTCGCGATGGCCATCATCGGATTTTCTGGAAAAGTCCAGGAGATATCCCCCGTTTGCCAGTTTATTGCTGTGGCTGATCTCGATGGCGTTATAATCATTGTACCGGTCAAATTCTGTGAACGAAGGCGCTTTCTGGTAAAAGCCATACCGGAGGTTGACCCGGGTCATGTATTTCTGCGTGGGTTCCCGCGTGATGACGTTGATCACACCACCCATGGCGCTGGAACCGAACAATGAGGAGTAGGCGCCTTTGACGACTTCAATCCGATCGATAGAATTCACGGGTACAAGATTCCAAAGGGCCCCGCCTGAATCCGGGCTGAGCGCCGGTCGCCCATCGATGAGCAAGAGGACCCTGTTGCCCGTACCACCACCGGCAACTTCGGAAGCCCCGCGAATGGAAAGTGCCTGGATATTGGCCCTGCTGGACCGCGTGACATTGACGCCAGTCACATTGTTAAACGCTTCATCAAAGGTGGAGGTATTTTGTGCTTCGAGTTCTGCAGAACGGACGACAGCCACACTTACTGGTGCGGAAACCAATGTTTGTGACTTCCGTGAAGCTGTTATGACGACCTGGTCTGTCTGTATGTAAGACGGCTGCATTTCTAGAGTGACCATGGTATCCCTTCCGGGCAAAACGTCCATGTCTGAAGACACATAAGTTTCATAACCTATATAACTGGCTTCAATTCTAAAATCTCCCGGCACCACAGAAAAAATAAATCGGCCGGAAAGGTCTGACTCC
>JBFKOL010000366.1:0-4100 GCA_041628815.1 Saprospiraceae bacterium | reverse complement strand
GAATGATTGAAGGACATGCCCATCTATTGTTGCACCCCTATGATGAAGTATCGTGGAATGATCAAGTGCTGAAGGAGTCCCTGGCTGAGCGGTCCATCAGAGCTGCCACCCATGCCGAGGCAACATTGTTAGCCGGATTTACTACTGTGCGGGATCTGGGAAGTGAGGGTGCTGGTTTCGCTGATGTAGGTGTCAAGCAAGCCATCGATAAAGGAATTATAAGAGGTCCGAGGATGCTTGTAGCGGGACCAGCCATAGTGGCGACGGGTTCTTACGGTCCAAAAGGATTTGCCGAGCATGTCCATGTGCCGTTGGGAGCCATAGAAGCCGATGGTCATGATGCTTTGATCCGGGAGGTAAGGCGGCAAATAGGTGGCGGTGTTGATGTAATCAAGATCTATGCGGACTATAGGTGGGGTGCAGCAGGGCAAGCTATGCCTACTTATTCAGAAGAGGAAATCGCGCTCGTCGTTAGGACGGCGAGGAGCAGCGGCAGGGAAGTAGTGGCCCATGCAACCACTCAGGAAGGCATGCGGCGGGCCGCCAGGGCTGGTGTAAGTACGATTGAACATGGCGATGAAGGAACTCGAGAAATTTTTGAACTTATGAAGGAGCTCGGCGTGGCCTATTGTCCTACCCTTGCAGCAGCAGAAGCCATCGAACAATACCGGGGATGGAGCAAAGGCTCCGGTACAGAACCGAAAAGAATAGTCACCAAAAAGTCATCGTTCTCGGCTGCCCTCGAATCGGGTGTGACCATAGTTGCAGGGGGTGATTCAGGTGTTTTTCCTCACGGAGAAAATGTCAGGGAGCTCGAGCTTATGGAAGCGTATGGCATGCCAGCTCTGGAAGTATTGAAGACGGTGACTAGCGGTAATGCAGGTGTGTTGGGCCTTGGACATATTACGGGTAAAATAGAAAAAGGGCTTGCGGCCGATCTGATAGCTGTCCGCGGTAATCCCCTTACTGACATGTCCAGCCTACGCAACATTACTATGGTCATGAAAGAAGGAGTTTTGGTGTTTCTTAATGAATAATTGCACTATTTTGATAATCAATTCAGGTATGTTGAATTGGGAGGGAAATTTAAATAGGTTTAAGGGAAAGAACGTTTTTGAGATAATCGTCCTGATCGTCTTGCTGTTCTCAAGTCTTTATCCTTATTCAAATATTGAGGCACAACAAGCACGCAGAGAAATCCAGGAAAATTACATTCACCATATATACCAGACTGAAGAAGAAATTCGTCTCGATGGAATAATTGATGAAAATATCTGGAAGGAAACCATACCAGTCACTGACTTCTGGATGACCTATCCAATAGACCAACAAAAGGCTGCTGAGGACTACAAAACTTTGGTCAGAGTTACTTATGATGACCAGTTTCTCTATGTGGCAGCAATCTGTCACGGTCCCGGGCCATACCTCGTGCAATCGTTGAAGCGCGATGGAGACCGGTTTTGGGATGGTGATACATTCGCCTTTGTAATTGACCCGGTCAACGAAAGATCGTATGGATTCAATTTTGCCACAAACCCCTCCGGTGTCCAGTTTGAATCCCTTGTATCCGGACAGACAGGTAGGCGGGGTGGCGGAACCTCGGGGTTCAACACCGCCTGGAATAACAAGTGGTATGTTGAGACCAAAGTATACGAGGACCACTGGACCGCCGAGATAGCCATACCCTTCAAAACATTGCGTTTTGGTCCAAACCGCTCATGGGGCATCAATTACGTCCGCGGAGTAGCCCGAGAGAATAGCTACCATACGTGGGCACCCGTGCCACGCGAATTTTACAGCGTGGATTTGGGGTATACAGGTGTTCTTCAAATCGAAAAGCTGCCCGCCAAGTCCAAGAGCAATATATCGGTCATACCCTATGCCCTCGGCTCGACATTTAAGGATTATGAGGCCGACAAGAATGCAGACCATAACATACAGGTAGGAGGCGATGCAAAGATTGCCATTACTTCTAATATCAACCTGGATGTCACAATAAATCCCGATTTTTCCCAGGTCGAAGTGGACAGGCAGGTGACAAACCTCACTACCGTCAACATCCGGTTTCCTGAGCAACGGCTATTCTTCCTGGAAAATGCCGATATATTTTCTGATTTCGGGATTCCACCTATGAGGCCTTTCTTTTCAAGAAGACTGGGTCTTGATGAGGATGGGAATACCGTTCCTATCCTCTATGGTGCCAGGCTCAGTGGAAATGCCAATCCCAATCTTCGTATTGGAGCCATGAATTTACAGACCAAGGAGCAGGAGGCAGCACCTGGTCAAAACTATACTTCTGTAGCCCTGCATCAACGTGTTTTGGCACGATCCACCATCAAAGGATATTTCCACAACAGGCAAGGATTGAACGGGGATGAATTGGCTTTATCTGACTTCAATCGCACAATGGGAATGGAATTCGACTACCGGACAGCAGATGGTCGATGGCAGGCATTTGGGGGTTATGGCCTTTCTTTTAGCGATGGCATAAACGATGATAACTATTTTTATAATACGGCGTTCGGATACAATTCCAGGAACATCGGTTTTTATACCAATGTGGCCGGAGTGGGTAACAATTACATTGCGGATATGGGATTCATTCCGAGGATCAATCACTATGATGCCGTTGAGGACACCACATACGTAATTGGCTTTCACCATTCTTTCACCCGATTTTCCTACACTTTTTATGCCGAGAAAAACCCCAGGATCATCTCTCATACGATCAGTCTCCGCAACGTCATGGATTACACAAAAGACAACTGGAATCTCATTGGCAACAGGGTGACCATGGAATATGAATTACTGATGACCAATACGAGCGGTATCAGTCTGAATTTGAATTACGAGGCGGCAGGTCTTCTTTATCCCTTTGCATTTACAGACGATGCCCCATTGCCCGTGGACAACTATTATTTCGGATTTGCAGGAGTCACCTATCGCAGCGACCAAAGAAAAAAATGGTCTTACGAAGCCAACGTAGAGTATGGAGGATTTTACAACGGTACGCGCAGCCAGATTGCACTGGCGATGAATTATCGCCGCGAACCCTGGGGCAACTTTGGGTTGACATTTGTCCAAAATAACCTGGACTTTCCGGATCCGTATGGTTCAGAGACTCTCTTGCTGATCGGACCGAGAATGGAGATCAATTTTTCACGGGATCTGTTCTGGACTACCTTTCTTCAGTACAATACACAAACCGACAACTTCAATATTAACAGTCGTATTCAATGGAGATTTCAACCACTATCAGACATTTTCCTAGTCTATACGGATAATTATGCTGTGGAACAATGGGGTGTAAAAAACAGGGCCATCGTCTTGAAACTGAACTATTGGATCAACCTGTGATTCTATGGAGATCCATGATTGCATCAATTCAAAAAGTTCAGATCGAATTCAGCTCAACTTGCCGACAGTTTGAAACTGTCGGCAAGTTAAACACAGAAAGTGGGACGAGTTTCGAGTCAGAAGTTCGTGATCACAGCATTGTCAAGTTTCGACCAATGTTGTCCTGTTATGATCGAATTTTAACAGTGTTCATGGATAGAGCAATAGGGCATTTTTGGGTTTGAAATCATAGTTCTTTAGTAGAATTCGTGCTTTTGGCATACCTTATCCATGTAAAGTTTCAATCATCTTGAACAATCAATAATTTTTTATGGCAAACAAAAAAAAATGTTTACGTCCGGACCAGGGTGCATTCGATTTATACGATCAATATGCACATAACAAAATTGACCGACGTGGATTTATCGACAGGCTTTCGCTCTATGCGGTAGGGGGATGGACGGTCCCTGCTCTGATGGAATATCTCTTACCCAATTATTCCGACAATC
The DNA here is from genome assembly GCA_041628815.1 of Saprospiraceae bacterium. GTDB lineage: Bacteria > Bacteroidota > Bacteroidia > Chitinophagales > Saprospiraceae > JBFKOL01. The sequence goes on along the minus strand of JBFKOL010000366.1, from coordinate 255 downwards.
AGCAGGTCAAAGCAAATGATCCAAGATTGGATACCGAATACATTGAATATATCTCAGCGAAAGGAGGAGGAACCATACGTGGTTTGCTTGCTCGACCTAAAGGGAGAAAAGGAAAGTTGCCCGGAATAGTGGTGGTCCATGAGAACCGAGGGTTAAATCCACATATTGAAGATGTATGCCGTCGTGCTGGTCTTGCCGATTTCATTGCCCTGGCCCCGGATGCGTTGACTCCACTGGGAGGCTATCCCGGCAACG
>JBFKOL010000365.1:0-4145 GCA_041628815.1 Saprospiraceae bacterium | reverse complement strand
GATGCCGGCATTCAGATTCGCAAAGCTGTTTCGGGTATAGCCATGGGAATGATTTCAGATGGAGAGCGAACGGCTGTTCTTTCCGACATTTTGGGAGACGAAGATGCTCTTGGTGATATGGACTTCAAAGTAACCGGAACAAAAGATGGCATCTGTGGCTGTCAAATGGACATAAAAATTGATGGTCTGCCTTATGAACTGTTGGAAAAGGCATTGATGCAAGCCCGGGAAGGACGGTTGCATATCCTAGACGAAATGGCTAAATCCATAGCCGAACCCAGACCGGAACCGAAAGACTTTGCGCCACGCATGATCGAATTCACGATTGATAAAGAATTCATCGGTGCAGTGATTGGCCCTGGAGGAAAGGTAATCCAGGAAATGCAGGCCAACACAGGTACCACCATCAATATCGAAGAAGTAGACGAAACAGGTGTCGTGAGTATTTTCTCTTCAGATGCCAATGGCATTAAACAAGCAAAAGCTATCATTGACCGAATCGCACACAAACCCAAGGTTGGGGATGTATACGATGCAAAGGTGGCCAGCGTCATGCCTTATGGGGTTTTTGTCGATTTCATGGGTAAGAGCGGATTGCTCCATGTATCGGAAATTTCGCACTCCAGAATCAACAAAGTGGAAGAAGTATTCAAGGAAGGTGATCCTGTAAAGGTTAAGTTGATCGGTATCGACCCCAGATCAGGTAAGCTCAGATTATCGCGCAAAGCACTACTGCCCAAACCCGTTCACAAAGCCAAAGAAGAAAGTTAATTGTAAATATTTTCTGGTGGCAGAAACTTTTTAGGCGCGATCCTTGTATTATAGGTAATGCATGGATATAAGACATTTTTGTCAAAAAATCAAGTGCAAAGATCCAACATTCCCAAAAAAAGCAGGTAGGATTTTATGAGACAGTTAAAGATCACAAACAAGATCACCAACCGTGAGAGTCTTGCACTTGACAAGTACTTAAACGACATCAGCAAAATTGAACTGTTGACTGCCGATGAAGAGGCAGATCTGGCGCGAAGAATTCGCGCCGGAGACAAGCAGGCGCTGGAAAAATTAACGAAGTCTAACCTCCGGTTTGTCGTTTCGGTGGCCAAACAATATCAAAACCAGGGTCTATCATTGAGCGATTTGATCAATGAAGGTAATGTAGGTCTTATGAAAGCCGCCAAGAGATTCGACGAAACCAAAGGTTTCAAATTCATTTCTTACGCAGTCTGGTGGATCAGACAATCAATATTGCAATCCATCGTAGAATATGCTCGTATTGTACGGCTCCCCTTAAACAAGGTAGGCTCATACAACAAGGTGAATGAGGCGGTAGTATCCTTTGTCCAGGAATTCGAAAGAGAACCTTCCGATGAAGAACTCGCGGAAATTCTCGATATGAAACCTAAGGATGTTACCAAAATGAAACAAAGCGGTAGCCGGCACCTTTCCTTCGATGCCCCAGTGGGTGGGGATGAAGGCGATGCCACCATGCTGGACCTTTTAGACTTCGATTTTGTCGACAGCCCGGATGAACACTTAATGGAGGAATCACTGAAGGACGAAGTGAAATACGGTCTTTCTATGCTATCGCCACGCGAAGTGGAGGTTCTTACAGCTTACTATGGGTTGAAAGGCCGCAAGTCGATGACGCTTGAAGAAATCGGTGAGCTTTACGGTCTCACCAGGGAGCGCGTGAGGCAAATCAAGGAAAGAGCCATACGCCGGCTGAGAAAATCGGTCAACAAAAACAGTCTCAAATCGTACCTGGGCTAAACCACTTGGGTCGACAGCCTCTTCAAGCATGATAAGATACCTCATCATCTTTGCCGTGGTAGCTTTTGCCCTCGGCTTCGTGATATATTCCATCTTTCACTTTTTCCTTGGGATCAGCGCAACCAAATCCGCGTTCAAGGCAGACTTGGATGAATTTGCAGGTTTTCTGCGTTCAACTGAATTGTCACCATGGAATTTGACAGAAACGGATACACTATCAAGAGGTGGCAAAGCAGAAACGAGTGAAGGACTCTGGTCGACGACAGAAAAAGGAGTGATTCACAGCATCTATGAAGAACCCATTGTAGCCTATGCCGTGCGCACCTATCGCAGTACCAACAAAAAAAGCGTTGCCATTAGGCTCAACGAGGACATTTATGATTTTGACCTACAGGGCAGAAACATCTTTGTTAACAGCGACGGGCATGGCAGTATGGGTAAAATAACCATGGAAAATGGAATAACTTTCACTTCATCGTCTTGTAAAGTTTCTATAGATCTTCACAACCCTTCCCCGTGGATGCCAGGTTTTGTGAACGAGCGTAAGACTTTTGCCGTCCGCCGATACGAAGAACACGGGGATGAATACGCACGCGTCATGGAAATGGTGGAAGATCTGAGCGAAGAAGAATCAAAAGCAGTCGCTCTACTTGTTTGTTTTGGCATCGTCGATGAACAAATTTAAGATTTCTTTATTTGTTACTTATATTGCAGTTCAATCTGGTAACTTATGAGCATTCTTAATCTTGCAAGACTGGTCGTTTATAGGTTTCACGAAAAAGGTCTTGAAATTTTTCTGGTTAACTCGGACCTAAGCCAGGATCCTGATGTGTGGAAACTGCCGGAATGTTGTATGAATAAAGTCAATGAAAGATTGGAAGATAACGACTTTATTGAAGTGCCTATAGGAGAAGAAGGGCATGTTAAGTTAATTGCAGTAGAAGGAGACTGGCACAACATACCTTCCATCAGGGGTTTATTAAAACACGATATTAAAATCGTCAAAAAACTTGTCAAAGAGGCCATTCCCGGGATTGAAAAAGGCACTTTTGTTGCTTTCAAAGAAGGCATCAAGAAGATGTTACCCTCAGAATACCAGGCCATGAAGGAGCTCAAAGAAATCCTGGTCGACAGGAATTCCATACGAAATATGTAGTCCGGCGTGGCTATCACCGAAACCCAATTTCACTTCAAAGGACTGCATCGATTTTATCGCGGAAAGGTACGCGATGTCTATGAAGTTGATGACCACTTCATCGTTGTAGCTACAGACCGCATTTCGGCTTTTGACCACATTTTACCCAGAGCTATTCCCTTTAAAGGTCAGGTTCTTAACCAATTGGCCCGCTATTTTCTAACGGAAACCAGCGATCTTGTTCCAAACTGGTTGCGTGCCTCCCCGGACCCCAATGTAAGCATCGGCGTCAAGTGCGAACCCATCCCGCTGGAAATGGTGATCCGCGGTTACCTGGCCGGACATGCCTGGCGCACCTACCGTTCTGGTAAAAGGTCGTTATGTGGTGTTTCCATGCCCGAAGGAATGCATGAAAATGATCCTTTTTCAAAACCCATTATTACACCTGCCACAAAAGCTGCCGAAGGACATGATGAAGACATTAGCAGAAATGAAATCCTCAAAAAGGAGATCGTCGATGAAGACACGCTAGATAAGCTTGAGCACTATACAAGAAAATTGTTTGAAAGAGGTCAACAGATGGCCAAGGATCGCGGACTGATTCTAGTCGACACCAAATACGAGTTTGGAAGGCACAATGGGGAAATCGTGCTGATGGATGAAATCCATACCCCGGATAGTTCGAGGTATTTCTATCTTGACGGCTTCCAAGACCGCCAGAAAAAGGGTTTACCACAAGAGCAGCTTTCCAAGGAATTTGTTCGCGAATGGTTGATGACGGAAGGCTTCCGCGGACTGGAAGGACAGGAAATGCCGCAGATGACCAATACGTTGGTTAGTGAAATCTCTGAACGCTATATCCAGCTGTATGAAACACTGACCGGTAAGAAGTTTGAACGAAGAAGTTATGACGACATTTTGACGGACATTTTCAATAATATTCTTCGGTACCTGGATTCACACAGGTAACAGGTTGTGTGCTGGTAAAAAAGTGCTTTTCAAAAATAAATTAGTGTTATCCAATCGATTCTGTGCCGACTTCGACGGTCCAACATCTCAAAGCCAATAGCAATATTTCACCTATAATCGTCTGCATATAGGTTCAAAGAGCAGGAACATTGGATTATGTTAATGAATTGTTGTCGTTGAAAAGGGTACTTTTAATATTCAATAAATTCATATACCTTCCAAATTCATATTTAACATTCTCACAATTCCAATCGAGATGGACCTAAAG
>JBFKOL010000364.1:0-4148 GCA_041628815.1 Saprospiraceae bacterium | reverse complement strand
CCGGGTAAGGTGATCGCCGCAGTAAAAGAGGTCATGTATGTCACATAATGGTGCCGAGCGGCACTTGCTTTAACTATTTCGTTTTTCCTGGGAAGTCAGGCTTCGAAGAATAAAAAGACTTACCATCAACAAACCCATTGGTATCAAGGTGTAAAAAAATGCGGATTCAGCACCAATATTCTTGAAGAGATATCCTATAAATCTCGACCCGAGGGTTCCGCCAATGGCTGAGAATATCACGATTAGACCGGTCATCGGGCTGTGCAGCTTTTTGGGCAACGCACTCAATACGGCGCTGTTTAACAACGGATAGATGGGCGCAATGAACAATCCAACGACCGGGAATGCAAAGCCTACCAACGGGATATCGGTAAACTTGGCAATTTCTCCCACCTGTGCATTAACAGCGTAAGGCAACACAAATACTACGAGGGCCATGGAGGCCAAAAGACAAAAGAACAATATCCACAACCAAGAGAAACGCTGAGCCAGCACACCTGCAATGAGTCTTCCAATACCCAGAGAAACCGCTAGAATACTCGCCATCATGATGCTGATGTTTTCTGGCAATGCCAAAACGCGCTCGTTAAATGTAGGCAACCACGTCATGATGCCTTGTTCAATCATTACAAAGAGAAAAGCGCTGATTACAAAAACTAATACGAGTATTCTTGTCAGCAACACGAACATTTGTTTCGCATCATCAACTAAATTAACCCCGGGAATTTCATACTCCTGTTTGAAATCGGCCATATAGAGTAAGATGAAAGATCCTGCCGACAACAATGCCAACAACCAGTATACTTTCAACCAGGCATCGGGATCTGATGATTGGTTAAAAGCCGGAAAGAGAAAATAGGCCAGGGCAATGCCAAACATAAAAACGCCTTCTATCGAACTCATCAGGGAGTTGTGTTCTTTTTCATTAGAAGAGATCAAACCGATGGTAGAATAAACGGACACTTTAATAAGCGCAAAGGCGGCGCCTACACAGGCAAATAGAAACTTGGCAGACCAGAATGCATTTCCATAATACATCACGATACAAGCCATAGTCACCATAGCGAGGGCAGCAAGCATAGCCTTCTTGTATCCTATACGGGGAAGGAAAGAAGCAATGAAAAATGAAACAATAGCGATGGGAAGATCCTTGAAAGCCTCCAAAATACTTGCCTGCAATTCGTCAACACCATAGACGTTTTGGGATTTGAGAATGACGATTCCTACACTGTTCAATAAAATTGCGAAGACAAAATAGTTGATGTAGAGTGACCATTTTACTGTGGAAGAACTCATAGTGTAACTGTTGGTCTGAAAATAACGGAATTATGGATCTATTCGAGCTAAATCAACGCCGAAAGAGCTGCAAGGAACCAAAAAAAAAGAGGAGAACGGGTGGCGATCCCCTTCTCCTCCGCGAAGTATTTTACTACCTCTTTGAAATTTAAATTTCTTGTTCCATAAAGACGCTTGGTCAGTCTGGATTAATCAGTGGTCCGGTCATCTTCCTCAGGATTGGATCTTGAGTTAACAGATACCTTCGCTTGAATCGCCTACGCTCGCTCGCATTCGCGACTCCGCGATTGGCGGTCCAATACTTCGTTTGCCTTTTAGTTTGACAGCGATCGTATCACACAGTTCATTTAACATGGAAAGGGGCTTGCGAAGGCCCGGCTTCCGCCATAGCTTTCCGCTTGCCAGACAAATCGTAATTCACCTGCTTTCCTGTGTTTCGATACTCTTCCTCCCCGCGCCCGGAGCGAAAGCTGCAACCCCCGTACTCGATTGCTCTTTCCCGGGATTCCCTGTCATCAGCATTCAAAGACCTGATCTCTCTTAAGAGATGATGTTAAGTTAGTGTAAATTTTGTATTGTTCAAATTATTAGAAATCAAAATTTGAATATTTTATTAATATTTTTTATTCATATATGTAACATCTTAAAAATGAATATATCGACTTGATATTATTCAGACACATTTTAAAGGATGATTATATGAAAGACCAGATTCATCCATCACTATAACTACCTTGCACATTTCTTATGCCGAAGAATACCGGGCCAACCAAAGCAGTTATGATCTTGTAATGGATGAGACAAAACCCAAACTAGAAGAGCTTCAGAAAGACAAAAAATATAAAGTCGTATCCAACGATTGGATTTGAGGCAAAATCAACGGGGATGGCCCGGAAACAGTCATCAAGAGTACGAGCGGGAATATTTACATTCGTAAAGGAAAATAAGTGCGGAATACTGACTCATGACCATTATCGATGCATGTTCAAATATTTTCATGACCAGCTTATAGGATAGAATTAAACAGATCCGGTTTTTACACGTTGAATCGGAAGTGCATTACATCTCCATCTTTTACAACGTATTCTTTTCCTTCTATTCTTTGCAGGCCGGCTTATTTTACCGCATGCTCAGATTTAAGTCTGAGATAATCTTCGAGCTTGATGACTTCTGCCCGAATAAAACCTTTTTCAAAATCGCTGTGGATCACTCCGGCCGCCTGTGGAGCCGTAGATCCCGCTTTTGCAGTCCATGCTCGGACTTCTTTTTCTCCGGCCGTAAAAAAAGTGATCAGATGAAGTAGTTTGTAGGATGCCCGAATCAGACGGTTTACGCCAGGTTCGGAAAGGCCCAAATCAGTGAGAAAGACCATCTGTTCCTCTTCGTCTTCCATCAAAATAATGTCTGACTCGATAGAAGCTGAAATCAACAATACTTCAGCATCTTCACTCTCTATGGCTTTCGCAAGGCGGCGGGTATAGTGATTGCCAGCTGTAGCACTGGCTTCATCTACGTTGCACACATAAAGAATGGGTTTGGCAGAAAGGAGGAAAAAGCTCTTGAACAAATCCTTAAACAGGTCCGGCACACCAAATGACCTCGCTGACCGGCCAGTCTCCAGGTGCGCCAGCAATTGCCTGGCAAAATCGAGGTTGGCGATGTCTTCTTTATTCGCCGTTTTAGCTTGTTTTTCCAGCTTCTCTATGCGTTTTTCGAGGGTCTCAATATCCTTAAGCTGAAGTTCGGCATCTATGACTTCCTTATCACGAACGGGGTCAACGTTTCCATCAACATGAACGACATTTCCGTCATCAAAACATCTTATCACATGCAAAATGGCATCTACCTCTCTGATATTGGCAAGGAATTGATTGCCGAGTCCTTCTCCCTTGCTTGCTCCTTTTATCAAACCAGCAATGTCCAGTATTTCTACAGTTGTAGGAACGACTTTCTTGGGTTTAACAATTTCGGCCAGCTGAAGGAGACGGTTGTCCGGTACGGTAATAACACCAAGATTGGGATCTTTAGTGGCGAAAGGGTAATTGGCCGCCAATGCATTGGCTTTCGTCAATGCATTGAACAGCGTAGATTTACCAACATTGGGCAATCCTACGATTCCACATTTTAATGCCATAGGTTGAATATTTGATGACGCATTATTTCATTTGTTATATGAACAAACCATACAACATGCCTTCCGAGGCACAAGAATTGCCAAGGAGGCGCAAAGATATTATTCTCGTTAATATCGATAGACCATGAATTACCTGGCCCATCTTTTTCTATCCAGGGAGCACCCGGAGTGGATGCTTGGCAATTTTATCGCCGACGGACTTGACAGAACCGAGTATGGACGGTTAACTGTTGAAATAAAAAGAGGAGTAGATCACCATCGCAGGCTGGACACGGCAACCGACGCACATCGTTCTTTTCGCTATATGGTCTCTCTGTTGCGCAGTAGACACAAGAAATATGCGCCTGTAGTCGCCGACATCTTAAATGATCATCTTCTTTGCCTTACATGGTCTCGGCATTCCGACTTGCCATTCATAGAATTTGAAGCAGAAGTATATCGAGAGTTTTCGGGTCTACTGTCTGCACTTCCCCCCAAATCAGCTCAGAAAACGAAAGTACTGTTGAATCATCAATATTTGAAGGCATATTGGTCCCGGGAAGGACTTGGTGAAGTATTGCGACGAATGGACAAAAGGGCCAAATTCCCCTCCAGGTTTTCTCAGGCAGCCGAAGATCTTTATGAAAGGCTCGACGACTTTACTCCACCATTTTTGGATCTCTTTGAGGATTTAAAGCTGATCAAGCCATAAAACTGATTCCCAAAGATCCCGCTCGTT
>JBFKOL010000363.1:0-4153 GCA_041628815.1 Saprospiraceae bacterium | reverse complement strand
GGGTTATGGGGTTGTGGGGTTGTGGGGTTGTGGGGTTGTGATGTTGTGGGGTTGTGGGGTTGTGGGGTTGTGGGGTTGTGATTTTAAAAAGAAGAACAACCCAATCACATATCAAATAGCTGATATAGATTGTCTTTTATTATTATACACAGCCTTCCTATTGAAGATTTTGACTCCTTCAATACATTTTTGAAAACAGTTAATCCCTAAAGGATACGAAAATCTCTCGAGTCCGCTTTGCCACTCCTATCATGAGATGACCGTTATCTGTTAGCTACAATGTACTTTGCCACACGAAATGTCAGGGACCACCCATCGTAAATATCCTGTTGATTCCTTCAGGGACGGTGACATGGTACTGACCGGCACGCCAGGCGGTGGAGCATTCTCGAGCCCCCGATGGATGGTTCACCTGGCCAACTTGATCGGTATGAACAGGATCGCAAAATTGAAGGCGGCTTTTAGGAATGCCAAACCCGAAAGCTTCCTGATAGACAGTGACAAAGTGGAAGTGAGAGGTGAAGGGTTGGGAACGGTTACGGTATACATTGGCAGGGAGCATTAAGCATGTGGTCCGGTAAACTTCACTCCGGGACAATGAAACAATTATCCATGACGATTTCTAGTTCAATACCACTGAGCACAGAGAACGGTGTTTCCAAATGAACGCTGTCCGCTGCCTTGAAAGCAACATCCTGGTCTACCAATGCATCCGAACTTATATGCGATGAAGCCAGGTAGATGGGTTGATGGATGGTCGAAACGGATTGGCTGACCGGGCAATCCACCGAGGAAAGCTTGTATATTTTGTGTTTATCAAAAGAAGCTACGTACATCTCTCCATCCCTGGTCTGTCCGAAGGATGTGATTCTACCCACATCGGTGCGGTAAAGTTTGACGCCAAAGTCATTGTCTACGTCCATCGACCAAAGATTTCCTGTACAAAAATCGCCGAAAAAGTAGTGCCCCCTAAATGCTTCAATTTCAGTGCCGCGATAGACATATCCCCCGGTGATGGAGCATCCATAACTGTGATCGTAGGTGAAAAGAGGTGGAGTTATGGGGTAACTTTCAAGGCAAGGAAAATGGTTAACTGTTGAATCCCCTTCCATACAGCTCCACCCAAAGTTAGCCCCCATGGACAGTACATCGACTTCCTCTACATCGTGATCACCAACGTCAGCCAGGTATATGGAATCTGTCAACAGGTCCCTCGTCATCTTCCAGGGAGAACGCAATCCAAAGGCCCAAATTTCATCAGCTCCAGCCATGTCGATAAATGGATTATCGCTCGGGATGCCGTAATTTCTTCTTTCATCCGCCAGATAATCATCTCTGAAAGGGTCTATCCTCAAAACCGCAGAAAATAGATTGGAAGTATCCTGGCCATCTGCTTTTCCTATTCCAAATCCGCGGTCGCCTTTTGCCAAATACAACAAACCATCTGCACCAAAAATGGGACTTCCACCATGGTGATTAGCTCCATGATGGTCATAATCCAGGATAATGCGCTCCGAACCCGGATCAGCCAGTTGAATAGAATCAATCGTAAACCGGGACAAAATAGTTCTGTCAATGGTGGTACCTGGAGAGTCTATGACGTAATGCGTGTAGACAGATGGCGTATCAGGGTATTCCGGGTGAAAGGTAAAACCGAAGAGTCCTCTCCCTGTTGTGGAAGTATCAATCTTTTGGCGTAAGTCCAGGAAAACAATAGTACTATCTTTATTTAAATCAGGGACAAACTTAATCCTACCCGTGCGCTCCGAAAAGTACAAACAGGAGTCTAAACCTTCAATGTGTGTGGGTTGATAGGCCCCGCTCAATACCTCATTGAATATTGGAACTTTCTCTTGGCATATCAGATGAGTATCCAACGAGCATATTATGCAAATCACAACAATTGCGCTGTATTTCACGATAAAATTTCAAGTAAAGGCCAAACAAAGTGGACAATTTACAATATTGCTTGATCGCGCGAAAATTTAGATTGGCTGTTTGTACACTACCTTACTTTAATTGTAATTTCTATCAAGTAAGGGTCGCGAAATGATAGATTGAGTCAGTCAGGTTCACCGCTATCTTTGAGGCAGGATTATGAACAGAACCAGTTGCCCCGTTGCGAGTTGCCGGAGTGGAGCAACGCGTAAAACCCAAAACGAGACCTTCATAAATCCCCATACATCATTATCAATTCATCTTTCAAAAAACTCCGACAAATTTACTTCGAAGTGCATGATGCCTTTGAAGTTATCGCCATAGAGTATGGGAGGCAGAAGCAATACTTCCCGGTGGATTGGCACGGGCTCTGGCTTGCGGTCTTCCCTAACTTCTTCATCGTAGCGGAAAATGCGTCCCTTGGAATACCGCGTCATACAGTGGTAGATCTCGTAGGCGAATTCGCTGTCCTCCATACCTGCCATAATGAACGAAATGATGTGGAGATCGATACCTAGGGCATAGAGGTCTCCGGCCAGGATGCACAGGTCAAGAGGTGGGCCACAGCGTTCCATGCCATCGGAAATCAGAAAAAGTGCTTTTTTGTTTTCCCTTGTAGTGTACAATTCCTTACCCCTTGTAAGGGAATAGATCAGTGGCGTATTACCGTCCGGTTTGAGCATTTTCATGTGATCCATGACGTCTTTCCTGGCATCCATCTCTACGGGAAAATAGAGTTGCGGCTGACGGCGACAGGCTCCTCCTACCGATACGATGCCAGTTTGTGTCGAAGTGGGCAATTCGTGGAAGAGGAACAATACAAGCTCTCGCATTAGGACAAACCTCGAAACGCCTTTCACTGCATGGATGTCATCCATCGATCCTGAGATATCGACGGCGAGGAGCAACTCATCGTACTGTTGTAGGATATTGAGCAATACTTCTTTGTTGTTGGGAAGAAGATTAACATCCATAAGATCCAGGGTGTCGTTGGTGGATTTTTCATCGATCATGAGTTCGCTTCGAATCAATTCCATGGGTTTAGGGCGAACCATCAGTTCAATTTCATCTACCCACATTCCCGATGCCTTGATCTTGGCAACGATGGTATCCCTGTTGGCAAGGGCATTGGAGTTGGTTTCATCAAAATACAGGGCCTGTTCAAAATTTTTTAGTGAGTTGATCAGGTCCGGTGTGACCCAGTTGCTGTGTGGGTAATCCTTGGGACCGTTCAGATTTGGACCACCAAAGATCATCCTTGTGTACCCCATGGCATTTTGTATCTGTGACAGCAATCTGAAAGATGGGACGGTTGACCGCAGTTCACAATAATAGGCCTCCCTAAAGCTCTGATACGCCCGCGTGAAATGATAGAATCCCATTCTTAGCTGGAGCAACCCCCTGAAATGATAATAACGCGCCTTTTGACTGTTGGAAAGAGTGTCTATTCGGCTTATATCGAGATAATCAGATGCTTCGCGATATTCACCTGCTGAGACCAGGTAGGCGAGCACCTCTTCGAAAAAAAAGGCATGTCGACCGCTGATCTCATAGGCCTTCTTCAACATGGATGCGCAAATGACGCTTCCCGGGTTCTGTCGAAAACAGGTCCGTGCCTCTTCCATTTTGGCAAAGGCAGCAGAAAAATGAATGCTGTCAATCTGGGGGTATAAAAAATGGATATTAACAAAAAAGGCAGTGCAAAAGACAAAGAATGTTTTGGTTTTACCGGATTGCATGCGTACAGGTTGCGTAAAGCATTCATATCATATACTCCCGGATTTTGCAGCAGGCACCATAAACTTCAGGCGGACAAGGTAGGTATGTAACTGTTTGGTAGAAGAATTTATTGCCAGTTGTCAGCCTGCCTGCCTCTGGTATGGTTGCCAGTAACAAATTCAACTTACTGAACTTCCAAACAACGAAGCGCACAACAAAGCAACACATCTCCCGATTTACCATATAATTAACAGAATACTTTTTGCGAATTCCTTAACTTTGAAACAAAGTGCGTAAAATTCCCAACATAATTACCCTCTGTAATGCAGCTTGTGGTATTGTCGCCATACTGCTGGGAAATCCCGTACTTGGAGCCTATTTAGTCATGCTTGCCATGATATTGGATACGGCCGATGGATTGGCTGCTCGTGCCCTTAAAGTAAAAAGTGATTTAGGTAAACAGCTGGACTCTTTAGCCGATTTGATCAGTTTCGGG
>JBFKOL010000362.1:0-4156 GCA_041628815.1 Saprospiraceae bacterium | reverse complement strand
TTCAAAACTGATAAAAACACATGAATCTGAATAATCAGTCTCTGCATTATGTGCTGATCAATCATTTTATCGAGAAAAAAAGGGCACCATCCATTTCTGAACTGAGCTTACTCTACAAGAAAAGTTCGTCGGAGATTCGGAAAGCCCTGGAGAACCTAGAAGCCTATCATGGTTGTGCTCTTTCTTCCAAGGGAGAAATTGCTGCGGTTCATCCTTTTTCGGCTCGGGCGACAAACTTTAAAGTAGTCAGCCATAACAGTGAATGGTGGGCCAACTGTGCTTGGTGCGCCATGGGTGTAATTAAGCTTGTAGGTGGCACAGGCGAATTGATAACACGAATATTCAAAGATGATTTCCCCACGCATATCCGGGTATCAGGTGGGGAAATTGGATCGACAAATTTTAAGGTACACTTTCCGGTACCCATGGCCCGGATATGGGAAAATGTGGTGTACTCGTGTTCGGTCATGCAGGTGTTCAGATCAGAAGATGAGATTGATGCCTGGTGTTTGGAAACCGGTGTATCGAGAGGAGATGTTCAACCATTGTCAAAAGTGAACCGCCTTGCTGGGATATGGTATGAACGGCACCACAGTACCGATTGGGAAAAGTGGACCACAGCTGAGGCAGTAGAAATATTCCATAGTATGGGTTTTGACCATCCCGTCTGGTCTCTTGAGAATACATCAGAACGCTTTTAATTACATTCGCGCTATGAACAATGTGGAAGAACTGAAAGAGCTGTTAAGGCTTGAGAAAATAGAAGAGAACATTTTTCGTGGCCAAAATTATAAGGCCCCTTGGAAACGTGTTTTCGGAGGCCAGGTGCTTGCTCAATCACTACATGCCGTTCACAATACGGTGCCTGAAGACAGGATTTTGCACTCTATGCACGGTTACTTCATCCTGGCGGGTGACATAGAAATGCCCATCATTTATGATGTCGACCGAATCCGAGACGGTGGCAGCTTTACAACGCGCAGAGCGGTAGCTATCCAGAAGGGAAGGGCTATTTTCAACATGGCGGCATCTTTTCAACATGAAAGGGAAGGACTTGATCATCAAATTGCGATGCCCAATGTGCCGGACCCGGAATCCTTAAAAAGTGATGTAGAATTACTCAAACCTTTGAAGAAAATAGCTCCCGAGGTAGTTGATGCCCTCTACCATGAGCGACCCATAGAGTTTAGACCAGTTGAGGTGATAGACCCTATCAGACCTCAAAAAAGTTCCCCTTTGAGGCATGTATGGTTAAGGGCCAAAGGAACTCTCAGTGATGAATTACGGCTACACCAGGAAGTACTAGCTTATGCATCAGATTACAATTTGCTGACAACGGCCATGCTTCCCCACCAGGATGAGGTCAAACGCGGAGAAATGTTCTTCGCCAGTCTTGACCATGCTATGTGGTTTCACCGTGCCTTTAGGGCTGATGACTGGTTGCTCTATCAATTGGAGAGTCCAAGTGCGTCGAACACCAGGGGATTTACTCGTGGTAACATTTTCGATAAAAATGGGGTTCTTATTGCATCAGTGGCACAAGAAGGACTCATGATGAAAAGGAGAAGTTGACAACACAAGACTCATAATCAATTCCCAAAGAACTGGCTATTAATGTGCAATCAGGATAGTTGATTGACTTTTTTAGTTCGAGGTATTCCAAACATAGCCGAGCATCATTTGATAAATATCAACATTGCACCTATAGCTGTCAGTCCGAGGATAAGAAACCTGAATGGCTTTTCCCGGATAATGCGGACGAGGTGTACTCCAGCCCATAATCCCAAGAAGACAAAAGGTAGCAGGCGAAGATCTACCAGAAGTGAGCTGGTATTTACTGTTTTCCAGATGAAAATATGAAAAGGCAGTTTAAATAGATTGATGATGAAGAAAAGCCATGCCGTCGTACCAATAAATTCGTTCTTGGGAAGTCTGATTGCCAGGAAAAACAGGTTTGCAAAGGGACCTGCAAGGTTGCCGATCATGGTCGTAAAGCCTGCAGTCATCCCCATGATACCAGCAAACCACCAGTTGTCCGGTACATAGTGTCGCTCTTTACGTTCCCACCAAAACATCATCACTACGCTGAGCAGGATGATTGCACCCATTATGACCTTGAACTGTGATTCGGGGAGGTGTTGACCAAAAAATACACCGAGCACCACACCGGCCATCATCCATGGAACAAGACGCACGAGATACTTCCAGCGAGCGTGACGGTTGTAGTAGATTACAGCAAATGCATCACCGGCCATGAGTAGAGGCATTAGTATCCCTGTAGAAGCTTTGGTTTCAAAGGCCAATGCCAGCAAGGTGACTATTAGGATTCCTATCCCTTTGAGTCCTGCCTTTGCCACCCCTACTAGAAATGCAGAAATCGCTGCAAGAATCCATAGGGCAGGGGATATCTGAAATTCAGCCGGCAGTTGGAACCAATCCAAGGTATTCGATTATGGCTGCAATAAACGGAAAAGATTTATTTTTTATATCCTCTTTGAACATATGACATTAGGAAAGCTCTATTGATATAATTGACTAATTTTCGTTCAAATAGAATCGATGTGGATATTGGCACTGTGCATCTTTTGTAATGTCCTGCTAGCAGTGATTTTCAAAGGATTTGCCAAGTACCGGGTGGATAACCTGAATGCCATTATTGTCAATTATATCGTATGCGTCGTGGTGGCATCACTCTTCTTAGGTCAAACGGCGATCCCCCTGGATCTCTTATCGAGGCCTTGGGTTCGTCACGCCTTCATCCTTGCGGCTCTCTTTATTGTCGGTTTCAACGTTATGGCGCTGGCATTCCAGCATTGCGGAGTAGCCATGACTGTAATTTGGCAGAAAATGTCTCTGATCATACCCGCCGCTTTTGCCATCGCACTCTACGGGGAAACACTCAACCTGTTGAAGGGTGTAGGAATATTTCTGGCAATGACAGCAATTGTCCTCGTCAACCTGCCTGAAAAACCGTCCGATAAATCGATAATAAGGCTCACCGTTCAACTATACCTGTACCTCGTGCTGATTTGGTTGTTGAGTGGCATGATAGAAGTATTATTATTCTTTGTACAGGTAGAGATGCTCGTGACCGATGACATTATAGAATTTACAGCTACTTCTTTTGCGATGGCCGCAATGATCGGCCTCGTCTATTCGGTAATATTGTTCTTCCGTACGCGGCGATTTATTGGTAAAAAAGAAATCATCGGAGGTATAGTTTTAGGAATTCCCAATTTCATGACGATTTATTTATTGCTCCTTTTGTTATTCGCTGGATGGGAAGGATCCGTTCTTTTTCCGATGAATAATGTCGGCATTCTGCTTTTTACCGCCTTGGTTGGGGTAATGTTCTTTCATGAGAAGTTAAATCGAATGAAAACGATTGGCTTATTCCTCGCCGCCACAGCCATTTTGTTGATAGGCATGAGCTGATGGTTTAAATCAACAGTTGCTGCTAGTTTATTATCAAAGGAACATAAATCCATAATACGAACAATGAAAAAATCAAGCCTCCTATCGTCCCTACAGCCAATGAGAACCAAAAAACTTCGTCGGATCCGTGCATGGCAAAAGGAAGCAAACCAAGTGCGGTAGAAAGTAGGGTAAGATAGATGGGTGTAATCTTTTGACGAAATGCGCGCAAATAAAGGTCTATAGATTGCCTTCTGGGCCATCTGCGCTTCATACGGTGATAATCACTGAATATTAGGATCAGGCTGTTAACAACAATGCCGCTTAAGAGAAGAAATGAAGTATATCCACCCTGGTCGAAAGGAAAGTCAAACCAATAGAACGCCAGAAAAATACCGACAAATGAAAGAGGAATGAGCAATAGAATGGTCAATCCAGTAAGGAATGATTCGAAATGAATGGTGCATATAAAAAAGATGATTACCGCTATGAGCCCGACGAGCGCATATTGTTTTTCATATGGGTTGCTCAAGAAGTTTACTGTGCTTTGTTCAGCAGAATATCCCATAGGTAAAACATTATGCGCAGTATTTTGATATTCTTTATGATCAACATAATCTTCTAAATTTCTATTCACCTGTTTTCCATGAATATTCTTCTCAAAATTTGCAAGAACAGGATCAATTGCAACTGTTGAACAATATGTTAATCCTAATGCTAGTGGAAATCCTAACAATAATCT
>JBFKOL010000361.1:0-4168 GCA_041628815.1 Saprospiraceae bacterium | reverse complement strand
CATCAATGACAGGGATCTTTTCCTCCGCGATTTGAGATCAGGAACTACCCGTGTTCTTACTGAGACATCGACCGTAGAAACGGATCCGGTATTGCTTTCAGGCACGTCTGTCGTTTACAGGACATCGGGATATAATTTCATGCCTTACATCGCAATGGATGAGCGAAACATTTACCCGTCGGATTTACCCATGTCCTTTCCCAAGGCCCACCTTGTGAAGCCCCTCAATGTGATCTTCAATGCCGCGGATGGAACAGAGATTCACGGTCAATTGTTTGTTCGAGAAAGGATCACACCCAAACCAGCTGTTGTCTTTATGCATGGAGGACCCATCCGCCAGATGTTACCTGCTTTTCATTACAGCGGCTATTACGCTTTTGCCTATGCAATGAATCAATATCTGGCATCGAATGGATATGTGGTGCTTAGTGTCAATTTCAGGGCAGGAATAGGATATGGACGTGATTTTCGCAGGGCCGAGAACCAAGGCCCCAGAGGTTTCAGCGAATACCAGGATATTGTAGCTGCTGCCCGGTATTTGCAAGGGCTGGAATATGTCGATGGGGAAAGAATAGGTTTGTGGGGAGGAAGTTACGGCGGTCTGCTTACTGCCCAAGGTCTTGCTCTAAACAGCGATATATTCAAAGCTGGTGTTGATTTTCACGGCGTACATGACTGGGCCTGGCGGGCCCGGGACTTTTCAGAAGGGGGTTTTTGGGGTATTAATGACGACCTCATGGAACTGGCTTTTGAATCCTCTCCAGTAGCACAAATGGACCAATGGACCTCCCCGGTGCTTTTAATACATGGTGATGACGATCGAAATGTAATGTTTGGGCAGACCATAGATCTGGTGGAACGATTGAGAGACAAAGAAGTACACCATGAGATATTGGTTCTTCCCGATGAGGTTCATGGATTTTACCGATGGGAATCCTGGATCCGCTCTTACAAAGCAACTGCCGATTTTTTTGAACGTTTTCTTAAATAGCTGGAATGTCATATTACGGTCACGTTGAACCAGCGCCGGAGACACGATGTGATATTTATTTCTACATTTAACCCTCATGACCAGAGTAAGTCCCACTGAAAGCCCAGTTGATCTAAGAGCCTCTAGTGAAAAAAAAGGAGCCAATCGCATTTGGATGGGTATTCCCTCTATAAGGGATCCTTTTGGAAATATCAGGATACTCCGGCAAATTGTTACAGCACTCATAGGCATCAGCACCTATCTCCAAATCAATGTACTGAACCGGTTGAAAGTTATCCGAGGAGAGGTGCTCCAGGACCTGCCGAGTGAGAATGTTTTGTTCATTTCTAATCATCAAACGTACTTCGCAGATGTAATAGCATTGTATCACATATTCTCCGCCTCCAAATGGGGTTTCAAGCACATCAATTTCCCCATTTATCTGGTGTTCCCAAAGGTGCGCGCATACTACATAGCCGCCGAAGAGACAATGAGAAATAATGGCTGGCTAACACGTCTTTTCAGCTATGCTGGTGCAGTCACAGTCAAGAGGTCTTGGAGACATGACGGTGCCGAAGTTTTCAGAAGCTCTGATTTACGTGCTCCTGTAAAAATTAAGAAAGCTCTTGAGGATGGATGGGTTATCAATTTTCCGCAAGGTACCACGGATCAATCTGCACCTGTTCGAAAAGGTTCGGCAAACATCGTAAGGGTTCTTCGCCCTCTGGTAGTGCCAGTCAGGATTGATGGATTTCACAAGTCGTTCGGTAAAAAAAGTTTATGGCCACGGAAGCGTACCAACCTTACCATTGAGTTCTTTACACCTGTGAGGTTTGAAGAGGGCAAATCAGTAGATGAAATTTACACCTTTCTTCATGAGCATATTTTTGGCACCAAACCCGATGAATAAAGACTTCATTTTATCAAAGGCTTAGTTATTTGGGTGAGATGAGCGGGTATGACCTCAAAGATCCCCGACATTCTCCGAATTTTGTACAATTCTGAAAGCCTGTCAAGGGTTTATCTCATGATGAGTGCAACAAACGACATCCAACATCCCAAACTTCCTTCAAGTGTCCAGAGAGAAAGGCGAATCAAGAAATTGCAGGACTTGTCGACCTGGATGGACTCGCGATTCAGGATTCCAGGGACGAATATCACGTTCGGGCTGGATTTCTTTATTGGTTTGGTGCCTTTATATGGTGAGGTGATCACCACAATCATTTCGGCTTACCTCATATTTGAAGTGGCCAGGATCAATGGAAAGTGGTCATTGCTGTGGCGTATGGTTTTGAATGTATTCATCGACTACTTGATTGGATTGATACCCGTCATAGGAGACTTCGCCGACATTGGATTTAGGGCCAATTTGCGAAATGTTCGTCTCATGATGGATAACGAAGAACAAGAAAGAAACAAGACAAGTGTATTGACCTACCTATTACTCGTGTTGATTTTCCTTTTATTGCTACTGGTGGTAGTTATTCTACCTATTATTTTAATAACATATCTATTATAATTATAATAGGAGATTTTGCATTATTATTCATAATTTAAGGGCACCATAAAGTTTCATTATTCGTTACCTACATGTTAATCATTCTTCGGCAGCCATGCCATTTTTAATTTAACCCAAAAAACGACCCATGCACATTGTCATCCAAAACAATTCAGGCGTTTCCAAGAAATTGCTGAGGTTTTTGAAATGGAAACTGTACAAGCTCAGAAGGAAGTTTAAAAAGCTTCTCTACGTACAACTCTATATAGATATGGAGGGGAAGAATCCGAAAGAATATTTTGGTACGGCCCGATTGGGAATCAAAGGTGGAACTATCCTGATCAAACAAAAGTCCCAGGATCCACTGATCCTGTTTCACTCCATGTACAAAACGGCTCACCTGAAACTGGCAGAGGTGCACAGGCGCAGTGAATAAACCAATACTTCAATAACCTGCGATCATCGGACCATCACGCTCGTTGATGATTTAGTATCCATTCTGCCAGTTGCACCGGTTTTTCAAAAGGTATCAGGTGGCCGACTGAAGACATTTCGTAAAAATACCCATTCGGGGTATGGCGACAAATGCGCTTCCAGGAATCGTTGGTGATTACATCAGAATGTTCAGCCTTGATGATGGTAATTCGACAGGCCGACTTCTTCATCAAAGGCCACATATTTGGCGGTGTAGCATAAATCCGTGCCTCCCATGATTTTGGAAAAGCCAGCTCTACACCATTTTCGTTGTCGATGATGCCAAAATTCAGGAAATCCTGAAAGACTTCGGGATCAAATCGCTGGAACAGTCTTTTTGCCCCAAGATGGGCACGAACGGCCTTGCGATCGGACCACTGGTCTCTTCGTCGCACGGCGGTCCGAACAATTGGCAGATACCTGGCTTTTATGGAGAACGGCAATATTCTGGTGCCGCGTACAAAATCGTTGGCGATGATCACTGGATCGATCAGTACCAGGTTTGTGAACAAGGAAGGGCGGAGAATCGATGCCATCCACGACGCAATGCCGCCAAGCGAATGTCCCATGCCAGTTACCTGGTCTATCCCTTCTTTTGAGGTAAAATCAAGCAGGTCGTCTCGGAAAAGTTTCCAAGACTTTAAGCGATGAGCCCCACTCCGGTCCCAGAGCGGTCTCTGGCGGAAAGCCCATATTCGGAAGGAACTCTTCAAAGAATGGAAGAATTTTGAATAACATTCCGGAGGATAGGCATTGGCATGGCTGAAAAGCATCAACGGCCCTTGTCCTCCAAAGTCAATATATCTTCCACAATCCTTCATGACCGGCAAAGATATCCCGATTCATGAAGGAATAATGGAATCTACAGGCAATTCGAGGCCGTTTTTTGCAGCCTCACAAACATTGATGAATGCTAAACTTCTACGTTCTCGTTTCTCATGATCCTGTAGTACAACAATAAGCCCAGTCCGCCAAATAAAAATATGGCAGGTAGTGTGACGAAGGGCCCGTCGCTGTCCAAGGTAAAATCGAAGAATATGCCAAGTCCCAATCCCGCACCTATAGCTACCAAAAGAATGCCCCATTTGAGAGAACTATAAATTCCAGGCGTGGTCTTGAAAATTCCGGCATTCTGACCACTTTCGATGAGCGCCATTCGCTCTTTATGGCGTGTACTGTAATACAAATAGGTAAAGTAAGCGGCAAATGATATAAGCGACAGTATG
>JBFKOL010000360.1:0-4200 GCA_041628815.1 Saprospiraceae bacterium | reverse complement strand
CCATGATCTCTACCCCGCTGAATATTCATGGCGGCGAGATCGAGTCCTCCTGCTCCCGGAGGACCAAACAAGAAATTCCTAACACCGTGTACCAGCTTCAAGTCAATTTTTTCCTGAGTCTGCCTGTATAATCCCCGCAATATTCCTTCTACTCCCTGGTTCATTAATATGGAAGGATTGAAGAAGGCATCAGCAAGGGCAAGAGACGACGAGACTTCTCCGCAATCATTATTGATGACAGGGATTTCATTGGTCACCATAGTATGCCCCAACCTGAATGCAGCTGTGGCGAATGAATTAAAGATATTCGGGCTTGCATTCCTGTCGTATTTATCGTTGCCGGTCTGTACGCCCAGAGCCGGTAACAGTTCGTTGTACAAGATGGACTGCAAGATACCTCCAACCACTTTTCGTGCATATTGGTAATTCTTTTCATCATGGCAACTTCCATTGGCTGCCAATTCGTCGCAAATGCGGTTGTGCTCCCTGACAAACAGGGTATGCAATGCCGTCAAACCCGGCTGCTCGTTAGCTCGAATATCGCCGGCGACAAAAACTTTAACATAGGATCCATCCCTGTTTTGATTCATGGCCATCGAAGGAGCATCCGGATCTATTGTGTCGTTGCAATCTCCTGAAACAGTATTACAAGGCAACAGATCACCATAGGGAGAAGGTGACACCTTGAGCTTCCCACATTCGCCGGAACGGAGCCATTTGGCCCTTTCTTCATCCGAGCCATAAATGACACTTCCATCCAACCATGCCGTGATCGTGTTGATCTGTTCTCTAGAAGATTTGCTCAGATGCATATAGGCGGAGCGCGTAAAAGGAATTTTCACCTGTCCGGAATAGAACGGATCAAAATAGGTATCACCCACAGGTACGTCTATCGGTACATATTCGTGATGTCCTTCGGCTGTCGCCGTTATATCGTGGTCAATGAACTGAAGAAATGTGAAAACAAGAGAACTCAATCCTCTTTCATCAGGGATGGACTCATCCTGGTTACACAACATGTTGCTGATCAATCTGGGATTGGTATTTTCTACCATGTAATGCGAACCTTTTGGATAGTTGTAATCTCCTGCCATCCTTTCCAGCGGAATATTGGCCTTTCCTTCCTGGAAGTTTCTCAAATCATTGTACAATCCATTATAGGTGCGGTATTGAAAGAAATTGCGCTGGCCATGGCTGGGTGCAAGTGAAATAAATATAGCAAGTACGAGAATCAATAAGGGTAGCCGTCGATTTATCATATGGGTTGATTTCTACAATTCACAAGGTAATTGATTGGGCATCAATTAAAAGACTTATAGAATCTTCTATGACACATTCTACAACCGGCTTTCAATTGTACAATTCAGCCAATTGACAATTACCTGACACAATTTTTTGGCGACCTCAAATTTAATAAAGCAGGGCTGGTTAAAAAAACCTTAATAGAAAAGAAATTCAGATACTTAATTTGCATTTACGAATTAATTCGTATATAATTGATACGAAATTATTCGTATATCCTCCTATGATCAACTTTAGCGCCCCATCTCCGACAGATTCTGAGTTGAAAATACTGCAAGTTTTATGGCAGCACGGACCTTCATCAGTCAGATTCGTTCACGAACACCTTTCTCAAGATAAAGATGTCGGTTATACTACCACGCTAAAACTGATGCAGATCATGGCTGAAAAAGGAATAGTAACCCGCGACACTTCAAAAAAAACGCACATCTATTGCGCCGCTATTCACAAAGAAGACACGCAAAAGTCACTACTGGACTCCTTCTTGCAACGGGCATTCCAGGGCTCTGCTAAGCAACTTGTCATGCAAACCCTTGGCAATCACAAAGCGAGCAAAGAGGAGCTTTCAGAGATTAAAAAACTCATTGAACAACTTGAAAAAGAATAGCCATGCAAGACTGGATCTTTCAAGCAAGTTATGGACCTTCGGCCGATGCACTCGCAAAGGCCATAATACATTCATTTTGGCAGGCGCCACTTGTGCTGATCCTATTGTATGCGGGCTCGGCAGGCAAGAAAAAGCGTGAAGCTCATCATCGATATAACCTCTACGTGGCAGGAATGATGCTTATCGCGCTGGTCTCCTTCTTCACATTTGGATTTTACTTGATCTCATCATACATAGTTCCTGCTCACCTCACCTTGAGCCAGGACCCGATCGCAATATGGACACCTGAAACTTCCAAGGTTGGCGAGCACTCCATGGCACCCTTTTTAAACTGGAATGTTTTTCAATCCCAATGGATCCTTCTCTCCTGGTACAGTGGCGTTGCAATCCTGACATTGAGAATGCTCGGCGGGTGGCTAACACTCTACCGCCTAAAGCTTTCTTACAACCGCGTCGTGCCATCACGCGTTTTGGCGTTAGCGGGCAAAATACAGTCAAGATTCGGAATAGCTAAGGATGTCACCATCGCCATGTCCAGCAAAATTGATGTGCCTATAACGTATGGTCACTTTAAACCCATCATTGTCTTGCCCTTGGCCGTCATTAACCAATTGTCCTACAAGGAAACCGAGATCATTCTTGCCCACGAAATGGCACACATACTACGCAATGATTTTCTCATCAACCTACTCATGACCACCATTGAAATACTGATGTTCTATCATCCCGTTGTCTGGTTTCTCACGAAACAAATACGGACCGAAATGGAACATTGCTGCGATGACCTCACCGTCAAGTTATACCCCAACCGTCTGGATTACGCCAGGTCACTTCTCAAATTACAAACCATTGGTACTGCCCCGAACGGTGGAATAGCCATGGCCTTATTCACTCAAAAAAAGTCTCTCATGAAAAGAATCCAAAGATTATTCAGGAATGAACCTGATTCTGAATACCCAAAAACCCCAATAATTGCCGGAGTTATTTTATTGGTAGCACTGGTTGCAATGGGTGCTGGTCAACGATGGTCTGGAGAAAGCCTTCAAAAGGATGCGCTGCAGACTGATAACCCGTCCTCTATGATTGAAACAGTGTCGGATTTACTACCCTCGGGATATCTATCCAATATGTCAGAAGAATCATTGATACCTGCGAGAGCACTACTGTCAGGTAAAGAGAGCAAAGAGGATGACAGTCGTCAGCTTGAATCCATCTCTAACAGTCAACCTTTGGCCCAACTGCCCAAAACGTCTCATTCATTATTATCGCTCGAATCGCCACTCAACTTGATACCGGACACCATCGACGAAGAAGAATTCAGGGCTCAAAAGGAGGCAGTAAGAGCAGAAATGAAGGCACTTCGCGACAAACAACGCGCACTGGCACGAGAGATTCGAGAAAAAGCACGAGAAATGAGAATGACTCAACGAGAGGAACTTAAAGCACATCGCGACAAACTTCGACAAGAAAGGGAAAAGTTGAATAAAATGCGTTCTGAAATGACCGATGAGCAACGGACCAGGTGGAAAGAAAAGAACAAAGAGCGCATTAAAGAATGGAAAAACGAATTCAAGCAAAAATTCAAGGATAAGGACTGGAAAAATTTTGATGGCCTTGCCATTGAAGAAAACATGCTTGAACTGCAGGAGCGAATCCACGAACTCATCGATGAAGAATGGCTTGATGAGGTTACCGCTCTCGGTGCCGAAATGGATGCTGTCCTGGAAAGCCGTTTCAACGAAGAATGGGCGCTCGAACTGGATCGCCTCCAGGATAATATCCATGATGCATTTGGACCTGAATGGCAAGCAAAAATGGAACGTTTTGGTGAAGACCTGTCACAATCCCTTCAAGGCTGGACATTCGATTTCGACGACATGGATTTCGATATTGGAGATTTCAGCTTTGACTTTAGCAAAAAGCGATTGGTCAATTTGAAGGCTGATCTTTTATCTGCAATGACTCGGGATGGCCTCCTGCAGGAAGATTCTTTTACCATGGAACTATCACAGGAATCTATGACCGTCGATGGAAAACCCATGGACCGTATTACTGCCGACAGATACAGGGATCTTGTTGAAACCCATTTGTCTGGTGCCTTTTCAGATAGCAACGCGACAATGATAAGGATAAGCAAATCGGCAAACGAGGAAGCCAAACTCTCAATTTCCCTCGACCGCGATTGAGAAGATCCATAAAAAAAGCCCAATGGAAGCATTGGGCTTTTTTTTAGTCCTTACTGGCCTTCATCAAGCCTTTAACTGACTGATGCGGTATTCTGCCTGTTTCTT
>JBFKOL010000359.1:0-4257 GCA_041628815.1 Saprospiraceae bacterium | reverse complement strand
TGCATTTCACCCGCAGGACCAAAGGAAGCCAAAAACCATAATATCACAGAAATGATCAAGATGATCTTTCCCGCTTCCGATACGAAGGTCCATACTTTTTCTTTCACATTGACAATGACATTTTTCATCGTCGGCTTGCGATAATGAGGTAACTCTATCATGAGGAATGACCGATCCTTGGATTTGATCAACACAGAAAAAACCATGGCTGAAAACAAGGCCGCCAGGATGCCCAGCACGTAGAGTCCCATGAAAGCCAAGGCCTGAGAATTGAATATTCCCCATACCATAAATTTAGGTACCGCAAATGCAATAAGTATGGTATATACAGGTATACGCGCCGAACATGAGATTAGGGGTGTGACAAGGATGGTTATCAGTCGCTCTTTCCAGTTGGAAATAGTCCTTGTCGACATTATAGCGGGAATCGCACAGGCACCCCCAGAAATAAGGGCCACAATGCTTCTGCCGTTTAGTCCAAACCGTTGCATGACGTTGTCAAACATGAAAACAGCCCTGGACATGTAGCCTATTTCTTCGAGCAGTGAAATAAGAAGAAACAGAATGGCAATTTGCGGAATGAATACCATGATGCCTCCGAGTCCGGCAATGATTCCATTGCTGATCAAATCGTTGAGCCACCCCGGTGGAAGCGTATTCTGAACCCTCGCTTCGGACCACGCAAAAAATTGTTCAATCCAACCCATGGGCCATTCAGACCATGAAAATATGGCGTGAAATACAAGCATCATGATTAGGAAGAATAAGAATGGTCCGAATACCTTATGAGTGATCACAGAATCAATTCGCTCTGTGAAGGACTTTCTTGCTCCTCTTTCCTGTGTGAGTGCTTTATTTATCCAGGGAGAAAAGTGATTAAACCGGTCGAGCGTTTCTCGAATCTGGTATTTTGTAGACTCGAATCCTTGATCACGCACAACCTTGCCGATCTGGTTGCGCATTGTTTCGTCCAGGTGGTTAAGCCAAGTGAAATGATGAGCGATCAGCAGGTTCGCGTATAAGTTGTTAATCCCTGAAATTTCCGACACGATACGCGCAATCCGGGTTTCATCTTCGGACATCTCATACTTGTATTTCCATTTACCCGGGGATTTTGCACATGCAATCTCAAAAAGCAAGTCTTCAAGTTTCTTCAAATTGCTTCCCGTCAAGGCACTGACCACGACGACTTTACATTCGAGGTACTCTGAAAGCACCTCGGTCCGGTAGCCGACTCCTTTTCGTTCTGAAATGTCCTGCATAGTTATACAGAACAGCATAGGCAATCCCAACTCCTTCAATTGGGTAGCCAATAAAAAGTGCTTTTCGAGTTCCATTGCAGATGCCACATACACCAATACATCGGGAAAAGTATCTCCTTTGGGATTGGTAATGGTCTCTATAACGATACGCTCATCCGTGGAGTTAGGATAGACACTATACGTACCCGGAAAGTCTATAATTTCCAACTGCGATCCGTTTCTTTTTAAGTATCCCGTCTTTTTATCAACAGTAACACCCGGATAGTTGCCTATTTTTTGTCTTAGACCCGTCAGTGCATTGAAGAGACTGGTTTTACCGCTATTTGGATTCCCCAGCAAGGCAATTTTACACGTCTTCTGATCTGTCGTGCTACTCAATGATGATATTTTTGGCCTCATTATCGCGGATGGCTATAAAGGTATCTCCCATTTTAAGACGAACAGCACCGCCAAAAGGCGATCTCGCCATCATTACAATCTGAGCTTCAGGGATCATACCTATGGTAAGGAGTGTACAAGCCATGCTCCTATCCTTAAACTTTTTGATGGTACCGGTCTCGCCGGACTTTAAATCGAAAACACTTCTTTCCATTGGTAAAAACAAGGAGGGCAAGTATAGCCATTGTCGATTAACATCGCTTCATTTTTTTTTACGCCGATTAACAATTTTAGGTATGCCCTCGAGGTGAGGAAAGCTGGCATGACGCACTTTCTTTTTTATATTATTGTCTTTCCAATGAATTATTGATGCGAACCATTGCTCTAATTGCTCATGACGGTAAAAAAGCCGAACTGGTCTCATTCATCCTTCAAAATGCAGATGCATTCCGAAAGATGAAGCTATATGCTACAGGCACCACAGGTGGTCATATTGAGTCTGCCGGATTCGAAGTTACCAAACTGCTTTCTGGTCCCAAAGGTGGAGACGCCCAGATAGCGGCCCTCCTTGCGACCGGCGACATAGATCTGGTCATTTTTTTTCGCGATCCACTTGACAAACATCCACATGAACCCGATGTTCAGATGTTGATGCGCTTGTGTGATGTCCACAACATTCCACTCGCAACGAATCCTGCAGGCGCAGATCTTTTTTTGAAAGCACTTAATCTGTCTTCATAGTGACACAGGATGAATATAGGCTTATGGCGGATTCTATACCAAGGCTCCCTGGAATTTACAAGTTCATTGGCAGGGATGAAATAATTATCTACGTGGGAAAGGCCAAAGATCTAAGAAGTCGTACTGGATCATATTTTGGATCAAAAAAACACCTTCCCTATAAGACCAGAACCATGGTAAAAAATGCCGTAGCGCTGGAATTCACGATCGTAGAATCCGAAGCGGACGCATTGTTGTTGGAAAATACATTGATCAAAAGACTTCAGCCCCGCTATAATGTTCAATTAAAAGACGCCAAATCATATACCTACCTGTGCATAAAAAACGAAAGATTTCCCCGCGTCTTTTTTACCAGAAAAGTAATAAGAGACGGGAGTAAATATTATGGTCCTTACACTTCCAAAAATAAAGCCAAGCAGATTTTTGACCTGATTAAGAACCTGTTCAGTATACGCACCTGTAGCTATAATCTTTCTGAATAAAATATTCGAAAACACAAGTTTAAGGTCTGTCTGGAATATCATCTAAAAAATTGCAATGGTCCATGTGAAGGCCTGGAATCAGAGTCTACCTATGATCAAAGCATATCGCAAATCAGGAATATTCTGAATGGTAATTTCAAACCGGTCAAAGATTTTATCCATGAAGAAATGACAAGATATGCGGCCTCTCTAGAATTTGAAAAGGCCCAGTCGATGAGAGAAAAATTGTCTCTTTTCGAGGACTATCAAGCCAAGTCTACAGTGGTAAGCCAGACGCTGGGAGACCTGGATGTCTTCCATATCCTTAGCGATGACGAATGGGCTTATGTGAACTATTTGAAAGTACTTAATGGGTGCCTTGTCAATACCGAGATCATCGAGATGAAGAAAAATTTGGACACAGATGAACCAGATTTGCTCGAATACGTCATTCCAGAACTCAGGGAACGCTATCAAAGTATTTCCCAGGAAATAATCGTCCCTTTTGAAATCAGAATTGCAGATGAAGAAAATACCACTGTAACGGTTCCTAAGATTGGTGACAAACGAAAGTTGCTTGATCTGTCCTATAAAAATCTGAAATACTACCAACTTCACAAGGCAAAGGCTGCCACGGCTCAGGTAAGAAAACAGACTTCCTCAGAGCGCATTTTGCGAACTCTTCAAAAGGACCTGAATATGGAAGATCTCCCTATTCATATCGAGTGTTTTGACAATTCCAATATCCAGGGTTCCGATCCCGTGGCGAGTTGTGTGGTCTTCAAGAACGCCAGGCCATCCAAGAAGGATTACCGCAAATTCAACATTAAGACTGTCGAAGGACCCAATGATTTTGCCTCCATGGCAGAGGTCGTATACAGGCGCTATAAAAGACTTGTCGATGAACAAAGTGGGTTGCCGCAACTCGTCATCATCGATGGCGGAAAGGGTCAACTCAATGCCGCTGTACAAAGTTTAAAAAAGCTGGGGATCTTGGAAAAAGTAACCATCATTGGCATTGCCAAGCGACTTGAAGAAATCTATTTCCCGGGAGACCCCATTCCATTGTACATCAACAAAAAGTCAGAATCTCTCAAGCTGATTCAGCAGGCCAGAAACGAGGCTCACCGCTTTGCCATTTCTTTCCACAGGGATAAACGATCAAAAGGAATGTTTGATTCAGAGCTTTCGGCCATTGTAGGAGTCGGGCCTAAGACCGCCAACAAATTGTTGAAGACTTTCGGTTCAGTAAAAAGAATACGCGAGGCGAAGATTGAAGATCTTGCTGTACTTATTGGTAATCAAAAAGCGCATCTTGTCAAGACGGGTCTTGCCTTGGAAGAATCTGAATAAGATCATTACTGGTATTATTGTTCCGGACATTGGTGAAGCCCGGCTTCCATCGCAGCACCATT
>JBFKOL010000358.1:0-4275 GCA_041628815.1 Saprospiraceae bacterium | reverse complement strand
AACAACAACAATGCAACGCAAGATCCCAGCGAAGCTGGCATGTCTGGTGTGTCCGTATATCTCTGTGACGCAGCTGAACCGACCTGTAATTCAGGAACGGCACTTGCCACAGATGTCACAGATGCCACGGGTAAATATTTGTTTACAGGTATTATGCCCGGCTTTTATACCGTCGCCATAGATGTAACCACGCTGCCTGCAGGCATTACAGGTATGGATCAGACAGCCGATCCCGAGCGTGACGGCGTGCCCTGTAACGATACCACCTATATGGGTCTTCCGGCCTGTGACAACATGTCGGATAATAATGAGCTTCAATACGGCGCACGATTGCTGGGTGTAGACTTTGGATATCAACCGCCTGGTGTGATCGGCGACCTGGTTTGGCTTGATATAAACGGTAATGGCATCCAGGATGGTGGCGAACCGGGGCTTGCCAATGTGGACGTTGAGATAGATCCGCCCGGCGGTGTAGACCTCGGAAATGGTTCCGGGCAACCTGTCACCATCATGACCGATAACGATGGGTTTTATTCATTCGGAAACCTGCCTGATGGAAACTACATCATCACCATTACTCCGCCTGCTGGGTACCTGGCCGTTTACAATGTCGATGCAACCATCGACAATACAACTACCGTAATTATCAATGGAGGAAAAGTGGATGGTTCGAACAGTTGGTGTTCAAATCCAGACGGTTGTGATTTAGATGTAGATTTTGGATATAGACTAAATGGTGATCACATCATCGTTGGTTCGGTGTGCCTTGATGATGCAAGCGAGGATGGAGTCTGTTCAACGGGTGGAGAGACACTTTTGCCAGGCACGACTCTTTTTCTCTACAATGACGAGGCTCTTTTCCTGGGATCCACGACGGTAGACACCAATGGCATCTATCAGTTTGTCGGGCTGCCAAACGATACGTATTTGGTAGCCATGTCTACTACCGCTGAGCCGTTCAGTCTTTCTCGGCTCACCACCGATTCGACAGATACCCCGGCTATCAGCATTACCACGACCCCCACGAGTGTTTACCAGACTGTACCAGTGACTGATACCATATTGGGTCTTGATTTTGCCTACGTCATCGATGAAGACCTCGATTTTGGAGACCTTCCATCTCCGTATCCCAGTGCTTTCAGCGATTCGCCGACAGGACCCTATCATATTCTTGGTGCATCTCCAACACTGTACTTCGGCACTGTCCCGGACTCCGAAACCAATGCCACCACCAACGGAAATGCGACCGGTGATGATATTACCAACATCGATGATGAAGATGGCATCACCTTCGTTACGCCTACTTCATGGACCACGGGTGCCAACGGGGGAACCCTCCAGGTGACGGTGACGGGTGCAGGATGGTTGGTAGGATTTATGGATTTCAATGAAGATGGCGACTTTACGGACCCCGGAGAACTCATATTCGATCAGGCCATTTCAACCGGTACTTCTGTACTCAATTTTGATATTCCTGCTTCAACAGACCTGGCTGGTGGTGTGACTCTTTTTTCGAGATTTCGCCTTTTTGAAAGCCGGCCCTCGGTTCCTCAGTTTGCCTATACCGGGAGCACGACGAACGGCGAAGTGGAAGATTATGGGTTACAGATCAATATCGCCCGGCAAATTACAACCAATCTCTTCTTGCCCTCCAAGCTCACAATCCGTTGACAATATTTGTAACCAACAATTTATATATTAAATAAATATTTAATATCTTGCCATTTCAATCACCTAAAAGAAAACTACATGGCAAGGATTTTAATTGTCGATGACGACAGAGGCATTAGGTCAACCCTCAAAGACATCCTCGAATTTGAAAAGTATGAAGTAGACGAAGCTGTGGATGGTCTCGACTGTATGGTCAAGATCAAACAAGGCAAGTATGACGTCGTCATTCTCGACATCAAGATGCCAAAAATGGATGGCATGGAAGTCATCGATCGAATCCAGGTGATGAAACCTGAACTACCCGTTGTCATGATTTCCGGACACGGCAATATCGATACGGCCGTTGAAGCAGTAAAGAAAGGAGCATTCGATTTCATCCAAAAGCCACCGGATCTCAACAGGCTCCTGATCACAATCAGGAATGCGCAGGACAAGTCCAGCCTAATCACAGAGAAAAAAGTACTACAACGAAAGATATCAAGGACACAGACCAATGACATCATCGGTGAATCTGAGGCCATTATGGAGATCACAGAGACCATAGAACTTGTGGCGCCGACGGATGCACGTGTCCTGATTCATGGAGCAAATGGGACCGGTAAAGAACTGGTTGCCAGGTGGATACATGAGAAGAGTTCGAGAAATGAAAAACCTCTTGTAGAGGTAAATTGTGCGGCCATCCCTTCCGAACTGATTGAAAGTGAACTCTTCGGCCACGAAAAAGGTTCTTTCACATCTGCCCATAAAAGCCGCGCCGGGAAATTCGAGTTGGCTAATGAAGGCACCTTGTTCCTCGACGAAGTGGGAGACATGAGTCTTCGTGCACAGGCCAAAGTGCTCAGAGCTTTACAGGAAAACCGCATTACGCGCGTCGGTGGCGACAAGGAGATTTCAGTGGACGTCCGTGTTATAGCAGCGACCAATAAAGACTTAAGATCTGAAATTGCCAAAGGCAGGTTCAGGGAGGATCTCTATCACCGTCTTGCCGTGATCATCATAGAAGTTCCGTCACTTGATCAGCGTAAATCTGATATCCCGATCCTGGTCGAGCATTTCAGTAAAATGATATGCAAGGAATACGGTGTCTCAACTAAAAAGTTTGACGTGGCTGCCCTCAAAGAATTACAGAAGGCTTCCTGGTCGGGTAATATCCGAGAGTTACGCAATGTGGTAGAACGATTGATCATATTATCCAAGGATCATGTAACTAAGAAAGATGTAGTGCACTACGTGACGGGATTGCAGCAAAAGACCCATGCGCTAGAAAACCTCTTTATGAAATTTGACAACCTGGAACAGGTCCAATCCTATATCAAGGAGCGCTATGAGGACTTCAAAGGCGTACTTGTATAACCGTATTCGCCGTTATCAAAAGTAAATACCGGTTATGACATCGAAACAACCAATGAAGAGTTGGCATCAGATGAATGCCGAAAACTCCTGGACCATGTTCAAGGTGCTGTCAGAGTTTGTGGAAGGATTTGAAAAGCTCAACCGCATAGGACCATGTATTTCAATATTCGGTTCGGCCAGGACTAAGCCTGGGACGCGGTACTATAAACTTGCGTCACAACTGGCAACTGCATTGATCAAGGAAGGCTATGGCATCATCACCGGAGGAGGTCCCGGTATTATGGAAGCGGGAAACAAGGGTGCCAAGGAGGCAAACGGCACATCCGTTGGTTTGAATATTGACCTCCCGTTTGAACAAAACTCCAATCCATACATCGACGAGGACAAGGCCATCGACCACCGGTATTTTTTTATCAGAAAGGTGATGTTTGTCAAGTACGCACAGGCATTTATTGCTTTCCCTGGTGGTTTTGGTACGATGGACGAGCTTTTTGAAGTCCTTACGCTCGTACAGACCCACAAAATCCGAAAAATACCAATCATTCTTGTAGGAAGTGAGTTTTGGGCCGGGTTGAAAGATTGGATAGAAGATGTTATGCTTCGTGAATACAGCAAT
Organism: Saprospiraceae bacterium; assembly: GCA_041628815.1. Classification (GTDB taxonomy): domain Bacteria; phylum Bacteroidota; class Bacteroidia; order Chitinophagales; family Saprospiraceae; genus JBFKOL01. Next base: position 635 of record JBFKOL010000358.1, on the reverse strand, counting down.
ATAAGCTCCGAAGACCTCGATCTACTGCCAATCGTTGATACACCAGAAGAGGTAATTGAGATCATACGTCAATTCTACGAAGTTGAACACACGGGCGAGTTGGAGCCCAACTATACCCTGTAGTTGTTGATAGGAGATAAGTACATCAGACACTAGAGAATACTCAAAAAGATGAAAGGTCTGTTCCGACGGAAGAAAATTCAAAAAGGAGCAGTATTTATAAGCTTAACGCTTCATACCATTTCTACCCTTGGGCAATTATCTTTTGTCAATCCTACCCTAGAATCCGGAACAGCACTAACCGATGGAGCTATCGACAGATTCGATAGTGTTACGACCAATGTTGATGCATTAATTACCATACTGGGAAGATTCGACGCTGAAATTGCTACCGAAAATATGGATATATCCGGTCCGGGATAGGAGCTCGCATGGCAACTTCAAGTCGATGGCAATTTCTACAATGGACCTGGTGATTGCGATGTTTTTGGGGTAAGATGGGTAGAATTCAAAATTGATTTTGTTACAAGGGGTACATCGCTTCCTGTAACAATTCTTAATCAGCCCATGACCTCCGTGGATGTCGACGGTTTTGACTATATCCGTGAAGGAAATTTTATAAATACCCATAGTTT
>JBFKOL010000357.1:0-4290 GCA_041628815.1 Saprospiraceae bacterium | reverse complement strand
TCCTGCCAGTACCCATTATCATCAAAACACGCGCCTTGACGTCACTGAGGATAGAACATGCCAGGGCGGAAACTGCCGCGGTTCTGACGGATGTCAGCGACGGACCGTCCAACGTACATAGCAATTCACCATCTGAAGCGCTCATTAGTAGGTACGTGCCTTGTATGGTATCCTTGTTGATCCGGGCATTGTCAGGATAAACCGTGACCATTTTCACACCTGCATACAAAGAAGGTGCCCAACAAGGCATCAATAACATCATGCCTCCCGATCCATGCTCTGAAACCGCGTAGTGATGTCTGGGCGGCACTTTGACCTTTTCTCGGTAAAAAGAACCCAAAAAGGGTATGAACTTTTTGTACGATACCGCCATTATGGATTGAGCTTCGATACGGAGCATGTAGAGTAATTGATTCCTTTGTCCCTAAATTAATAAGAGTCCATTGAAAAGAACGGACATGTCAATTGATCTTTAATCCCAGCCTAAAAGCCAGGTCTGACTTTCCATCGTTTATTGACCAGGCCGCGTCAAAACGCAACAGTCTGAAAAACTGGATACCCAGCTTGTCCAGGCCGAGACTGAACTCCCAATAGGAAGGATGACCCGCAGATTTCAGATACCTGGCACCGGCAACAAGTCCCAGCCCCAGTTTCCTAATTCCCGGCACTTTATCCAGCAGGTATCCGTCAAAGTGGTGGTTCAGGTGAATTTCTACATAGGTATCATCCGTGCTATTGGAATAATATGGAAGCGAGAGGAACCGCCGGTGATACCTGTCTTCCGGCGTAAAAAAAGTTTGTGTGCCCAGAAAATGTTGGAAGTCTATGAATTGAACGTTCTGCTTTCCGAAAAATGTACCAGTATGAACGTAATACGAAAAGCTACCGGCCACACCTACATCGTTGCTGTCATCCAGGGTAATGCGCAGTTGATGAAATTTGGTAAAATCACTCAATGGAAAAGCATATCGGTATCCTAAAACCACCGTAGGTCCTATATGGCCGGTACTGAATCTCTGGTCGGGGAATACGACGTATTTCTGACCAAAGCGAAGGCGCATGGCAACATCCAATTGCACGGTGCGGTGTTGTTCGAACGACGGCGAAAAGTTGAAGGGATCCAACGGATCATTGGAGGTATAGGTCAGCTCTTTCCTGTCAAAAAAACTGTAGGAGCTGTTGTTGGTCAAAGGTCTGCGCTCCTCCCATTCCAAATGTCCGGAAAACAGTACTGATCCTGATATTTCCCTGGTCAATCCAAGTTGTACATAGTGAAGGTCATAATACTTGGCGTAATTCTCACGTGTGAAGAGGCTGTACAACGTATTATAGATGCGGCTTATCGGCTCTGCATGGTTGAATTGGCGAATATCCCTCCCTGCGCCTATGATGTATCGATCCGGTTTTAGTCGGTCAGCTCTGTAGACGAGGTCACCCTTCACGCGAAGCCGTCGTTCCGAAAAGCCGTAATTGAACCTACTGTTCAACAATATGCGACGCGTCTCGTCACTGTTGAAGTATTTGCGGAGATTCAAGTTGATATCACCGTTGAATCCTTGCACCGTATTGAATCCCACTGCACCAAGCGGAGAACCTACGTCCCAATAGATTTTTTTAGTCCTGCGCTGGTAGTAATAGCCGCCGAATAAATTGCCCAATTTGAACCGATTGTTTTTCCGGTCAATACTGTCCATGTAGACAGGGTCTTCCCGCACTTTCTGAATGCTGTCTTTGCGAATGTAGTCACGGTTCTCCTCGGTGGTGAGTGGCACGGGCCTGATGGACGCCCAATAAGTACTGTCCCTTTTATTCGACTCGGCTTCCACGACATGGACCTGGTTGTTGAATAGTTTCGGATCCAAAACCACATTGATGGCATAATCAGAATATACAGCGGTAAAGGCACCTGCAAACGCAAAACCAAAACCGGACAATTTGAATGAAATGGAATGGTTGAATAGAGCCCAGATGTCGGGTCGTTGTACGGGTACGAAAATCTGCCTGAAAGTGAGGGAGTCGACAAAATAGAGTTGTGAACTTTGCGCTGTCACCCCCAACTCCAAGGAGTGGAAGTTCCATTGCTCATCTACAATGTAGACCGTGCCATAGAATACCGGGTCGTATTCCCGCTTTGGTTTTACGGTTATTTTGTGGATAAGGCGGCCCTCTCCGTCTGTAAAGGTGGATTGAAGCTGGTACCTGTAATAGTTCAGCGCATTGCCTGCTATGGGACTCACAAGCGAGCGATTCATTTCAACCGTGTTTTCGTAAAAGTTCATATTCATTTCACGGGCGCTGTTGAAACTATAGCCTTGGTCATCACCACTGATCTTGGACGATGTGACTACTTCTTTGTACTGTTTCGGGGCTTTGTAATAAAGGGTAGAAACCGATTCCGACAAATAAACGATGCCCTGCCTGTTGGAGTCCAGGGCACCAGCGAGGTCACCTACTTCAACACCAAAGACTTTTTCCGGTGCATACAGCACTTTGGTATTGCCTTTGACATACACCTGGCATGAGAAGCTTTGGATCAAGTCCCTGTGGTATTTCCGCTTTTCGATGGCTTTGCGGATAATGGCATAGGCGGGATCTTCCCCCTCCGAGCGAACAACGACCTCATCCAATTTGACTGGCTCTTCATCCAGGGTAACGTCGAGATCGATGATGCCGTTAACCGGCACTTCAACTTGGACAATACTTGTCCTGAACCCAACATATTGAAAAACAACCTGGTAGGCTCCTGGTGCCACATTCAGAGAATAATATCCGTCCATGTTGGACGTGGTGCCTCTGGAAGTGGACTGAATATAGATGCTCGTATAAGGCAATGGATCGCCAACTTGGTCTGTTACCAGCCCCTGGATCTTGCTTTGTCCCAGGAGAAAACCGATGCTGAGCAACCAGCACAACGAGATATTGAATAAGTTTTTCACTTGATTCCAAAGTATGTGAAAGTGTTGCTTTATCAAAGACCCCACCATTGAATTTAGATAACTTTAAGGCCTATGAATGATGAATCAACCCTAAATGCCGACAGACCATTCAAGATAGAGGCCTGTGTGGTAAATGAATGGGAAGCAATGCTGGCCTCCAAGTCGGGAGCGGACCAGGTGGAACTCTGCACTGACCTGGACAATGACGGACTTTTCCCTGGAAAGGAGAGGATAAAAGCCTGTCTCAAAAGCTGTCAAGTACATGTAAAAGTCATGGTACGGCCGAGGGCCGGCGACTTTGAATATAATACCAAGGAAATAATGAGTATGAAGGATCAGATCGAACTTTGCCGCGACCTCGGTATTACCGAAGTGGTTTTTGGAGCCTTAACGGCAGGTTGCCTCAATATGGAGGTTATTACAGACCTGGCTGGATTTGCATTTCCTATGAATGTTACCGTTCACAAAGCAATTGATTTGACAGGCGATCCTGTTGCCGAAGCGAAGAAACTGACATCGCTGAAAAACGTAGTATCCATTCTCACTTCAGGAGGCGCACCAACAGCGCTCGAAGGCGCAGCTCGCATCAAGGAAATGATCAGTGCCACGGAAGGAGCCATAGACATCATACCTGCAGGAAGAATTGTGCCAGCCAACCTGTACCTTCTGCATGACCTGGTAGGGGTACGGATCTATCACGGACGAAACATACTCGGAACTATCTATTGACGGATGCAACGGCTTTTAGATGATAATAACATTGACTGGAAAAGGCGGAGGTTTCGAGACCTGGTCATTCGCTGCAGCTACTTATTTTTAGCAGGGAATCAAACCGAAAAATAATATGCCGACCATTGTCTACCAGGAAGGTTCAGCATCAGACCTGGATGAAGTCGCCCGCTTACATGCCTACAGCTGGAAAACCAGCTACCGCGGCATGATATCGGAAACGTATCTCGATGAAGAAGTCGACCATGAGAGATACTCATTCTGGAAGAAAAGGCTCTCCACACCGGATCCTTCGAGGTGGATCATTCTGGCACGGGATACGTCCAAGCTATGCGGATTTGCCTGCACATTGTTGGATCACGACCAGGAATTTGGCGCTTTGCTCGACAACCTACACGTATTGTCTTCCCATCAGGGCATCGGCATTGGCCGACAACTCATGGTGCTGAGTGCTCATTGGATTCATGCGCAGAGACCAGGCCAATCGCTTTATCTCTGGGTCTTGTCGAAAAATAAATCTGCCTCCCTTTTTTACGAAAAAATGGGTGGCATACGCTACGAAACAAAAGAAGCAGAAGTGCCAGGTGGAGGAAAAGGTCTTATAAGCCGGTACATATGGCCGGAC
>JBFKOL010000356.1:0-4293 GCA_041628815.1 Saprospiraceae bacterium | reverse complement strand
GCTTCCTCGATGCGAATATCGAAATCGGCGTCAGCGCGGATCCTTCCATTGGGCAATACTTCCACGGTGCCGACAGCTGAAGTCAGCCTCTTGTAATTGCCGATGAACAAGTTTCCGCTGACCCTCGCAGTATACGTCCCCAGCCTCGAGAAATTGATGTCACCGACATTGGTCAACCTCCCCTGGTAGCTGAACTTGGTATACTGACTCAAATCGATCCGATCGCTGTTGAAAGCCCGGTCGAGTGCACCAAGTTTGAACTCAAACGACTTCATAAGCCCCGTGAGCTGAATGTTGCCATCGGCAGGATTGATCTCCGCATATACCTGGTAATTGTCTGCTACCACATCCATAAATCGACTTGTCGACTTGACGTGGATGTGCCCCGTACGCGATACAAATTTTTGGGTCTGCGTAAATCCACCTACCAACAAAAAGAGTCCCGCCAATAGACATATCCCGGCACCAACTTGTATATTTTTTATTATTTTTTTCCTGTGCATTTCTCGTATATCCAAACAGTATCTACCTGACATCAGCCACTTCCTCTATGATTACAAATTACATCCTGTCGTCAATATCTCAAACAAAGCACTGCCGTTGACGGTAAAATCATCACCGATCTCTACCGTCGGCGCACTGAACGTCGCCTCTTCATCCACCAACACTGCTGGTTCTGTCATGATTATGTCGGATGCCTCCACAAGGCCGGTTATAGTCGTGTCTTCAACAGTAACGACCGGTACACATCCACCTCCACCAGAACAGGCCGTTAAACACGGGGCCGTAGCGACCTGTCCACGTATATGATCGCCTACTTCTGGTCCAAAGCCATTACTTAGGCTGATTCCAACATTTGGATTGATATGGCAATAACTCATGATCGTCCCTTCTCCGAAACCGGGAAGACCGGGATTTGAACAGTTGCCCTGCGTATTGAAACATCCATCAATCGCAGAATCTTCCTGCGGACCCCACTGGCACGCATGTGTATGGGGTGACCCGAGGTTGTGACCCATCTCGTGAGCAAAAACGTTCACGGTCCATGAGTATACCGGCAGTTCTTCATAAAACAACTGAGTCTGGCTGACAGCAAACGGATCAGCCTGGCACAAAGCCGTTCTCTTGGTGAGATTGCAATACGGATCGTTACAATAGATATTCGCGATGCCCGAAAAGTTCCCTGTATTACCTATGGCGGAAACCAGATGAAACAAGTCACCATTGAACGAGTTGATGTTGTTGTTCAAATAACTCAATGCCGCTGCTACATTCGACTCTGCCCCATACGGGTCGTTGGAAGTCCAAATGGTAAGATCGGACATTTCAATGTGGATGTTCTCAGCTGCATAGATGGCCGTGACCACGTTGAACATACCCTCTATGAAAGTGGTTACAGCAGCAGTGCTGTTGCCGAAATTCTGGTAAGTCTCGTAGTCTGCCTCGATGTACACCTTCACGCATTCGCTGCCAGTAGATTTTTGGGATGGCCCCTGGCTCTCTTTGGGTTGGCTATTGAATTCCGGGATCAAAGTCCCCAGTTCATCCACACCACAGTCAAACGGAAATACAGGCACATTGAATTCCTTGAACATGGCGTACCTGCTTTTATCTTCTAATAGACCCAAATTGTAATTTCCAAAAGCATCGGATATAACTACCTGCATTTCATCGTTCCTCACGGTCAATGCCACCAGTGATGCCGGGTCATCTTTGATGATGCCTTGGTAATAACGCGTCGTACCACCAAATCCGATGATGTTACCATTTTCATCGCGAACCCGGTAACCTGCACCTGCCGTCCTAGATGGAAAAAGCTGCAACGTGAAACTTTTGCCCTCTTCGACCGGAACATCGATCTCTACTGCCTCATTTCCCAACAGTCCCAAACTGCCAGCATCGACATCCAGGAAGATCACATCCTCGACCGTGGTAGCCGATTTAGGTCTTGCATCCAAGGTAAAGAGGTCTACCTTGTTGAATTGGCTGATGGTGCGGACCCTGTCCGCCAGACCATTGGGCGATTTCAGAACGGAAGGTGCCTGATCATTTCTCGTGCGATCAAAAAGATCCTGCCCGTTGATAGCACCGCCCAGTGTCATGAGCATCAGCAAAAAAAAGAAAGTTGTCTTATTCATTTTTCCCATTGTAATACCTTGTATCGAAAGTTCTCATTGGTTATTGGTACAGTCATCCAGTGTAACGGTTAAATCTGCTCCAAGAGCTACTTCAAATTGATTGTGAAGCACAACGTGATTGCCCGCTTCAAACCGGAGTATTTCATCGGACAACACTCGGCCGTCACTCTGCACAAAGTCCATTGCCTGGTACCTTCGTGTCGTAAGATCACCCGTGAGAAGATGTTCGGTGACACAATCAATCTCATCCTGTACACCAACCCTGATCTCACCCAGTGCGACACATGGATCTCCGTGGTTCGATTCAATGGTGACCAGCACGTACCTCCCTCTCACACCTCCGAAATCAGGTCCAACTGATCCCTCGTAACTGGAAGTGCCCGATGCCATGGGCAATGAGACCGAGGCTATCTCAGTCCATGTATTTCCGTCATCAGAGACATCAAAGACCAAATCCATTGCTCCGCGGGTCAACGAGTCGGGATGATTGTAGTTCCACAAATGACTTTGCTCAAGGGCATAGCTGTAATGAAAATCATACAACAACCAATGGCTCGAACCCCTTGCAGGATTCGGGCTATTGGCTGGTATACACGAAATCCAGGCTGACCGTGATGAAGTGTTGTGCCTGTCTTGAAAACATTGAGACCAGGACGTCATCTCAAGGCAAAGTATTGCCACAATGATGAATACCACTGATTTTTTGGGGGATCGCATTTTGCAAATATCTGGTTGTGATGCGATACTTAATCTATGGAAAACCCCTGGTTTCATATTATTTTTATTCCTAATGTGTTTTCGCAAAGACCGTACCACTTTTATTTAACGATCATATAAATTATTTTTTATATATAAATTTGATCCTGATTTCAACAAAAATCCACATAGGGATTTATGAATAAGACACCATTTATCATACTGTCCTTTATCGCCTTCGCGACAATAGATGCATTTTCGCAAGGTTACGAAACTGATTTCATCCGCTACCTCAATGAGGACGGCATCACATACAAAGACTATACGCGTGTCGAATCCGTACGAAGCAATAGTTGGCATTACATTGAAAAAGGAAAGTCCCCAAACCAGGTATTCAGTTTCACTTCGCCACGGGAGTTTAAGTTTCAACCATTGCTCGACGAAAATTACAATCGGATACAGTTCGAACAGGGAAGTTTCTCGCTGATCCGCGAAGATACCATGCGAAATGAATTAATATTTAAAAATGGTATATATACTTTTCAAAATGATTTCTCCCGCAGCAAAGATGGCTATTACGGCGTAAGCGCAGCTGTCACCGAGGGGTTCAAATCCTTTAACTACGTATGGGTATTCCCGGACAATTTTGAAGTACTCAATTACGAATGCAACCGCGAAGGATCCTGGAAACTCATCGACAATACGCTTTCTTTTACCGCCCAACACGTAAACAACCTGCTCTTCAAGATCAGCTATAAAAATCGAGAAACATTGCCTTTATACCTCAAAAACAGGAATGTAATCCTCAAAGACAGCATCCAGGTGAAAAACCGGGCCATCACCATCAGTATTTGGGACGACAGCCAAATCGACAACGATGTCATTTCCATAAAGCTGAACGACGAATGGATCGTCAAATACCTCGAAGCAAAAGCCGAAAGGATCAGCTTTAAATACATGTTGACCAAACCGGAAAACTTCATCATCCTGCGCGCCGACAACATCGGAAAAATACCTCCGAACACGACAGCAGTTGAAATCGACGACGGCCTCACCAAAAAAATAATAGTGCTGAATTCCGACCTAGGCATGAGCGAAGCCATCAAAATAGACCTCAATACCGAATGAGCCGGCCCCTGAAGATTACCGGCGATTGGCATGATGCCGGACAATTTCACGACCACAAAAACCACCGCATCTTCTTTCGTGACAACAAGCGTTCAGCTCCTGCCCTATTATTGCTTCACGGCTTCCCTACCTCCTCCTGGGACTGGTATAAAATATGGCCCCTACTCGAAAATGACTACAGGCTGGTGGCGCCCGACTTCCTGGGATTCGGCTTCTCGTCCAAACCGTACCCCTATCCCTACTCCATTATTGACCAGGCAGATCACGTGGAAGCCCTGCTTTCGTCACTTGGCATAACAGCGTGTTATATCATAGCCCACGATTACGCCGT
>JBFKOL010000355.1:0-4304 GCA_041628815.1 Saprospiraceae bacterium | reverse complement strand
GGATATACCCCGGACGGAACCATCACCGTAACAGGTGCAGGCGGCACCGGCGCTTACCAGTATAAACTCAACAACGGAACCTTCCAGTCTTCCAACTCCTTCACAGGACTGGCAGCAGGGTCCTATACCGTCACCATCATGGATGCCAACGGCTGTACCTCCACCTGCAACACCACACTGGTCAATCCTACAGAACTGTCCTGTACCATAGCAGAAATTTCCAATGTTTCATGCAATGATGGAAATGACGGCTCCTTTGAACTAAGCATCTCGGGTGGTACTGGACTTTACGACTACACTGTCACAGGAATTTCCTCAGGTCTGGTAGCATCAGACAACAATGTGGCTTCTGTATCTGGCTTGATCATCGGTTCGCTAGCCGCAGATACCTACACCATCAGCGTCAACGATGACAACGGCTGTACAACATCCTGTAGCGCTACCATAACCCAGCCCGCCCCCATCTCCGTCAACTGTCCAGCCGACCAAAACATAGCCGACTGCACGGACCAGGCATCCATCGACAATGATTTCGACGTATGGATCGGTCAGTTCTCGGCAGACCCAAGCACCAACGGCAGCTATTCTTACAGCGTAGATAAGGACGGAACAATCACCAGCGGTCTATCTGATCTGTCGTCAGTCACAGCTCCCGGATTTTGTGGCGGATATGTCACCATCACCGTAACGGCTACCTGTGGTGATAATGTGGAGGAATGTTCTTCAACCTTTACAGTGGAGAATGTGGCAGTATTGATTTGCGTCGTACCCGATCCGGTTACAACTGCACAGTGTGATGCCGGAGATTTTGCCAGCTGGATAGCTGGTTTTGAAGGCAGCGGGGGTGGCTGTAATGCAACAGTGACCTATCAGGTACTTATTGATGGCGTAATTCTCGATCCAGCTCCAACAGATTTGAGTGATGTGCCTGTGCCAGGCCCCTGTGGAACAAGAATACGAATCGATGTTACTGTGACCGATGACTGCCAGCAGCAATTGACATGTTTCAGCACCTACGAAGTGCCTGAAACTCCTGCACTGACTGCCATTTGTCCGGATGACACCGTGATAGGTGATTTTCTTCCGCAGGAAGATATAGATGCGCTGTTTGCTCAATGGCTTGCTCAATTTGGTTTCTCCGGTGGTTCCTGTGGTGACGTGAATGTCACCGATCTGTCCGGCTTACAGGCACCATCTTTTCTTGGAGGAAATGTGAATGTGCAATATCAAGTTAGCGATAATTGTAGCAGTGATGTTTGCTCAGCTATTTTTACGGTGCCAGGTCAACCCCCATTTATCAATATGAACATGACGGGTCCCGGGCCTCTGTGTACCGGAAATGCTGGATTCATTTTTTCCGTCGGTGCAAATTTTGAAAATTTCGACTTGATTTGGACCTACACGGGTAATGGAGGCTATCTCATCACCCAGAGTGGAGGAACAGCCGAATTTGGTTTTTCATCAGACGCTACGGCGGGTTATATCGTTGCTGAAATTACCAATGGCATCGTATCCGTCAAAGACTCGATTGCCGTAACATTCGCGGATCCTGAAAGTTGTGACATCGTTTGTCAAGGAATTATTCATGTTACAGACTTTATGCTTTTTGACCCAGGAAAGTCTAATCCAGCAGATTTCATTGCAGAACTCTATCTCTACTCCAGTGGAGTGGTGAGAAGTGGAGACCATATTCGGTTCATGGCCGCATCACAAGTGGACCTCAAATCTGGATTTGAGGTTGAAAGTGGAGGAATACTCGAGGTCATTATGGACGAATGTGACGGAATCGGTTTTCAATCCGGCGAAGACTATATGAAATTCAAGTTGCTATATGACCAGGTAAAGAAAAATAAATAATTATTTACTTGATGACATTCGTCAAAAACGAGTTTTGAGACAGCTTTCTCAAATAAATCGAACCGGTCACGTTGCACAAATCCCGTTGACTGCTTAGACACGAAACCTTCTTTTCAAAAATACCCGGAGATTACCCTTTCATATTAACGACCAATTCGAAATGGGTGTAAACCCTTATAAATTCCTATTACATATTATAATAATATTGCATTTGTTTTTATAATATTGCAATACTGATTGAAAGACTCCCATCCAAGACATCACACCTGACGCTGGACATTAAAATTTAGGTTATCCATAGGGGGAGGCAATCTTTTTGATTGTCACTCAATAGACCTGTGAGAGCAATTTTTTGTATATATTAAAAAATTTCTTAATATATTTGTTGCTATGTATCAGTCAATTTGATAGATATATGACAGTTTAGCAATCGAAACACACATTTGACATTTAACGGACTTTACAAGTTGAGCACGATGACTTGACCCTGTCATTTCTGCTTTTCATTTGTATTGACCCCATAACCAATAGGAAACAAAATGATACCATGCTATCAAGTGGCAGGGCTATGCCTGCACCTGAGGTTTATAGTTGTCATATCACTTATACTCTTGTTTTGCCAAGTGCAACCCAATGCTCAAAGTCTTTGGGACGGATTGAACAAAAAAGCTAGTGAAAAAGCTCTAACAGCTCCTAATCGCATAGGAAAAAATTGCCAATCCCGGATCTATCCTGATACACTCAGCATCTTTACACCAAATCCTTCGAATAATATCGGAAAAGCTGAAAAATCATCAGATGTGACCATTTCCTTTTCAGTTGATAGTAAGCGAATACGCAATTTTTATCAAGAAGGTCCCCAACAAGTTAGAATACACATACCTGTCATGCCCGACTTAGGGTTTGACCTATTATTATACAGAACAAAACTGCTTGGTTCTGACTATCAAATGATACTTAAAGGGACAACAAAGGAAAAAATAACCCTGGATGCACCCAAATTTTATCATGGTATAATCGAAGGATTGGTCAACTCAATAGTTACACTCACATTGATGGATGATCATTTTGTAATTCATTTGCACTATGGTACCGATAATCGTACCATAGCAAGTGATCCAGTAAAGCCTTTTATCTATACGTTACGCCAAAATGAAGACCATCAAAAGAGTAGTAAGTCAATGTGTTCAACTGAAGATCTACGATATTTCGTCGATAAGGATAAACCACACCATTCAAACCCTTCAAGTCAACAAAAATCAACTCGTTGTATAGGTATTTATTTGGAAACAGATAAGTTTACCTTCGATGCTTTCAATCAAGATGTTATAACTCTTCAAAACTACTTTTTAGCTCTTTTTAATGAAGTGGCAGCTCTTTACACAAATGAAAATGTAAGTATCGAGCTGACTCAATTGGTGATTCCAACTACCTCTACCCAAGACTGGAGTGCCCCGGAAACGTCAATTAATAATCTTCTCGAAAGATTCGGGGAGGAGATTCAGGACAACTACACCGGGCGCCTAGGACATTTCATTACACTTAGAAACTTTGGTGGAGGCTTGGGATGGATAGATGTATTATGCAATAATTACTCGACATTCTGGGCTGACTGGGATGGCGACGGTGTGCAAGAATTACACCATTATGGTCCCTATGCCGTCAGTACAGGATTAAGTGGACAAGTGGTTCCGATTCCTACATATTCATATGATGTAGCTGTAATAACCCATGAAATTGGACATAATCTAGGATCTTTTCATACACACGCATGCGCCTGGGGTCCCAACAATCAAGCCATTGACGATTGTACTACACTTGAAGGCAACTGTACGCTCATCAATACCCCTCCTCTCGAAGAGGATATTGGTACCATTATGAGCTATTGCCATACGACACCACACGGTATCGACTTTACCAAAGGTTTTGGCACCCTTCCAGGTGATTTGATAAGGAATAAAATTAATAACGCAATATGTAATTTGAGCTGTGACGAAAATCAACTTTACGGTTGTACAGATCCTAATTACCATAATTACAATCCATCGGCGTCCATAGATGATGGTTCGTGCTCTGGTACCTGTTCGGATAGTATAAGAAACGGTGATGAAACAGGAGTAGATTGTGGTGGAATACTCTGTCTTCCCTGTGAAGTTACTTGCAACGACCATTCGATCAGAATAACGCTAAGGTTTGATAACCATCCCGAAGAGACAAGTTGGGAAATGGTTGACTCACTTACGAATGCAATTATTGCCAGCGGTGGCCCATATAGTGGATTTCCAGATGGCTCCACGGAAGTTATCGATTTATGTCTGACAGATGGTTCATATATATTTACTGTTCTTGATAGCTGGGGAGATGGCATGTGTTGTTCGAGCGGCAATGGCTATTTCCTCGTCACATCTACCAATCAAGATACCATTGCTCATGGAGGGCAATTTTCC
>JBFKOL010000354.1:0-4306 GCA_041628815.1 Saprospiraceae bacterium | reverse complement strand
GTTGAGTATGTGTATCGCACCCATCAGCGATGCGGTATGTACGTCGTGCCCGCAAGCATGCATCACCCCCTTGATCTTTGACTTGTAGGGGACATTATTCATTTCCTGGATAGGAAGAGCATCAATGTCAGCCCTTAGCGCAACCGTCTTATCTCCACTACCCACATGGGCAATGATTCCGGTTCCTCCACCTAAGTCGGCCTGGAATGGAATGTTGTGGTCCTTAAGGAACTGTGTGATGTATTTTGCTGTATTGACTTCTTCAAAAGACAACTCGGGATTTGCATGTAAATGTCTTCTCAACTGTACCACTTCGCCGTGATAGGCGTCCGCTTTCTCCTTGATGACATCGATCAATCTTTCCATGCAATTTGTTTCATGAGTTGGCCAAAATTACCAATACATAGATTAAGATCCTTCCATACGGAGTAGTTTCTGGCATATTCCGAATCAGAGACAATAGGATCAAGACCACTAAAAGGCGATGTAGAAAATTTGGAAATAAAAGCCATTGGCAGAACTGGAAGATTGTTTTTAGGAGAATCCTCGTGATATCCGACAAGGGTAGCACGACCTGCCAGAAGGCGTAAGATATTTTTCGGGTATTTTAAAGAACGATAAAGAAGTACGGCCAAAGGTATTAGAATCAGGAGGAGAATCGATAAAAGCAGATCAAAGAGCCGCTTTTGGTGGCGATGGACCGGATCTTTGAGGGCATACATTGTATCGCTTCTTGCGACCGTACCTCTAAATTTCCGGTGATGGCTTGACAGCATGAATTTACCTATTGGGTCATAGAGGAAAAGCCGGGATTTCCTTCCAAATCGCCGTACAAGTCGAATAAATAAATGGTAATCCTGTGAAGAGACGTCAAAAATAACCTTCCCCGGCATATGGTCAGCAATAAAACTTTCCGCCATTTCTGGTTTGCAATGATGAACCTTGTTCCCCGGGTTTAACAGTTTCACATCTTTTGACTCGGCAAGGTTGGGTTCATTGCTCACCAAAATTGTCTTCATTGCGAAGTCGTTTGCAAACGGCTTTTTGTACGGCAAGTTTCTCCACATCATATAAATCATCGAGGAACTAACCCATCCCAGCAAAAGTGCCATTCTCGAAAATCTGAAATCTGCCGGCAACAAAGCATAAATCACCATACAGAGAACGTATCCTAAAAGCAATGCGACAGGATGGTTTATATTCAAATGGGATTTGTTGATAAAGGCACCTGACCAGTAGAAAGCCACGGTCATCATCAGTGCATAAAGGCTTACATTCAAAAGGTAATCAGGTGATGAGTAATAACCCGCATCTCCGAAATAAAGCCAGGGCCACAGCTTGTGCAACAAGAAAAAGACCCCTGCAAAAAACACCAAATGTACGAGACCTTTTAACCATCCCTTGAGTTTCTCATAAGTCGATTTTTTCCACCTGATACATGCAACGATTCCGTGTAAAAGCCAGGTGCGTAACTTGTCGGTTATGAGTCCATGTTTCAACGCATACCTGCTGAAGGCTCCATAGAAGTGGGTGCTATATGACCTATCCTTTTTATCGGTACTCTCGCCCTTAAAATGTAACACATGTTCTCCAGTCATACGCCTGTTTACGTATCCCGCCTGACTGAATCTGTACGATATATCCACGTCTTCGCCATACATAAAAAAAGCTTTATCAAAGCCGCCCATCTCTATAAATCTAATCCTCGATACCCATAAAAATGCGCCAGGGAGAATATCGACTTCTTGCGCTTTTCGATCCGCATAGTATGCGCCATCCCGAAAGAATTCGGCTATGAAACCCGGGATGTTAAGTAGTTTGAATGCGGTGTTGAGAAGATTGGGTTTATTCCGGGCACTTTCAGGGAGGTACTGGCCTGAACCGTCCAATAAAGATACACCAAGAAGGCCTGTATCCTGGTGGCTCATCATGAATTCATAGCATTTGCGAGGCGTGCCAGGCTGTATGATGGTGTCTGGATTCAAAAAAAGCAGATGATCACCGCTTGCCTTCTCTGCACCGAAATTGCATGCCGATGCAAAACCCCTGTTCTGATCAAGACCCAAAGTTTTAACCTGGGGAAACCGTTTATTTACATGTGCCACGGACCCGTCGTATGAATTATTGTCAACTACAATGATTTCTAGATTTCCCTTCCACTTAGCATGCATGATAGAATCCAGGCAAAAGTGAAGAAATTCCTTCGCGTTGTAGCTGACAATGATGACGCTCAGTGAAGGCGCAGTCATCACAATTCTTTCAGAAAATAATCTGTACGGGAAAGAATAGATCTGCCAAGGGTCAATTCATCGGCATATTCAAGTTCTCCCCCAAACGAAATGCCCCGGGCCAACTGGCTTATCTTGATGTTTTCTCCTTTTAAGGCTTTGGAAATATAGTAAATGGTGGTCTCGCCCTCGATGGTTGGACTCAGTGCCATTATAACTTCGGTAATACCTCCTTTTTGAATACGCCCTATCAGACGATCAATCCCCAAATCGTCAGCAGACACTCCATCAAGCGGCGAAATGACTCCGCCCAGGACATGATACAGACCGTGGTATTGTCCCGTGTCTTCAATGGCCATCACGTCACGGATGTTTTCCACCACACAGAGCATATCCGTTTTGCCAGTCCGCAAAGCACAAATCATACACAATTCCTGGTCCGCGATGTTATTGCACGTCTTACAGAATCTTATTTGATCGATAAGTAATTCGAGCGGTTTGAGCATATTTTCTTTCACCTGCAATCTGTCTTCTCTTATCAGGTGCATGGCTAATCTCAGTGCAGTCTTTTTACCTATTCCAGGCAATTTCGCAAAGGCTTCAACAGCACCTTGCATCAATTTGGACGAATGAGACATTACAGATTTATTTAATATCAATGATACAACAAAATAAAGCATCCTCGGAGAGATATCAATCAAATAGTTTAATTTGGCGTTCCATTAAAAGATGACATTTATATGGCAGAAGTAATCAGAATGCCGCGCATGAGCGATACCATGGAGGAGGGCAATATCATATCCTGGTTGAAGAAAGTGGGTGACGAAGTTTCACCTGGGGACGTACTTGCCGAAGTAGAAACCGACAAGGCCACCATGGATCTCGAAAGTTTTCACGAGGGTGTATTATTGTACATAGGCGTTGAGAAAGGTCCTGTTCCTGTAGACGGCATCATTGCAGTTATTGGAGAAAAGGGAGAAGATTTTCAATCATTGTTAAAGGAGGAAAAATCGGAAGCATCAAAAGCGGAACATTCAGAAGACGGACAGCAGCAAAGTGAGCCGCAAGCTCAAAAGGAAAAAGAAGCAGTGGAGACGACTGCAGAGTCGGTTCCTGCCTCCGCAACGGGTGACAAAATCAAAGCATCGCCGCTTGCCCGAAAAATGGCAAAAGAAGAGAATATTGCACTTTCTGGTATTTCAGGTACCGGTGAAGGAGGCAGGATTGTAAAAAGAGACGTCGAAAAAGCCATGTCTGCATCGCCTGCCGTTGCCACGTCTCAGGCCTCTCCCCTGCCTCCAAGTGGCTCATCTATGGAGATCGAACTTTCCCAGATGCGGAAAACCATTGCGAAGCGTCTGAGCCAAAGCAAATTTGGCGCACCACATTTCTACCTGACTGCGGAAATCGATATGGATCGCACCGTCGAAGCCCGAAAGGCGATCAATGCCGCCGGAGATATCAAGATCTCATTCAATGATATTATCATAAAGGCTTGTGCCCTTGCGCTTAGAAAAAACCCTATGGTGAATGGCAGCTGGATGGATACCAAGATCGTCCTGCACGGAGATGTAAATATAGGTGTCGCCGTAGCTGTTGAAGAAGGCCTCGTAGTGCCGGTTATACGGAGGGCAGACTTCAAATCGATTCATGAAATCAACCAAGAAGTCAAAATGCTGGCGGGCAAGGCACGGGACAAGTCCATAAAGCTCGATGAAATGCAGGGCAATACTTTTACCATTTCCAATTTGGGAATGTTTGGCATCGACGAATTCACCGCCATCATCAATCCACCTGACAGCTGCATCCTGGCGGTGGGTTCTATCGTTCAAAAGCCCGTTGTGAAAAACGGTCAAGTCGTCGTTGGTCAGACCATGAAAGTTACCATGTCATGTGATCACCGGATCGTCGATGGTGCCAAAGGAGCACAGTTTTTACAAACGCTGCGAGGATACCTCGAAAATCCGCTGATGATGTTGGTGTAGGAGGTTGTGCGCTTCGCTGTTGTGAGGTTGTGCGCTTCGCTGTTGTGAGGTTGTGCGCTTCGCTGTTGTGAGGTTGTGCGCTTCGCTGTTGTG
>JBFKOL010000353.1:0-4373 GCA_041628815.1 Saprospiraceae bacterium | reverse complement strand
CAGGTTGGGAGTCATTTCAGATTTCATGCGGCACCTCTTATCTGGTTTTTGCCGTTGTCAGCAGCGATGGCAAGGGGATGCAACCCATGCCGGAGTGAAAGTGGCTGCAACTTCGGACGAAATCGGCTAACGAGGAAATACTAACGCGGTTTCAACAATCTCAGCGTCCGAAAACGTGTGGTTCTGTAGAATAGGGTCTCCCATTTGAATCCCCGATCGATGCGTGTAGTTGCTTTGGCAAAACCTACGGAAGTGGAGAGGGGTCAATGGTACTTTCGAAGATATATCAAAGAACTTCCCAATCCCGGTGAAATGGTCTTTTTCGACCGTTCCTGGTACAATCGTGCTGTCGTCGAACCCGTGATGGGATTTTGCAATGAAAAAGAATACCAGGAATTCATGGTTCAGGTGCCTGAGTTTGAACATATGCTTTATGAGGACGGCCTGGTACTGATCAAATTTTGGTTTTCCATTTCGAAGGAAGAACAGCAGGAGCGTTTTGAGGCGAGACTCCAGAATCCACTGAAGGCCTGGAAGTTCAGCCCTGTCGATATGAAAGGCCAGGAATTATGGGATAAGTATACCTATTATAAGGAACAAATGTTCTCGAGGACGCACACGACTTTCAGTCCGTGGACCATTGTTAAAGCGAATAACAAACAAACTGCACGGCTGGAAAGTATGCGGTACGTGCTGTCGCAATTTAATTATTCCAAAAAACGCAAATCC
Organism: Saprospiraceae bacterium; assembly: GCA_041628815.1. Taxonomy (GTDB): domain Bacteria; phylum Bacteroidota; class Bacteroidia; order Chitinophagales; family Saprospiraceae; genus JBFKOL01. The sequence continues at coordinate 3,644 of JBFKOL010000353.1, read as the reverse complement.
AAAACCTATATTCTTCCCGATCCCAATATTGTCATGCGTTATTACAGGATGATCAAACAAATTGATGTCTAACGATGAGTAATAAATCGAAGTCAAATTTTAAGCTGTCCGATGCGGATATTGAGCTCCTGAATTCGAGGCTTGGCATGAAGTATTTGTTTGCTCCCTCCAAAGTGGATATGGAAAAAATCATCAGGAGGGTAAGGTTTGAATACGAATTGAGGCAACTGCAGGCTGAGCTGGTCCATTTGCAAACCTGGATGATCGAGGAAGGAAAGAAGGTAGTCGTAATTTTTGAGGGTCGCGATGCGGCAGGAAAAGGTGGAGCCATCCGAAGGATTACAGCTCACATGAACCCTCGATATTATCGCATCGTGGCACTACCAAAGCCAACCTTCGAAGAAGAGGGACAATGGTATTTTCAGCGGTACGTAAATCTCTTGCCAAAACCTGGAGAGATGGTTTTGTTTGACCGGTCGTGGTACAATCGCGCCATTGTGGAACCGGTCAATGCTTTTTGCTCACCGCATGACTATGAAATATTCATGGGCCAGGTAAACGAGTTTGAAAGGATGATCGTCGAGTCGGATACCTATCTTATAAAATTCTACTTTTCTATTACCAAGGAGGAACAGGCCCGGCGATTTGCCGAAATCAAGTCCAATCCACTTAAGAAGTGGAAGATGACACCGGTGGACGAGAGAGCCCAGGAGCTATGGGATCAATATACCGCTTACAAACAAAGGATGTTTGAACATACCAACACGGATATTTGTCCCTGGGTCGTCATTGAGGCCAATCTAAAAACGATCGCCAGGGTCGAGTCGATCAAGTTTATTCTCTCTTTTATTCCCTATCAGAAGCCTGGCCAAAATTAGTCAGACTGATATAGTCTTTTCATTAAGGCATTGAATCAACATTTCCTGAACTCTTTTGGCATTGGAGGCTTCAATCAGGTTCAGTGTTGGAACACCGCAAATCTTGTGCACAAGTTCTGCTCCGGCTATGGTATTGACGGCCGGGCCCGTTACAACGGTAGGGGTAAATTCAAAACTTTTCATGATTCCATATACAGAGTAAGGATCGCTTGCGCACAAAATCGAACAGCACACTTCATCGCGCACAGCTGCTATGGCGATATCCCCGTTGTATGGTTCGAGCGGAGAAGCTCCGATTTCGATTACTGCGACATCTGACTGGGAATTTGCGATTTGACCCATCATAATGTGCAGGGCTTCTTTAAATTTTCCAGGAGGACAGATGGATGATGGAAGTCCTGCATCAACAAAGTCACATACGTGGTCGGCACCTGCATCAGATACTGTCAGGATATCCCTATACCTGCCGGCACCTGTGAGTTTGGCACCGGACACTTTTTTACCAAGGTATTTGAGCATCCTGGTTACAATCCTGGCTGATGTGGTTTTGCCAGAGGACATGGATGTACCTACCAGCAGTATAACAGGTATATCGAGTTTTTCTGCGTACATGTCACCTGCAAAGTTTGCCATATTCATCTTGATACCGTTTCGACAAACGTGTCCCAGGTATGTTATGTCAATAAGCGGGGTAACAAAGCGTGAACGGGATGTCAGTTTGCCGAGGAGGCCTGCGCCTGTAAGGATTTGCATGTGTCCATCTTCCCCGACTTCTTCCCAACTCCCTGTTGCCTCCAGCGTAGCATGTCGTACTCCTAATGCACCTACCATAAGATCTCCCTCCATTAGGTGCATCATCCGTCCGTTGGCAAGCTCGGCTTTGACGGTGCTGCCCCCTATCTCCTCGATTCGGCAGACCACGTAATCGCCATTGCTCCATGAGGGTCGGTCAAGCCTTGACAGATCAAAACCTTTATGAAAATCTGCAATTCGCGTCAGTGATGTGTAGATAAATCTGGCATCTTTCATGGTTATGGCATTAATAGAAGGTGACACAATAAGGTGGTTCTCTCAATGAGTTTGTCAGTCCTGATATGTTCGTAAACCGCGTGTGCTCCGTCACCTACGGTACCTAATCCATCGAGGGTAGCTGTAAATTGACTTGTCGTATTACCATCTGATCCACCACCTGCAGTGGCTTCTTTAAGTTGAATTCCCATCTTGCCCGCCATCTCTTTGGCTGATGACCAGAGCTCTATATTTCTTTTGGTGCGTTCCATTGGCGGTCTGCCGATACCTCCTTCAATGGTCAAGGAGGTCAGGGGATTTACTGGTTTCAGGCTCTGTATATGCTTTGTTATTTCTTTTCCATCATCTGCTGTCAGCACTCTCACATCTACTATTGCCGTGGCTGTTGGGGCTACCATATTGGCCTGAACTCCGCCATCTACCATGCCTACGTTCACGGTAATGCCGCGCTCTATGTCGTTCAGTGCAAAAAGTTTCTGGATCTGATGAGATAGTTCAAGTATGGCGCTTGCTCCTTTGCCTGGATCCAGGCCCGAATGAGCGGGGTCACCCTGGACAGTTATGGTAAATCGCCCTATACCCTTACGAGCTGTTTTAATCCTTCCTTCACTGCCCATTGGGGGTTCCAGGACATATGCACGGTCAGAAATTTTCGCAAGTCTGCGAATGATGGATGTCGACTCACGGCTGCCGACCTCTTCGTCACTATTGATCAGTACGACTGGGGTCTTGGCTGGTTGAATATTGAGCTGATGAATTATTCTGAGAGCAAAATATATCTGGGTAATACCAGCCTTCATATCAAAGATGCCCGGACCCTTTATCACTTCACCAGACTCGATGATAGGCATGCGGTTGATGGTGTGCAATGGCCATACTGTATCGCAATGACCCAACATCAGTTGTACCGTTTTTCCCGGTATCTTGTTTTTAGGTCTCGCATACAGATAGCCACCATGTTTCTTCCCTGGCATTATTTGAGTAAAATAGTCCAACCTGGACAAAGCATATTTCATTTCGTAAAGCACAGCCCTGGTTGCAAAAGGATCTGAAGAAGGGGATTCTATGGCCACGATTTTCTTTAGAAAATGCAGCATCTCCTTTTTCATGTCCTCAGCGCAAGACTTAATGTCGCTGGTCGGGATTTGTATATCCGTCATCTAATGTCATTTTGGCTCTACTAAATTTTCCTGTATGAAATCCCTGGGAAAAGGAAAAGGGAGAGTTTCCTTGATCGTGGCGAATCGTCCGTAAGGAAGATAAGCGAGCATCGGGTTTTGCTGAATGGCAAGGGCTTCATCCCGCTCGGAAATGCGCAATGAATCTTTGTGCACATAAGCCTGTACGACCTTGCCTGCTATCAGACTATAGGTCCCGAAGCCATCAACGATCTTTTCCAACCTGCACTCCATAAGGATGTAAGAATCACGTATGAACAGGGCGTCTACCGTCGTTGCCTGAATGGTGGGAAGGTGGGCTACAATCTTTTTTTCATAATCCGTATCTCCGCTTCGGGGTGTAGCTGCCAGGCTTGCGATAATGATTTGGTCCGGCCTTATGTAGCTTACTGTAAATTCTTCTTCCCTGACCACATTGTGATAGGTGCTGTGTCCTGGAGTACATACAAAACCAATATAATTATCATGCCCCAATGCCGTCACCATGTGTTTTGGTGCCAGGTCGTACTGTTCCTGCTCTTTGGTGCCTATGACCACCAAAGGCGCAACAGTATAAAAT
>JBFKOL010000352.1:0-4410 GCA_041628815.1 Saprospiraceae bacterium | reverse complement strand
TAGCTGCTATTCATGGAGCCTGTATTGGTGGAGGACTTGATGTCATTACTGCATGTGATATGAGATTTGCGGCAGCCGGTACTTTTTTATCTATAAAAGAAGTGGACATGGGTCTCGTGGCCGATATTGGTACATTACAACGGCTACCTAAGATCGTGCCACCGGGGGTAATTGCAGAACTTGCTTTTACAGGCAGGAATTTTTCTGCTGACGAGGCCCTCAATATGGGACTCGTAAATGCCGTTTTCGACACCCGTGAAGCACTCATGACCCATGTACACGGAATAGCTGCTACCATCGCTTCAAAGTCACCTTTGGTAATACGGGGGTCTAAAGAAATAATCAGGTACTCCAGGGAAAATAACACCGACGCATCGCTGGAGTATATGGCTACCTATAATGCCGCTTTTTTATTGTCTGATGATTTACAAGAGGCATTCAGGTCGCAAATGACGAAAGAACCTCCTATCTTCAAAAATTGAATATGAAAGATAAAATTGCGATTGTAACTGGCGGAGGATCCGGGATTGGAAGGGCGACATGTATAGAACTTGGAGCCCTAGGAGCTACTGTGATCGTTTCCGATATCAATGAGTATAGTTCCCAGAAAACATGTGGATTGATACTAGAACAAGAAGGCTCTGCTATTGCTGCCATGGCCGACGTATCTAAAAAAAGGGACATGCAGGAGTTGATAGACCAAACCATGGATCAGTTTGGAAGAATCGATATACTTGTCAACAATGCTGGCATTGGCGGATCACTCGATTTTTTCGAAGACTACCGGGATGGAGCCATGGAAGAAGTATTATCCGTCAATCTTTGGGGGGTGTGGTACGGTATGAAAATGGTGCTTCCTATCATGAAACAGCAAGGCGCCGGCTCCATTGTCAATGTGTCTTCAGTGGCAGGGCTTAAAGGTTATCCGCGAATGAGCGGATACGTTGCAAGCAAACATGCTGTAATTGGTCTTACGAGGTCTGCTTCTTTGGAATATGCCAAATTTGGCATCAGGGTAAACGCCGTTTGCCCGACTGTCATCGATACGGAAATGGGTCGCTCCTATATCAACGATAATCCCGATCTCATCGATATATTGAAATCTGCAATTCCAATGAAGCGACTTGGGGAGGCTCAGGAGGTGGCAAAACTGATTGCCTGGTTGTGCGGCGATGACAATACGTTCATCACTGGTCAGGCCATCGCCATTGACGGAGGGATGACAGCGTAATACGCCTGATAATCTACAGAACTTCAAAGCGAAAAACATAGCCTGATGCCATGAAAAGAATTCTTACCTACAAAGGAGCTGTGATGACCTGGGAATGTGATTCAAACCATCACATGAATGTGATGTATTACATCAACAAGTTTGAACACGCCGGACGTAATTTTGCCCTACACATGGGCTTGACAAGCGAATATCTGCGAAGTCGCGAAATGGGTATTGTCGTACTTGAGCAGAATATCAAATACCTCAGAGAAGTTTTTGAGGATGATTTGATTTATGTAGAGTCTTCTCTCCTGGGTATCAGCAACAAAGCCTATACTGTATACCACGAAATGTTCAACAGTCAAACGGCTGAGTGTGTCAGTACAATGAAGATAGCGCTGGTTCTTTTTGACAAACAAAGCCGAAAAGCACTGGATTTTCCCGTCCAGCTGAAAAAAAGATTGCTTGACCAACTCACCTAAGATGAAAAGATGTTTTGGTTTGTTGGCATATTAATCGTCGTCTTTATAGGATTGGGATTATACGTATACATACGGAAGACACCCCAAGGATTTGTGGATTTTCGATCCGGTCTTGTTATTAAGTTTTTGCCACCGCTGGATGCGATGCCAATAATTGAGCTTCGGGATGCCATTGAAAGATTTGTAGAAAAGAATGCTCATAAAATTGGGGTAGTAGTGGATTCAGAGCAAGAACTTAAAATTCCCACCAGACACGGTAATCTGCGAGCACGAATCTATAGAGGCACCGAACTTGTAGACGACAAAACACTGTGTTTCTTCCATGGCGGGGGATGGTGCATTTGCAGCATTGATACACATCGCGAGCAGATCAAAAGAATCGCATTGACCACGCGGAGGCCCGTAGTGGCTGTGGACTATTCGCTGTCACCCGAAAACAAGTTCCCCATTGCACTGGAGGAATGTACGGATGTATTGAACTGGCTCGCTGTGCATGCGGCAAAATTGAACCTCCCAGCACAATTCGTACCTATTGGCGATAGTGCGGGCGGCAACCTGGCAATCGCTGCTACCAGGGAAATTCTCAAACAAAACAAAGATGTTCAGATTGCAGAAGTAGTGGCTGTTTATCCATGTACCGATGTCAGGGAAAGAAGCACTGAGTCGCACCTTAGGTTTGAAAAAGGATACTACCTCACAGGTATGGCCATGGATGCTTTTGCCGATGCATATCTTAGAGACAACTCCGACAGGGTTGATCCAAGGGTTTCGCTGATACTTGCAGATGACTGGTCTGATTTCCCAAAAACGATGATTCTTACTGCCGAATTCGACCCCCTGCGAGATGAAGGTGAAGCCCTGGGAGAAAGGATGAAGGCAGCCGGTGTAGATGTGGTCATCAAAAGATACCGCGGTGTGATTCACGGGTTTTTTGGCCTTAAAGCTTTTGGTAACAAAGGACTTAAAGCTGTAAGTGATGTAGCCAGGTTCTTAAACTGAACTATTTCTTTTTTGTCACGTAAGTCTTGACTATCTTTTTGTCCGATTCAAAGTTTTTGTAGAAGTCCTCTATGAACTTTTTTGCATCATCGCGATCACGGTCATCGAGGTAGGATGCATTGTCAACAATGGATAAGAACTGGTCCTTGATAGACAGAAAGTAATCGCATGTGGCCTTGGCTTCTTGCTCTGTAACCTGGAATCCCATAAAGTATCTTTGTTTGATATTCGCTATGGGCAATGAGGTATGAGGGATGGCATAGGAGGCTCCAACCAAGCCGGCATAGTCAAAATCATAAGGTATGGCCAAAACCCTTGGATATTGTGGAAGCTTGACAATTTCAACATTGTGTTTATTGGGAATTGTCCAGTCGGTATTCGCAATCATATGCTGAAAGAAAACCATCTTCAGGTAGTGGTCGCGTTGAAGGCTGGCACTCATGATGTTGCCTTTTTCAAGCACTGTACCATTCAGTCTTTTTGCAAAATGCTCTTCTTCTTCGACCAGGAAACCATCCAGTGTTTTTTTCAGGTCTTCACCTTCCCAAAACTGTAACTCTACCATCTTGGTGCGAACATGATGGCTGTCTATTGAAGCATACAGCTCGTAGATGAGGAATTCTTTCTCAAGGTATGCTTCACCGGTTTTGTTATCCCTACATTGAAGAACAAATTTCAATTTGTCAAACTTCTTGAATCCTGCATTCGCCAGATCAGTTTTCTTCAGATTTATGCGAATGGGTGGATAGTAACAGACTTGCTTCCTGATATTACCCCTGGCCCTTATTTGCATGGGCAGCGAGAGCTCAGAATCGTCTGGGCCGATGAAAGAGATAACACCTGGCTGCTCTTCTTCTTTCATTTTTTTATTGACCAATCGCCCGAGGTTGGTGTCCAATTTAAGGACAGGTTTTCCTGGACGATCAAAGAAATAGTTAAAGAGAGAAATGGTATCCTGGATGGCCGCGTCTTCATGAGTAACCGAACTGTCAAACGACATCGAAGTGAACGTTAACAGCCAGAGGAATACAGCTTGTATAATGAATGACATAATTCAATTTTTCATCAGTACATTCAATATACGGGTTTCAGAGGAATTTTGGCACCATCTTTTGTTCCGCGAAGGAACCTGCCTTTTTCCATCAAAAGCAATTCGCCGTCAAGTCCAAGCTTTATCGAAGAGTCAATGAATATTATGGTATTGTCATAGATCGACCTGATTTCTGGCATAGAGGTATGACCTACCACAAGATGTCCGATGTCGAGTTTCTTCAACAACTTGCGGCTTTCTTTCCGCGTGAAAAATTCGAGATCCACCAGGCCCCTGAACCAAAGCGGGCCATTGTCGTAGTACATCCAGGTAAGGACCGTGTCTTGCTCGATGGTACCGAGGTTTTTTTCAACAATGTTGTCGTAAAAGAATTGATTAAGCTGATCAATATCGATACCCCATTGAAAAAAGTCTGGGTGTATTCCTGCATGAACAAATCCGACATCATTTATTTGAAGATATACTGGTCTGGATCGCACCCATCGCCCCAGGAAGCTGTCATTGTCAAAAAATGATGAGTAAATGCGCCTCATTATCACACTGCTATAGGTATATTTTCTGTGGATATACCGGAGATCACTTTTCAAGACCATCAACTCGTGATTTCCCATGGTAACATGTACTTGACCGCCGGCCATTTCGGCCTGGTATTCGAGCTGAACCAG
>JBFKOL010000351.1:0-4419 GCA_041628815.1 Saprospiraceae bacterium | reverse complement strand
GTCGAATAGAACCTGAATTGACGGATCGGACTGTGCTTTTCCTATTAGTCCTTGGTCTTCCACTGTATACATACCCAGTGACCCAGGTTGGTCAAGCCAATAGGGATTGGAAATCCGTGCATCACGTTTGATCTCCGCAATAATTTCTACAGATGTTTCCCTGTTGAAGGGTAATGTGTACATAGTGTCGCTACTGCTGACGGCGGCACCCTGGACGGTGATCCCTTGAAGGGTAATGGGGTACCGGCATCTATTGGTAACTTCACATTCAAGAATTACGCTACTGCCCCTTGTGGCATAAGATGCCTCAGTCCTTGCTTCAAGAAATAAGCCGGTCATAGCAACCAATATTTCTTCTGCTTCGGCCAGTTTGATGGATTTCCAATGACTTTCATTCAAAGACTTAATACTGCCATAAATACGGAGCATGTCATTGATGTGCACCGAGGGATCAGCAAAATTGAAATTCTGCAATAAAGCATCAATTTGTTCACCTATTTTCTGGCCACCACTTATTCTTGTCCAGTTGGTGTTAATGCCCTCGAATGGGTCATTTGACCCAGCAGGCATATTCCCTGACAACAACTCAAGGTATTCAAACTGCTCACCACGGCTGCCGGTAGAGCCGAAGCCCTGGCTTTTGTGCTGAGAACGGCTGAGAGCCGCTATTTCGCCATTGGACCATCCCGAAACCGGTGAAAATGTGCCCACGTCAATGGCCATCATGTTCGATTTATCGGCAGCATCAAAGTTTTCCCTGCTTCCATAAAACCACCATCCCGTGTTAAAGAATACCCGATTTACATTCCATGGGTCCAAATAGGTCAGTCGTGACGGAAAAGTAGTGGGATCTGATGCCATCTCTACTGCCTCTATAGACAGCATCGCCGATGCCGTGTGATGACCGTGTGTCTCACCCGCACGCCTGTGGTCAAATCGATTGACGATAATGTCAGGTCGAAACTCCCTGATCACTTTGACCATGTCGTGCAAAACCTCCTCCCTGTTCCATAAAGCCAGGGTTTCATCAGGATGCTTGGAATAACCAAAGTCATTGGCACGGGTGAAAAACTGTTCACCCCCGTCAATTCGCCGTGCTGCAAGCAACTCCTGGGTCCTTATCAGACCAAGTCGCTCCCTGATTTCAGTCCCGATGAGATTTTGCCCGCCGTCACCCCTTGTTAAGGAAAGGTAACCCGAGCGCACGTGTTTATCATTGGCAAACAACGAAATCAGGCGTGTATTCTCATCGTCTGGGTGGGCGGCTATATATAAAGCACTGCCGAGAAAATCGAGACGTTGAATTTTCTGAAAGATGTCACCCGAAGATGGTTTAGACGGCGCCTGGGCAATACATATAACAAATGAACAAACCGCGAATAGAAAAAGGAGAAACGATTTCTTCATAATGAACGGTTTCATTGGGTCAACTTCTTGCAGTTTTAACTTCGGGCATTTTGCAATCTTCGTCAGGTAATTTACCACATACGGAGCACTCGCCGATCTCGTTCTTTAACATGGGATTGTTGGTGGCGCAAGTACCACTGAATTCCTTGCCCGTCAGAATGTGTTTAATGTTGATCAATATAAAGGAGAGTCCGAAAACACCTCCTATGATTAAAAGCGTGATGAGAAATTGCTCCATTGCGACAAATAATATTGAAATTTGTAATATATCAAACGAACACGTAGATAATTAGTTGTCAATGAATCGCAAATTACAAGCTTTTAACCGGCTTTTGGACATTATGGACGATTTGAGGGAAAAATGTCCATGGGATAGAAAACAAACGATGCAATCACTGAGTAGTTTGACTGTGGAAGAGACCTATGAACTGGTGGATGCCATACGTGAAGGTGACATGGATGAAGTGAAAGAGGAAATTGGTGACCTGCTTCTACATATGGTATTCTACGCCAAAATTGCCGACGAAACCGATGATTTCGATATCGCCGACGCTCTTGATGCCGTTTGTGAAAAACTCGTCCGGCGTCATCCGCATATTTACGGAGAGACAAAGGTCCACGATGCCGAAGAAGTCAAGCAAAACTGGGAGCGCATCAAAATGAAGGAAGGAAAAAAGTCGATATTCCAGGGCGTACCCAATGCTCTGCCTCCATTGATCAAGGCACAGCGCATGCAGGAAAAGGCAGCACAAGTGGGATTCGAATGGGAGGAAAAGCAAGCCGTTTGGGCCAAAGTATTGGAAGAATTGGAAGAATTCAGACAGGCCGCCGAGACAGGGGATAATACCAACTCGACAGAAGAATTCGGAGATGTTTTGTTTTCTCTCGTAAATTATGCGAGATTTCTGGGTATTGATAGCAATGCTGCCCTTGACCTCACCAATGCCAAATTCAAAAAACGCGTAGAATACATTGAAGAGAAAAGCCAGAAGCCTTTGAACAAAATGTCGTTGCAGGAGATGGACGCACTCTGGGACGAAGCGAAAACATATAATGTAAGATGACAAAATATTGTTTTATCCGATCATCTGGAGTACCTTTGCGCCGCTGAACTTTGATTTCCGTAATCACTTTTGGTAAAATTTAATTTATGGCGACTTATTTGACAAAAGAAAAAAAAGAAGAAATTTTTGAGGAATACGGGGGGACCACGTCCAACTCTGGTTCCACCGAAGCGCAGGTAGCGCTATTTACTTACCGTATCAATCATCTATCACAGCACCTGAGGGAGAATAAAAAAGATCATTCTTGCCGAAGAGCTCTCCTGACCATGGTTGGTAAGAGAAAGCGATTGCTGAGTTACCTGGCCAAAAAAGACATAGGCCAGTACCGCGCATTGATAGAGAAACTGGGTATAAGAAAATAATACCCGAAAAGCTCCGTGGTGCCGCAAAATGCACCTCAAAACGGAGAATAAATCTAAGTTCGAGGTAAGGTTATTATCATTCCAGAATAAGTAAGCTCATTATGAAAAAGGAGTCCGCTCCCTCTTCGCGAGGGTGACTTCATTAATTTGACATGCTGTCGATCTCGAAGTCGAGTCCACAGCCCTAAACTATAACCAAAATATGGGTTTAAAAACTCCAATTACCACCTCTTTTACGCTACCCAGTGGAGAAGAGGTAACCATTGAAACAGGTAAACTTGCTGCTCAGGCACACGGATCAGCCGTCGTCAAAGTGGGTAAATTAATGATTTTCGCATCTGTTGTTTCAGCCGACGAGGCCCGTGAAGATGCATCGTTCTTTCCTTTGTCGGTGGACTACCAGGAAAAATTTGCAGCTGCAGGAAGAATTCCCGGCAACTTTTTCAGGCGCGAGGCAAAACTCAACGATTATGAGGTATTGATTTCACGGTTAATTGACAGGGCAATCCGCCCGTTATTCCCGGACGGGTATATGAATGATACGCAGGTCGTTGTCAATTTGATTTCTTCTGACGAAAACATTACACCCGATGCCTATGCGGCCCTGGCGGTTTCCTCGGCTCTATCCGTCTCCGACATACCGTGGGCTGGACCTATATCCGAAGTACGTGTTGCGAAGATCGATGGACAGTACGTAGTGAATCCTCCGCTCGACAAATTATCTGATGCCACGATCGATATCATTGTGGCCGCCACCAAAGACAATGTTATGATGGTGGAAGGTCAAGCCAATGAGTGCCAGGAATCCGAATTGGTGGAAGCCATTCGGACAGGCCATGAGGCCATCAAGGTGCAATGTGACGCTCAGCTCGACCTGGCTACAAAAGTAGGGGACAAGGCTCTCATCAAAAGGGAGTTTCTGACACCTGAGGAAGATGAACAAATCAAAAAGTTTGTATCGGATTTTGCTGCAGATCGCATTAATGCAATAGCCCGGGGAGCACATGACAAGATCACGCGTAAAAATGCACTGAAAGCCCTCGCAGAAGAATTGGAGACCCATCTGGAAGAAAATAGGGACGAGGAGTGGCTCGAAGAAAATCTCGGCAAGGCTATGGAGTCTCTCGATAAACTGAAAAAGGAGCTGATACGAGAAATGGTATTGACCGAAAAAATCAGGCTGGATGGAAGAGGTTACAGCGATGTGCGCCCCATTTGGACAGAGATTGATTACCTGCCCAGCGCACATGGATCAGCCATATTTACAAGAGGCGAAACACAGTCTTTGACATCTGCTACCCTCGGCACCAAACTGGATCAGGTCATGGTGGACACCGCCATGAATACGGGTTACGATAAATTCATCCTACACTACAATTTTCCGGCCCTTTCTGTGGGAGAGATCAAACCCATGCGCGGCCCAGGCAGGAGAGAAGTGGGTCATGCCAACCTTGCAGGAAGATCTCTACGCCAAGTCCTACCAGATGATTCGCCATATACGATACGCCTGGTTTCAGACATACTTGAATCCAATGGATCATCATCTATGGCAACAGTTTGTGCCGGCTCTCTTGCATTGATGGATG
>JBFKOL010000350.1:0-4443 GCA_041628815.1 Saprospiraceae bacterium | reverse complement strand
GTCCATGGCGAGATCGCCGAGTCGGATGTATTTTTGTATCCGATTTCCGTCAATAACACGGGCTTGCCATATCGTCTCGAGATCCGTTGCATGGAACGTTTATGCCGGTTCCACGATTTGAGCAATTCTTCTTTTTTTGGCTCAGTCCGCCGGGACAGCGGGAAATATCCCTGGATTCCTATGTAATCAAGTTCATCCCAAAATGTGATCTCCTCGTATTCCTTGTACCAGTTAGCCGCATAGGTCAATTTGCCGCTGTACACTTTTTTGATTTCTCGAATCAATTTACGCCAACGATCCGGATGTTGACGGGTGGTTTGATAGAGTTCAGTCCCGATACAAAGCATATCCATAGCGTTGTCTTCTGCCAGCTTCGCATAGTGTAAAATGAAATTTGTATAGGACGCAAACCATTCTTGCCATTCTTCTTCACTCTTCATCTCTATATCCGATCTCCACTTCCCATCTGTTCCTCTTAACCATATGTGCGGTTTGAGCATTGTTTTTATACCGCTTTCACGAGCAAGTTCTGCAGTATGGATAAGACCCCTGTCGCTTTCGCCCCACCACGCCCTTTCATTGTTCAATATGACCGAAGGGTGGTCATGTCCACGCATCCAGCCAAAAGGAGTCTGGGAGATCCAGTTAATGCCTACTTCATCTATCTGTTGAATGTTGTGCCTCGCAATTGAATCTCCGCCCACCCAGCAAACACCCCTAAACGCAGGTCCCGCATGGGTTGTATCCGACAAATGCGAAATAGGCCGAAATGACCAGATTGAAATGATAATGACGAGTAAAATGAATGAGGCCCAGTAACGGGTCATGAAAGCCCTTTTCTGCAAAATACGATGATCAAAGGTTTTGTCCAACAGTTCTCAGTCTTCTTCTCTGATAAGAAGCAGCAAAGCAGATTGAGGCAGGACGACATACTTCTCATTGTTAAACTCAATTTCATAAACCGATTTCTGAAGGTATACGGCGAGATCTCCTGGCCTCGGCTGTAGCGGCACATAATGCACGTCCTCATGTTTGTCTTTCCAGGTTTCTTCTTCATCTCGAAGCGCAGGGATGGGATAGCCGGGACCAACTTTCATGACATATCCTTTATAAAGCTCTTCCTTGCGGTGCATGCCCTGAGGTATATAAAGCCCGCTTTCTGTTTTAGTGAGGGGCTTGGAAGGCTTGATCAATACTCTGTCTCCTATGAGTATTACCTTTTTAAGATCTTTGGACTTTAGATTTATCATTCTTCCTCGGGTTGATGGTTCTTCCTATCTCTTATCATAAAAGTAGTACCTCCTCGGTATTCACAAGGTTGAAACTTCAATTGAGCTGAAAGGTCTAAATCTATCATTCCAGCCCCTGAAACCAATCGATGGTCATATTAATTTGTTCGCGGCTGAGTTTGGCTTCCTGGTGCATCCACGTATAGCTTTTTAAAGGCATGTGTCTTTCTTCTATTTCTTCGACAACCTCTTCCAACTTGTGCGCTGCTCTCTCGGCGTCATATGACGACCACCTGGAAAAATTCAATTTTTTGCGGCCCTCCTTCACATGTCCCTTCACCCACCACGCAACGGGCTGGACATTGGTATACCATGGATATTTAGTTTCGTGGGAGTGACAGTCGTAACATGCATTGGAAAGTACTGCGCGTACACCTGCAGGAGGCTGGTGAATGGTTATGAAGTCTTCAGCATTAACAACGGGAGGATTGGTCTTGTCAATGCTGACGAATTGAATGACGATCAATGCCAGCAAAGCCAAAATCAGGAACCTTCGTATCTTCTTCCACATAGCAGGTTATTTCAATCCAAAATAACTTTTAATTCTCATCAACAATACTTCGCGCGCGCTTTTTGGTCTTCTACTGCTTTTCTTGCGGTCGGCATCAATGATGGACTCAAGATCACTTCTCTGAGTCTCCAGTATATCCAGCAGGGATTCAAGTATGGCGGGATCCTTCATGATGATGGTCGTAAATGCCTTTTTGTTCAGAACGATGACGCGCACATCACCTACGGCTATCACCGAGGCAGAGCGAGGTTCGCCGGTAAGTAGACTCATTTCACCGAAGAAATCTCCCGCATTGCGCTCTTTTACGGTAATCTCCTGATTTCTGGCACCAGTAATTCTCACCTCCACCTTGCCGTCGAGAATGATGAACATCGAGTCTCCTTCATCACCTTGCCGCACCAGTCGCGCTGAATCGCTGTACACCTTGAGCTGTGCATTGCGGGCCAATTCTTTAATCTGGTTTGCAGTCAGTGCTTCCAGCCATTTAAAAGATCGCAAGCTTTCTTCGATGAGTTGATGTTCCTTCTGCTTGCTCAACTCTGCCTGTGCAGGATCCATAACCGACATGCGCACATCGCTGATGGGGTATGGTATCAGGATATCGTGCCTTCTCAGCGTATACCAAACCCGTGTTAATACTTTGTCTTGAATGGGCAGGATATCTGCGTAGTCGTACAACCAATATCTCAGACAATATTTGACGCCGCTGTCACCGAAGTCCACTACGAAGGTTCCCAAGTCCGGGGCAATATCGACTTCTGGTATTTCATCCAGCATTTCGTTCAGTACTTTTTTTACGAAGTTAGGAGGGTGTGCATAATCCAGGAAAATGTAAAAGTTGTGGATTTGACGTTGTGTGGGTCTTGAGTAGTTGATAATCTTGTCCTCCGCGATGAACTTATTGGTAAGCGACACACGATGGCTGTTGCGTGTCCTGATGGTCAAGGTCCGCCAGTTCTGAGAGATGATCTTTCCTTCGTGACCTCCAAGGTTAACCCAATCTCCAATATTGAAAGGTGATTCCACATTCAATGAGAGACCTGCAATAAGATTACCTAGTGTGTCCTGTAGGGCAAGACCGATAACCGCGGAAATAACGGTTGAACCTACAATCAGGCCGGTGAGTTGGACATTGAAAATGATGCGGATAGCCGCAAGCATGACGGCTACCACCAGTATAAAACCAGCCAGGTTAAAAATAAACCTGGGGAGTTTGGACCACTTTCTCCCAATGAGGAAGTCATAGACGATCCATGTTAAAAATTGCATGCCGGCATTGGCTATCAGGACGAACAATACGGTCCAGGCGACCTTTTGAGCCACGGATGCCGCCGCATCGGTTGGAGATATCGCCAAAAGGTCAAAATACATCGCAATAAAAGCCCATATGACCGGTATCAGGGCTGAACTGACCACTTTGGGATACATCTTGTGACCCCAATACTTGCGGAGCACGAAGTAGAGTACAACAGTAAGGACGAAATAGGCAATGCCGTAATACAAAAATCTCTGTTCCACCAGACAGTTTAATGGGTTGTTAAATACAGAGCTCTAAACCACGTGAAAATTAAAAATTAATGTCGATAGGATGATACTGATCGCTGCTAAATCAAGATGAACCACGGAAACAGTGTTGGTATTGTTTCAGGCAAAAGGAGTTTTCGAATCTTATGGTCTATAAAATGAATACAAGATCCCTGTGAAATGAGCACCCAATAATTTTTATATTGAATGACAATTATGGGCATGACAGACAGAAGAACATTTTTATCCGAACTAAGCTGGATGCTGGTAGGTGGACTATCGTGGTCCGAACTTAATCTACGGGAAATTCCAAAGGAAAAAGTAAAGGTGGCCCTGGTTGGTACTGGGATCCGAGGGATAGGTTTCTGGGGAAAAAGGATAGTAGACAACTATGCTGATGTGATACGGTTTGTTGGGCTTTGCGATATCAACCCTGGGCGTTTGCGTCTTGCAAAAGAAGTCATGGCTGTGGAATGCAGCACCTATGATAATTTTGACCATATGCTGGCTGATACCAATCCCGACCTGGTAATTGTGACTACTGTCGATTCCACCCATCACGACTTTATCATTAAGGCATTGGATTTTGGCAGCGATGTCATTACGGAAAAACCCATGACCACCGATGAGCGGAAGTGCCAGGATATCATGGATGCGGTCAGGAGGTCAGGCAATAACCTAATCGTAGGCTTCAATTATCGATGGAGTCCCTATGCTACCAAGATCAAATCGCTGCTCATGGAAGGACACATTGGGGAAATCACTTCGGTAGACTTTCATTGGTACCTGAACAATCATCACGGGGCCTCGTATTTCCGCAGATGGCACGGGCAGCGCGAATATGGAGGTACATTATTGGTGCACAAGGCAACCCATCACTTTGATCTATTAAACTGGTGGTTGGACAGTGACCCTTATGAAGTATTCGCATATGGCGGCCTTGAACACTATGGCAGCAATGGTGAATTCAGAGGACAAAATTGCCGTAATTGTTCCCAAACCGAAGAATGTTCCTACTACTGGGATATTATGAAAGACGAATTCAGTCGAAGATTGTACGTGGACAACGAACAATACGATGGCTACATCCGGGACAACTGCCTATACCGTCATGAAATC
>JBFKOL010000349.1:0-4449 GCA_041628815.1 Saprospiraceae bacterium | reverse complement strand
CATCGTAAGACTGTTGACCGAGTTGGTCTTCCAGTGCCCTGGCGACTCCTCTGTCATAGAATCGGTTGACCTGGTAGCATTTCCTGGTGGGCATGTCCAAGATTAGTTTGAGATAAGAAACGGACGTGTCGACTGTGGCCGTCATAATATGCTCATAGTGTCTGAGTTCTTCCGGCACTCGAGCTTTATCGTATGCGTAATAGTGCTTTAGGGTATTCAAGGCAAATAGATCGACGAGCGCCCCTGCCTCGGAAAGCCCTTTGGCAATGGATGTGACCGCTATGGACTCACCATCGTGAAGAGGATAGGGAAATTTTTTATTGACCTGGAGAATACGCATTATGCCATTATATAGTGATCCCAGTCAATCTTCGCCGTTCGCCGCATATACTCCCATGTCCTTCCGGGCCAGTTGTTCGAAATCCTGTCATTGGTTTTGTACCAGCTTTTGTCGATACGGCTCCAAACCATTTTTCTTAGTCTTCTCTGCATCTCCTGTTCAAATGACGTTTGCGCAGGAACTGTCACCTCTACAGTCGATTTGCCTCTTTGGTTCACAGTACGGATACACTCGCAAATGTACTTTGCCTGGCTTTCTATCATGATGATGATCGAGTTGTGGCCAAGGTTGGTGTTAGGCCCGTACATCATGAAAAAGTTCGGGAAACCATGTATGGCCATCCCGAGATAGGTAACTTCTCCTTTAATCCAAACATCTTTCAACTTTGAACCATCGCGTCCGGAAATATCGAGTGAATGCAGGAATGGATGTGTCTTGAACCCGGTGGCAAAAATCAGGATATCCAGGGGAATAAGGTCTTGGGACGTTTGCACGCCACCATTATAAATGGCCTTTATTTCATCCGTTACAAGATGTACATGTGGTCGGGTCAGGGCCTGATAGTAATCATCGGAGAACAAAATTCTTTTGGCACCCATCGGATGGTCAGGGATCAACTTGGAGCGCAACGTTTTATCACGGATAACGGATTTCAGATACTTTCGTGATCTCCATTCTCCCAGTTTCCTGATCAAATCATTGTCGCCCATAAACCAGAAAAGCACACCACCTTTGAGCCACAATTTCAGCCGTTCCAAACGGAGGAGAAACGGGAGTCTGCGGCGGATCGACTTCTCCCAGGAGCGGTAGGGTCTGTCGGGTTTGGGCAACATCCAGTTGGCACTACGCTGAAACACCAATAAGGACGAAACCTTATTGGCAAGATGGGGAATGAATTGTACGGCGCTGGCTGCGTTACCAATGACACCAACGCGCTTTCCCGTAAGTTCTACATCATGCTGCCATTTTGAGGAATGCCACGAGGGTCCGGAAAACAGGCTTGCACCTTTTATTTCGGGTATGTGAGGCCAGTGTAGCTGGCCTACTGCCGTGACGACAAATTGCGCTTTCACAGGATCTCCCGATCCATCGGAAAGTTCCCAACATGATTTGTCCCGAGAGTATTTCAGGGAAGTTATATGCCGTCCATACCGAATTCTACTTTCGAGGTCATACTTCTCAGCGCATCCTTTCAGGTATGAAAGGATCTGAGGCTGATGCGACCATTTGTAATCCCAATCGGGATAGGGCTCAAAAGAATAGGAATACAGTGCGGAAGGGACATCGCATTCGGCACCGGGATAAGTATTGTCTCTCCAGGTACCGCCGATGTCTTCGTTTTTTTCGAGGATGATAAAGTTGTCTACGCCTTTTTTGACAAGTTCTATGCCCATGGCGATACCGGAAAAACCGGAACCAATTATAGCGACTTCAACCATCGTCCTGTAAAGGTAATCCGTTCTTAAAAGCCAAAAAAATCGCACCCGCCGGTGTTTTAGAAAAAATCGCGGGTTTACCCCTGAATCATAATGCCGATACAAACGTTCTTAGCAAATGAAGATGAAATAAATTGGCCAGACACCCTATAATCAGGGTAAACAATTCAGGGTAAACAAGGAATTTCATCTCAAAAGAGGAGTCTGATTCATATTACTATAATATTTAATTTGTAAAACCTTATAAATGAGTATTTTTGATTGAGATAAACCAAACTTAGTTCCCCATTGTTTATATTATAATCCCAAGAAATGTTAAAAGCACGCAACATAAGTAAGTCCTATGGCCACCTACATGTACTGAGCGATATTGACGTCGAGATCAACAAAAAAGAAATTGTAGCCATCGTAGGAAAAAGCGGTAGTGGCAAGAGCACTCTTCTTCACATCCTAGGCACCTTGGACCAGGCAGACTCGGGAAGTCTTGAAATTGATGGTACGGATGTAATGGTTCTCAGAGACAAGGATATTGCACAATTCCGAAATACACAGATAGGATTCGTATTCCAGTTTCATCACCTGCTGGCTGAATTTACAGCCCTGGAAAATGTATGTATCCCTGGATATATTGGCGGCATGAATAAAAAAGATACTGAAACCAAAGCCCGATATCTTCTTGAGTACCTGGGGCTGGGAGACCGCATGGACCATAAGCCCAACGAACTGTCAGGTGGAGAACAACAACGTGTCGCAATAGCCAGGGCATTGATCAATGATCCTAAAATCGTTTTCGCCGATGAGCCAACCGGCAACCTGGATGATGCAACTTCACAGGATCTGTTTAATCTCATTTTCAAGCTGCGGGAAGATTTTGACCAGACCTTTGTGCTTGTAACGCACAGTAAGGACATTGCCAGTAAGTGCGATCGCACGCTGACACTGGCGCATAGGCAACTTGTAAGTGCCTAATCATCCTTGCATCTCAGTCTTTAGCGGCCAGTGAAAGGATGGGCTTAGGATATTGTCTGCCCAGTTCTATTCCATAGCGGATGCTTTCTTCTTCAGAAAGGGTAAAGGGACTATGAATCTGGTCTCCAGCCAAGGCACTTAGTTCTGGCAACCACTGCCTGACATAAGACCCGTTGGGATCGTACTTTTTGGCGAGGGAATGGACAGACAGATTGCGATACTCCTTTACGTCGTTACCCAGGCCTGCCACCTGGTTCCAATTGACATAATTGCTGCAAGGATCGTAGTCGAGCAACAACGACTCAAAATATTCCGCTCCCATACGCCAGTCGATATGCAGCTCGTTTACAAGAAAGTTGGCCGCCGTATAGCGGGCGCCAAAGGGTATGTAACCTGTTGTATTGAGCTGGCGCATTGCCGCATCGACCAAGGGAAAACCCGTTCTTCCTTCGCTCCACACTTTGAACAATGTTTTTTCCCGGATCAGATCAGTCCGCACCTCACCTTTTATACCCCCCGGCTTGAATATGGCGTTCCCATGCTTTTTACCAGAAAGTCGGAAAAAGTCTCTCAACAATAGATGGTGAAATACATCACGGAATGAAGGCATCTGCCACCCGGAGTCTCCGGAACTGCATAAGGCTTGAAATACTTTTTTCGGGGATAAACAACCTTGGGAGAGGTACGGTGACAAATGCGAAGTGTCCATCATTTCTCCGTTGTATGCAAGTGACATGGAGGACTTATTCAAGCTTTGACCTATATACCGGTTCAGTCTATTCAAGCCTGCGGTCTCACCACCTCGCCAGGTCGAGTGTAATTCGAAGACGCCGCCGGGTGATGGTTCTAAATTATACCCGATCATATCATGGAGATCACCCAGCTCTATCAAATTCGCGCTAAAGGCAGGTATGGAAGGTATTGGCAGTTCTGGTCTTACCTGGATAATTTTCTCTACTTCCCTCCTGAATTGGGTAAAGGAATCCGGGGTATGCGTGACTGGAAAAGGTAGGTCTGAGGTGTAATACAGCATCTTTCCTCGTGAATACCGTACCTCCTGTCCGATGGACCAAAGATTGCGTTCGAGCTTATCCTGGATTTTTACCTCTTCATCTGTCCTTTCGCGATTGCAAAAAAGCCAGGATGTCTGAAGTGACTTGGCCAGATCAAACAAAATTTCTTCTGGCAACCCTTTTCTCACGATTAAATCACTCCCATGAACACGAAGCCTGTTTCTGAGATCCTTTACCGCTTCGAGGATAAATTTTGCCCTGAACTTTCCGACCTTGCGAAATCCAAAACTGGTGAATCCTTCAAAAAGACGAGGATCAAAGATGAAAACCGGAAAAACCTCATCCGCAGTATTACACGCATCCACCAGAGCTTCATTATCATGAAGCCTCAGATCGTTCCGAAACCATAGCAATACCCTTTTCTTTTTCATTTTGCCAGTTGCAAATTAAACACTCATGTTATCTTTCGGTTTAATCTAAGAAACCAATTTGCGATGAAGTACTGGATGATTCTTTTGGTTTTGATTGTTTCATGCGGACCGGAGCAGCCCGGTGAATTACAAAAGTTGCACGATGAAGTCATGGCCATACATGACGAGGTTATGCCAAAAATGATAGACATCAACCAGGCGAAAAAAAATTTGCGAAACATTGATGATCCCTCGATGGATTCACTCATAACGAATGCCAT
>JBFKOL010000348.1:0-4456 GCA_041628815.1 Saprospiraceae bacterium | reverse complement strand
GTTCTATTATTTTGAAAATGGCGGGTAGTTTGATTTATATTAGGATGGATTCCCCCTTCTCCATTCATTCTTTCTATTACTTGGTTAAGGGTTACTTTTTCTGCATATCGATTTATTAAAATGCTAAAAGGGCGGAGTAATTTGAATAAGAAAAGGATAACGCCAGGTACTTTGGTAGGTTCTATTGCCAAAGCCTGCAATGCTTCCACATCTCTGTCATTAATTCCTTTTTGGATGGCTTGTTTTACTGCTGTAAAATTTGGGAATTCAAAAATAGCAGCATGGGTCCAAAAGTCGCTCTCCTCTCCAATAATGGCATATTCACATTGCAACCAATGCAAACAGGTTGCTTGAACAGTAGCAAATTTGTGTTGAATGCCTGCACCATTATCATCAAGGTTTTTTAATCTAAAGAAATAGAAAAGAGCGCCTTATTTTCAATAGTCGAAATGACATAAGGATTAGGTAAGAGTTGCTGCATAATATGGTTTTAATCCCCCGAACCTACTTCTCCTTTACAAAAATCCGAACCAATGTTCCGGCAATCCCGCCTCCCATATAGGCATCTAGATGATACCCTGCCCCCCAGAGCATATTGGCAGAAAACATAGTTCCCGTATTGCAGCGTGCCTTTTCCTCTCCCGTTTCAATATCCACTACAACCGCATCTACCATATAATTATCCAACATATCATCTAATATGGCTTCACCAGTATCTGGATAATATAATATCTGATTTGAATTGCGAATTTTGCGCTCCCACAATTTTGAATACTGACCAGGACCTTCATATCGCCAAGCACCTGTTTTACTCCCACTTCAGCCCAAGTGTAAATTTCCCACTTATCACCAAAAGGTTGACGCAGGAATGGAAGGTCAGAAGTTGTTTTTTCCCAGTGATAAAATTTAAAATCGAAATTCTCCCTTCAAATAACAGACTTCCCTTAAAAAATTATCATCCCATAAACAATGCTATCATCCCCCAAAGAAGAATGGGTCAATTTACCCAATACGCGTGTTCATCTTCTTTAGTAAATCCTTCTTTCAAATGCCTATCTATGGATACCGGTGTTTTTAGTGCACCCTTCCAAATTGGCGGGACCTGTTCAGCAATTAATTCACTCCTCAAATCAGAAAGTTCCGCTAATTTTTTTAATTCAATATCGACCAAGTTATTTTGCTCAGTTGGATCGACATTTAAATTAAACAACCATGTTTTCTCTTGCTCTTCATCCACCTGGAGCTTCCATCCGTCTTTTATCAAGAAAGAGTATGTATCACTTTTAGAAAACAATGGTCGTTCTGGTTCACCTTTTAGATCACCAGAGAGAAAGGGTAACACATTTGCCCCGTCTATTTTTCTATCACCTGGCAATAAGGCTCCAGTTAAAGAACCAATGGTCGGAAAAATATCTAAACTAGAAATCCTACCTTCATAGACTTGATTACTTGCAATCTTACCTGGATAACTGACTATGTACGGAATATGTACACCGCCTTCAAAATAGGTGATTTTCCAACCACGATAAGGCTTATTGAGATCAGGTAGTCCTACATAATGCGGTGCACCATTATCACTTGTAAAAATAATCATCGTGTTTTCATCAAGTCCATGGACTTTTAACGCTCGACGGATTTTCCCAACACCTCTATCCACTGCTAAGACCATGGCGGCTTGTACTCGTTCAGTATGATCTTCAATGAAATCCAGTCGATTATAGTCAGATTTTAATGCTTGTAGAGGAGTATGAACTGCCCAATAAGCCATATATAGAAAGAAGGGTCGATTTTTATTCTTCTCGATAACCTTTACAGCTTCGTTTGTCAGATAGTCTGTCAAATAACCATCAGGCTCAAAACGCGGGCTGTCATTAAACTGTACTGCATAAGGCAAATTGGGCCATAGGAATTTATCAATGGGGTCGAAAGGGAGCTTAGCATTTACAATTGTTGGATCATCTTCTGGTAAAAACATGCTCCCTGATTCAATCCATAGACTTTCGTCAAAGCCATGCCTAATAGGTATAAATTCTTTGGTACCTCCTAAATGCCATTTCCCTATATGCACTGAGTGATAGCCCTCAGTCCCGAGCATCTCAGGAATTGTAATTTCAGAAGTTGGCAAGCCCATTTGATTATGCTCTGGAAGGTTATTATCTATTTCACCGTCGTAAATTGGGGGCACCTCGTTGTCCTCTTGCATTCTTGCAACTAATTTTCCGAAGCCTTTTGATGTCGGCGTGAACTCAAATCCGAATCGCGTTGGAAACCTTCCAGTCAACAATGCTGCTCTCGAAGGAGAACAAACAGCGGTAGCAGAATAACCATTTGTGCACAATACACCGTCTGCTGCTAATTGATCAATATTCGGTGTTTTGACTTTTCCATTACCCATGCCTCCTCCGTAGGAGCTGATTTCGTTAAACCCCAGATCATCAACAAGTATGACTACTATATTGGGCTTATCGGACGTCCGCGAGTCTGGGCCAGCTTGCCAGTCTACAGGCTGGTTTTTTCCTGTGGGATTTTTAATACTCGCCATGATTCCTGGCATTTTATACCAGTTGTATTTAAACCAGATTGCGCCGATAAACAGGATTACAACTAAAGCACCGACTATTCTTACAAATGCTCTTTTCATTTTTATTAAATAAAAGATTCAATTCTGAATAACAAATAAATCCCTACACTTAGAGGACGACAGTAGAAATATCTCAGAAGTCATCATCTGGCAACTTCTGAGCTTTATTCCCATTTACTGATGTGAAACGAGTAACAAAACATTGTATGAACTTTTATATTGGAGTGAATATCAATTATTCTTATATCACATCATCAATCAATTTCCAAAATCGAAGGTTAAAGTTATCAATGACCTTCTTCCAATTTTTGGCATACCTGGGAAGGCACGATATTCTGAGTCAAATAAGTTTTGAGAAGATAGATTTATAGTTAATCCATTTTCGAATTTGTATCCGATACCGAGGTCGACTACATTTTTTTCATCAGTAGTCCCGGAAAATTGTCCGTCCAAAGATTCAAAAGAGTCATCATGTTGAAATGAAAGATTGGCTCTCCAACCTAGAGCTGGGCCATAGTTAGCCCCAAGACGGTACTTATTTTGAGGTATCGATAGAGCTCTTAAGGAAGTGGATCCTTCGACCCCTTTTATTCCAGGTGTAAACATATTGTCTGAGATGTAGGAATAATTCCCAAATATTGAGAAATCAGAATTTAGAAAATACTCCAATCCCAGATCCATGCCTGTATAACTATACGATTCAAAAGTGCGATAACCCGCCGCAACATGGGTCACTCCATTATCAGGTACATTTTGAGTCTCGATTGTACCGATGAGAAAATTATTTGCCAAAGTAGCGATCGCTTGAGCAAATGCATCTCCTGCCTGCGTGTATCCCGCTGCATATGCTCCTGCAATCTGTGCAGCGATTTGTTCTACAGGAGCAGGTAATGCTGGTGGGAGTGGAGTCAATTGTTGGATCAAATAAGGTGTTAGCGTCGCGGCGACACCGGAGCCCAAATCAGATCCTATCCTATCAACACCTTGGAGACCATAGGAGGGACTGATCGCACTGACAATGGCCTCACCATCTATTTTACGATTATAAACATCGAATGTAATTCTCAATTTATCTGCGATCAATCCCACATATCCAAATTCCCAAGTATCTTCTTTTCTCAAAGATGCTTGTGGCGCATTATTCAAATTTCCAAAGGGTTGACGGGCTAATAAATCAAAGGCCACAAAATTGCCAGAGGTACCTGTCGCAAAATTGGCTGGATTAGTGAGAAAGTCGTTGATACCTGGTATCAATCCTGCAAAGGCCGGATTCAACATCGCTAACTGTGCACCCACACCTGCCAGAATTTGCTGACCGGCTTGTTGAGTGACAGCTCCCTGAACAATGCCAAGTGGCAACCCTGGTGTCCCAACCGGAAGATTTGGAAATGGAATAGCTCCATTCCCTTGATAAGGTGGAGTATTTTTTTGCGTGATTTCAAATGATTGCTTCATTTTAAAGAAATTCCCTATAAATACTTGTCGTATAAAGCTTAGAATACATCGAAGAAATGGGTTGATTTGCTCTTATTTATGATTATTAGTATATGGATACTTCAAAGTTCATAGCAATAATTCTAGGTGTATGCTTTTTGGCTTCAGGACTAGGATATATACTCTCTGGTCAACATTGGCGTAATATTTTTAAAGGCTTCTCAGAACCTTCAGTAAGTACTTTTTTATTTAGCCTGGTATTGATTGTTGTTGGTATGGCTATTGTTAAGTATCATAATATATGGCAGAGCTGGAAAATCTGGATTACCTTATACGGGTGGATTTGCTTGATAAAAGGTACATTATTCTTGATATTTCCTAATTCTCCTTCCAGCTTTATTCATCTACTTGATCAAGCGCCAAATACATATTTTTTAGGAG
>JBFKOL010000347.1:0-4484 GCA_041628815.1 Saprospiraceae bacterium | reverse complement strand
GTATACGCGTTGATGGAGGCTATGGTTGAAGTGGAATTGGATTCCGGATCGTACATTTTGACATCCCCTTTTCGTTCTATGAATACGATCCTTCCATCCGGAAGAAGTTCGAGTTCCATAGGTTCGTCGAAGTAGCTGTCGAGTACGACTTTCTGAAATCTATTCTCTTCAGGCATAACGCTCTTCAACGAGTAATTCACGGGAGTTTTATTGCCCATGGTCCATTTGAGACCTTCGAGGACATGTGTTCGAAATGCTTCTTCTTCAAATGATTCAGACGTATGTCCACCTCCGGTGTAGAAGGAGCGACCGCCATCGTATTCGTGATACCATGCAATTGGGTGAAAGTCACCATTGGTCCCGCCTTCGTAGGTCGATTCATCGAGGTTGAGGACGGAGATGATGTCGGGGTTGATGTCCTTGTAATTGTACCATTCATCACTTCTTGCCCACTCATCGGGCAAATGTGCCGTACTGACGTGTTTGTTTTCAGTCTTTCGAACGATGGCATCACGAACGTTTGGATTGTTCGGATGACCGTTGAAATACGCGCCAACCAACTTTCCATACCACGGCCAGTTGTATTCGGTATCGGCTGCAGCGTGTACACCTACGAATCCACCACCGGCTTGAATAAATCTCTGAAATTCAATTTGCTGTGAAGGATTCAGAACATCCATGGTCGTGTTGAGAAAGACAACAACCTTAAAATCCTGGAGATTGCTTTGTCTAAAGAAGGAGGCATCTTCTGTCTTGACCACATCGAATCCATGCTCGACACCAAGCTCTTCAAACATTTTGATCCCATCGGGAATGGATTCATGGCGAAAACCTGCTGTCTTGCTAAAAACCAGGACCTTGGTAGATTCCTTGGTGGTGCATGAAAACACCATTGCAAAGGCCAGAAAGAAAAGTAGGCATCTTGATGGCACGTACATTACTGAAATTTGACTGAACCTCGAAAGTATGAATTAATCATCAGTACTTCGAGCAATTTTAAGACGGGCCTTCGGGGTAGCAGTCTGATCGGCAAAAGCTCCTTTCTCGTATTTGAAATATGCGGCCATTGCTACCATGGCGGCATTGTCGGTACAATACTGGATTTTTGGGATATAGGTCCTCCAGCCATATTCTATAGCTGTTTTGGAGACCATTTCCCTTAAAAGAGAATTGGCAGATACGCCTCCGGCAATTCCTATCTCCCTGATATTATATTGTTTTGACGCTTTGACCAGTTTTTCCACGAGAATGTCGACAATTACCTTTTGAACGCTTGCACAGAGATCGTGAAGGTTCTTCACAATGAAATTTGGATCTTTTTTTACTTCGTCGCGGAGAAAATAAAGCACGGCAGTCTTTAGTCCACTAAAACTGAAATTCAGACCTTCCACAGTGGGCTTGGTAAAGTCGTACCGCGCTTTTCCTTCTTGTGCCAGTTTGTCCACTATCGGACCAGCGGGATACTCGAGACCCAGGTATTTGCCAATTTTGTCGAAGGCTTCTCCCGCTGCATCGTCGATGGTCTCACCTACGACTTTCAAATCATAGGGACTGTTGACCCTGACCAACTGGGTATGTCCTCCAGAAACAGTGAGGCAAATGAACGGATATTCAGGGACCGGTTCATCAATGAAATGAGCCAAAACATGTGCCTCCATGTGATTGACACTGATCAATGGCACATTAAGACTTAAAGCCAGGGACTTGGCAAAACTACATCCCACTAAAAGACTTCCCAATAGACCCGGTCCTGCAGTGAAAGCTATCGCCGACAATTCCTCAAGATTTACAGAGGCTTCCCGCATGGCACTGTCAACGACAGGTACAATGTTTTCCTGGTGCATACGCGAAGCCCACTCAGGAACGACGCCCCCGTATTCCCGGTGGATATCCTGGTTAGCAATCTTGTTGCTGAGAATTCGCCCTTCTGCAATAACTGCAGCAGCGGTATCATCGCACGAAGACTCGATAGCAAGTATCCTGATCGAATTGTTTTTCAACCGTATCTTTTTAAATCAGATGAACACTATGTTTTCAAAAAATAGTATTATTGTGACCAGTGCTTTGGGTCAGTTGGGCCAAGTCTTTTTACTTCCAGTGACAAAAGAAATCCTTCTGGCTGTTAAAACAAAATAAACTTAGGAATGAAGTACGTGATCAATCTGCTGGTTATAGCCCTCATTGCCTTCCTGGCTTATGTGCTCTATACCGGTATCAGAGAACCTATAGAGTTCAGGGCAGAAAAGGAAAAGAGAAAGAATGTAGTGGTGGATCGTCTGGAGGATATCCGGACTGCACAGGAAATACACCGTGAAATCCGGGGTGGTTTTGCTGGCAATTTTGACGATCTGAAAAATGTCCTTTCAACGGACAGTATTCCTTTTTTCCAACTCTTACCCGACCCTGCAGACCCGGAAAACCCGGATAAGTTTATCAGATACACCATCTACACCAGTGCCGCAGATTCTATCCAAAGCCTCGGAATCAACCTCGATGAAATCCGGTATGTACCCTATACAGAAAGAAGCGCACAATTTGAAATGATGGCCGACACGACGACTTATCAACAGACCTTGGTCCCTGTAATGGAGTGCTTCACTCGTTGGAAAATATTTATGGGGTCATATTCCGATCCCAGGTTTAGGCAATATGATGACACCTATGATCCAGATAAGAAAATAGGATTTGGAAGCATGACTTCGCCAAACCTTGAAGGTAATTGGAATTAACCCGACCCCTTTAGCCATTTCTGACTTAAATACCGATAAATATGCAGAACTGTCTGCCGTCATTGATGGAGACAGTTTTTTTTATGGTCTTTGGGACGAAAGCCAAAATCTCATAGGTACTGACATCAATCGCGGCATTTTCCCTTTTTTCGAGCAAATCCCTTCTCAGATAACCAAGATGCAATTTGGAGTACTGAATAATATTTTTTCAGTGGTTCCGGAGAAAATATTCGATCCATCGTTGGCTGAGCTATTCGTATCACATGCCAATGGTGTAGCAAAAATAGACCAACACATTTTTCGGAGTGACTACGTAACAAGATTTAATGTAAGGGTCGTTTATGCGGTTCGGTCATTAGTGATCAAGCAATTGAACAATCGTTTCTCAAAACCTTCTTGCGTTCATCTTACTACTGCTTTCCTTGAAAGTCTGGTTACACTGACATTCGATTACAAAATACACCTGATGCTTCACAATGAAAAGGCGCTTCTGTGTCTGACAAAAGGTGAAGAATTGTTACTCGTCAATGTATTTCCGGTTCTCCAACCCAGTGACTTATTGTACTTCACTTCGTTAATTTGCCAAAGGTTTGAGTTGGCCCAGGCGAAAATCCCTATTCAGGTCAGCGGGATGGTGAATGAGGGTGACGAACAATTGGTAACCCTGGGCACTTATTTTGGCAATATCAGATTAAGAGAGCTGCCCATCCAAGGGCCAGTGAAGAATGCCCATTGTGTTCATGCATTATACAGTGTTCGGAAATGCGCATAATTGGCGGCACTTGCAAGGGACGTATTTTGCGGCCCCTGATGAAGGGTTGGCCAACTCGTCCTACCACAGACATTGCCAAAGAGGCTCTCTTTAATGTTCTAATGAATCGATTGAACTTTGTAGAGGTTGCTTTTCTAGATTTATTTGGAGGGACTGGCGCTCATACTTTTGAGTTTTTGTCACGAGGATGCATGGATGTAACCTATGTAGATAACTATTTGGGATGTGTGCAGTTTGTGCGCAAAACATCATCAGAACTGGGATTCAACAAGTTTTTATCAGTGGTCAGAATGGATGTTTTCAAATACATCAAAATCTGCAACAGAAAATTTGATTACATCTTTGCAGGACCTCCATATCCTTTACACTGGTTAGACAAAATACCAGATCTTGTATTTTCCCACGAGCTTTTGGACGCAAACGGTTTTTTTGTTCTTGAACACAATGATGATCACAATTTTTCGGGTCATACCCGTCTACAGGAGAAGAGAAAATATGGGCAGACAAATTTTTCATTTTTTTCTTAGCCCGTGAATGGAACGCCTTATGGGGCAGTTTGGTTTTTTAAGTATTCCCTATTAAATGTGTCCTTTCAGATTGATGTTTAAACCCTACCTTTGCAGCCATTTACGGGACGATGGCGGAATCTTTACTATTACTCCAGGAACTGATCAGGAATGCGATCGAAGATGAATTCGGGGTGGATGTTGATCGTAGTGACATTTCGATCGGTGAGACAAAAAAAGAGTACGACGGGCACTATACATGGGTAGCTTTCCCATTTGCCAAAGTTCTAAAAATGGCTCCTGCCGTCATTGCTCGGCGTGTAGGTGAATCAGTGATTAAACAGGATCGCTCACCCGTTAGGAATTTTAATGTCATTCAGGGTTTTCTCAATCTTGAAATGCACGATCATTTCTGGACGCTCTCGCTGGGTCAAATCAATAAAACAAACTTGTATGGCACTCAGACCTCCAAAGGGC
>JBFKOL010000346.1:0-4507 GCA_041628815.1 Saprospiraceae bacterium | reverse complement strand
CGAGTCATTGAATAATTATGATTTTACTACCTTGATGACCTAAATCATACCTGTGGATTACATAGTTGTATGCCTTGTTGCCCTTCTTGTGTCTGCATTGACATTTATTGCTGGTTTCGGGCTGGGCACCATGCTGATGCCGGCATTTGCGGTATTTTTCCCACTGCCAGTTGCCATCGCGGCCACAGCCGTTGTCCATCTGTTCAATAATATTTTCAAGGTCGGGCTGATAGGATTGAAAGCCGACTGGTCCGTGGTTATCAAGTTTGCAGTGCCTGGATTCATTATGTCCATTCTCGGCGCCTATTTGCTTAATGCCATGGATCAAACAAGCCCAATCATGACATACATATTATGGGATCAAACATGTGAAATCACATTGATCAAGGTGATCATCGGTCTGCTCATTATCATTTTTGCCTTGTTTGATTTGCTCCCTGTTTTAAGCCGCTTGTCAATTCCTCGAAAATTCGTGGGACTTGGCGGAGCAATTTCAGGATTTTTTGGTGGCTTATCCGGTCATCAGGGTGCATTGCGGACAACATTTCTTATAAAGTTTGGTCTTGAAAAAGAAGTTTTCATCGCCACAGGTATTGTCGCAGCAGTGATCATTGATGTCGGCCGACTCATTGTGTACGGCGTATCGTTTTACGGGCGGCGGTTCGATCTCCTGGAAGGACAACATCTGTTGGGCCTGGTGACAGCGGCATCTATTGCCGCCTTTGCAGGGGCAGTTGCCGGGCGATTCCTTCTCAAGAAAATCACTTTCAGGACTATTCAAATTACTGTAGGCATCCTTCTTATCCTCCTTGGCGGAAGCCTCCTTACCGGGCTATTGTAAGACGAACTTGTCCTCCTGGAAATGGGCTTTTTTTGCGGCCATAGCCGCACCAATAATTCCCGCGTTGTTTCTGAAATGCGCCACTTCATAAGGTACGTCAATCGTGATCTGGTCTTCAAACTTGTCGAGTTTTTTACTGGCGCCTCCTCCAAAAATAAAATAATCAGGGGAACACACTCTCACGATATGGTGCAAATAGAAGTCGAAACGCTCACCCCATTTCTCCCACGATAAATTTTTAATTTTCCTTGCCCTGTCACCAGCATAGTATTCAATAGGCTTACCATCTTTTCCAAATATCCGCCCCAGTTCCAAATTGGGGATCAAGACCCCATCATAAAATACACCTGATCCAAGTCCTGTGCCGATAGTGATCATGATAACCTTGCCCATCTTGCCTCTTCCAACTCCGAGTTCCATTTCTGCCAGACCTGCCAAATCCGCATCGTTGTGTACTACGAACGGATGCCCCGTGACATGTTCAAAGAGTTCGTCTACCTGCACATTCAGCCATGATTTGTGGATGTTGCCATGTGTTTTGGCTCTACCGTGCATGACGACAGTTGGAAAACTGCATCCTATCATGCCTTCGTAATTGAAATGCTTGACCACACGGCGTACTGTTTTGGCCACATTTTCCGGTGTTGAATATTTAGGGGTATCCAACCTGAATCGTTCTGACATGAGCTCTCCATTTGTGCTGTTGACAATCGCGCCTTTGACACCAGAGCCACCCACATCTATTCCCAGAAAAATTTCCATACTTAACTGTTTTCTTTATTATGCAAAGAAATAATTAATTTGGACAACGAGCAGACTATAAACCCGCTCAAAACATGAAATTCAGAAACATTACGCTGTCAGCCCTGCTTCTTTTACCCTCATATTATATGTATGGCAGTCAGGACCATCCTTTGACATCAGGTTTATGGCATGCTTTTGAAGACATCCAACACCTCCTGACCTTCGTAGGTCTTGGATGTGCTTCAGCATTGCTTACAGCATCAAAAAAATACTTCCCGTGGATTTCATTTCTCGCAGCCATGACCCTGGGTGGATTGCTTGGAATGGGTAAAATGATCACCCCATTGACAGAGTGGGCAATTGCAGGATCGGTGCTTATCTACGGCATCATCATAGCGCTGCGTCTTAATTTAAGTACAGGGCTGCACATAGTTGTGGCTTTTCTTTTTGGCTTTTACCACGGTTTTGCACATGGCACATTAATGCCCGATAAATCCAGCGCATTGATTTTTCTACCTGGATTTATACTTACGGCTTTTGCTATGACTGCGCTAACTTTTTTCATTGCATCGAAAGGATTTTCAAAATTTCCAAAATCCTGGTTCATCGCCGGAGGGACTCTTGTCCTCGCAGGACTTTATCTATTAATACAGTTGATCCAATAAATCCCATTCGCTCCCCCTATTCCTGTGATCCGGTCACTATTAATTTTTCTGAGTACCTGCCAATATTTTGTTGGACATGCAGGATATAAACACCGTTCTTGAGTCCCGCAATATCCAAACGAGAATGATCCAATCCCCAACATTCCCTATTTACAATAATTTTTCCCTGGATACTGGACAAAACCAATTTGCTCAATGGCTGTTTTGAATGAACCCAAACAACATCAATGGCGGGATTCGGATAAATTTTAACATCGGGAATGACTGCATCTACAACAGAACTCACCGTGTCCAGTTCGATAGAAAAAGGCGCCAGTGCACTTTCACAAGTGTCCAGGATCAACTCAATCGACCAATCATAAAAGTAGTAGTAGAATTCCGGGCCAAAATTAGATCCCGTAATTGACATGGCATCGCCAAAGAGATATGGATATTGGTTGTTGCCATCATTTCTGCTTAAACGTGGTGCGGGAAACCCGAAATTGATTTCATTCATGGACTCATCTGTGGTCACTGTATAAAATCCCGGTGTAAAGTCAATTTCCAAAACGATCTCATATATCCCGGGTGTGTCCAGTTGGATCAGTTTCTCGGCATGGAGGTTTAGGAAATCGTCATAAAACAGAAATCGTCGCGGCCCAGGTGTATCTGTCTTTACCCAAAAACTTTTTAATCGCGCATTCTTGAATACTTCAAACCACATTGCCCCGCTGAGCAGGTTTGAACTGTATCCGACATTGGGTGGTTCCGGGAAAAGTGACTCGCCTCCTGTGTACGCGGGGGGGATGGTCTTGACAATATTCCTTGCATAAAAAACAGTATCACGATCGACAATCCCTGTCGTAAACGTTTCACCCATCGCGATAGGCATGGCGCTAAGTGAATCTGCATACCACACTATGGAATCACCTGAAACTGTAAAAGTGACTTCCGACGGGGATTCAATTGTTACAGTTTGGGGCGAAAGCTCAGGATCGATCACATCAATGGCAATGGTGTCTGAATGTGTGGTAAAGCACTCACCAACATGGTCAGCCCAGTAATGGCCCGATTCAGTGATATCAATACCCAGGGCTGTTCCTCCTGTAGACCACGACACTTCTTCGAGGTTCATTGTTGTCAGCAAAAGTGGGGTGCCAACGCATATGCGAATGTTATTCTGTAGATTCAATACCGGTTTTGCCGGAGGCATCTGATTCCTGATGATGATGGTTTGACTGGGATAGGCACAACAACCCGTGTCACGGGTCGCGTAATACACACCAGGAACCGTCACATTGATGTAGGTACTTGATACACCATTGTTCCATTCAAGGGTGTCCCCGGGGTTGCCGCTATCGAGAATCAATTTATCAATATTGCAATTCAATTCAAAACCCTCTGACTCAATAACTGGCAATGGCCCCATGCACTTTCCTTCGTGGGCCAGGTAATGTGCATTGGCACTGAGCTCATAGTACACATCAACCCACCCGGATGGCCAGGTAATCCTCAGTGAATCAACCAAGGTAGCGGCGCCCAATCCAAAGTGCAGCGACAAGGAATTGGTAATGCCATAGCTTTCTCCACTGGACAATACCCGAACCTGGTGTCCAAAGTTCCCATAAATATCTACCCTGCTGCCTATACCGGAACCATTCGACATGTCGCCTTTCAGGGACACATCGATGTAATTATTGGGTCCACCAAGATTGAGATAGAGCTTGTCCGCATCCATAGGTGAAGGGTCAAAACCACCAAACGAGGTCATCACATCCGTATAGCCATCAGCGTTAAGATCGCCAAAGGCAAAAGAAGAGGCATTGACAAAGCCAAAAGGTGTGGCATTCATTTTAAAAGTCTTATCCCCTTCATTCACCAAGAGCATGTCATTATCGCCAGCGATGAGGATATCCAGCCATCCATCGTTATTAAAATCTTCAAATGCGCACTGGAAGGCACCGCCAAAAAGCAGGTTCCCGTCCAGGTAGTCCATGATCTCCACGAAGGTGTCATTGTCAATATTCTCAAGAAGCATATAGCGGTCCCCGTGATTGACCATAAAGGCATCCAGATCGCCATCGTTATCAATATCTCCAAAATCAGTTGCCCAGCTCTGGGCCCCTATCGCGAGGCCAAAACTGTCTGCAGCCTCTATATACTGCCCGTTTTCATTGAGAAAAAGCATATTGATGCGCCTGGGATCGGTGGGTTCATTGACATTGACCCGGCATTTGGAAATATAAAGATCGAGGTCGTTATCCCCATCTATATCCGT
>JBFKOL010000345.1:0-4538 GCA_041628815.1 Saprospiraceae bacterium | reverse complement strand
GTTTATTTAAATATTCATCTATCTGTCTCAAACATTTTTCCACATTTTCTATGGTATACTTAAAACCGGCGTCAAAATTATACCTACCCGCCAGCGCTTCCATAATCAGCGTTTGAAATTCCGGGTCGGACATCACTTCATCAAAATTGTTAGGGATTGCGATTCCATTTCCGGTAAAAGAAAACTTCGGAGAATTGACGTCATCCAAAAGCCTGGCTCTAAAGTGTTTCTGATCATAGGGGAACAGAACCCTGGCGGCATTGCGTCGCGTATCGACTTTTCGGATCAGTCGGCTAAAATTGGATTCATAGATATCCGTTATAGACTCTTTCAAGCTGTCAGATTTGATCAATTCGAGATTCCCGGAACTTAGGGTTTTATATATTGAAGTCTTCGGAAAAAAATAATTGAACTGGACCAAGTTGAAAAAGTCCCTGTACATAGAATCGCTTTCTAAGGTTTTCTGCCGCAGGTAATTATGAACGTTTATTGTGGATTGATAAAAAACCTGGTTTCGTCAATGATCATTTCTCAATTCTTCTAAATTGGCCTGAAGTTCTGACCTTAAACTGACTGATATTGGATGTTCTTTGTCCTTATTCTTCCGGTCCTCATTCCAATTGTTTACTTGAAGTGCGAGCAGAATACCGATCATTACCAAGACTATCTCTCCAAAGGCGTATAACGAATACTTTCTAAATCCGGATTCAGAAATCAGTTTCTTCCTGATGACTTGAAAAAACTTGATCATGTCATAATGTTTATTGAAAATTCCGATTTAGACGACGAAACGGGAGTTACGAAGTCCTGGATTTCTTTCCTGGGAGTATAGGGCCCATTGCCAAGAAGCCATTGAAGGACTGCTTCTCGCAATTTATTTCTTGGTTTTAATGATTATTCTTTGTCTGGAAGAAGATTAGATCTGATATCTGGCGATGGTTTATTTTGGGAATGGTCCAGTGTACGATAGATCACCTTATTGCTAAATAGACATCATGGACCATTAATGACTCATCGTTAAAAAGGAATGTAACACTGGCAATATTCATCTCAAAATAAGTGTAGCTCCCCAATGTTGATGCAACACTCAATAACTGTTGAAGGACAGTGTCTTGTTTCAATTGGTCTTACAAAACAATGAGAATCATTGACCAAGTGTCAATTGGTAGTTGTATTAAATGTAAAAATGGTACCAGACCAGTTCGTTCGTTGAACTCAGGATTTATAATACCAACCCCACTATGGATGGCGATAGCATCATCAGTATTGCAACAAAGACCAGGGATATAGCACCTGCAAGGAAATAAAGGGTGAAATCATGTTCTTTTTTCATATTAACATTTTTTTACATATATAATCAACATCCATTATCATGCCACTTCTACCTATAAGACAACTATTTTGACCATGGACCACTAAAAAAATCATTCTGATCTATGTAAACGTCCGTAGCAGGAAATGTTCCTTGTGGCTTGCAGGCAATAAGTCCATATAAAATCTCGTGTTTTTTTTTGGTCGAAAACCATTTGCGATGATTCAACGAAAGGTATCCAGAACGGGTTGGGTAGAATTTAATTTATTTGCTTCAACACCAGTAGTTCAATTATTCATCTAAGTGTATTGTGCATTTTGTCCCGAGGCCGAGGGCAATTGGAATTCCGGAGCGCGCTGGTTGCTCTGGTATTGAACAAAAACAAGTTTTCAGAGAACGGATCTCGCAATAGATCTTAATTATTTGCTATTAAATTCATTTCATCTATTGAGTCAAAGAATTTGATGAGAATGTCCATTTCTCGCAGTAACCTTCTGAGATGCGTTAAAGCTTGTCATTATCGGCCTTGGCAGGGATCTGCCTGAAATCATACAAGTAAATGTAGTTTCGAAGAGTTCAAAGAGCTACCACACTGAGACTGACAATAGAGCGCAATTTCTGAAAGTGACTTACCTTATGTCTTTCAGTTTAATATTTTCCTCAATACCAAGATATTTTCGCGGGAGATTCTCCAGTCTACAATACACCCGCTGATTTAAAGGCAGGATTTATTAAAAATTATTCTACCTGAGAGTTGGTAGATTTTAGATTCATTCATCATTCTGAATTATCTCATCCATTTCTCCACCAATGTTGCTCCCAACCAAGCCATAGGCAGATATGCGCAGACAAGATCGACTACATTGTACCATAGTGGTGCGGGGAGCATCGCCACGTTGGTAATGCCGCCAAGCAGGAATACAGCACCGATGAACATGGCCCACCGGCTCTTGTACGTGGCAGCTATTCTCGCGGCTACTGCTGCACCCACCAAGGTGCCCAGTGCGTGTGCCAGGAAGGGAAATATGAAATGCTTGGGTTGAAAGAGCGGGACAGCAGCTTTGAGACCTTCCATGGTCGTTATATCAGTGCCTTCAGGAGGCGCAATGATCGAGCCGCTGACGCTGATGATACCCATGTTCACTATGCTGCCAATAAAAAGACCGGCTACTACAGCCAGGATATTGCTGATTATTGGATGCATCGTTCTGTTTTTAAAAGTAAGATAGGCTTATTTGATAGAATCAATAAGATAATTGGTCAGGGCGGGAAGATAGTGATGCAAGTGACTTCTTTATTTCTTCTATCCCGCACCATAAATCTCTTTTCGTGACTTAACGAATAGCTTTGCATCAATGCTGTTGAGATGCGACTTAACCGTGCTGACCTCGATGTTCAACTCGCTGGAGATTTCCTTGTTGGCATTACCGTCGATGAGCAATTGGTAGATCTTATGTTTTTGGACAGTTAACAGTTTTTGTTTTTCCGAGAATGGGTTGGGAGATGACTGCTTGTTTTTTGACCTGACGACAAAAAAGAGCCTATCCCGAGCAAAAGAAGAGCAAGCGGGAGTACATAATTGAAGGATCGTCCGGAATGCTGATAGTGAACGAATGCAACCTAGTCTTAAGTATAATGCTTTGCGGTGCCTGGTTCGTAAAGGACAACGAACAGAACCAGGATGGTGATTTTATACATTTTCATGGTTAGTGTTTGATGATCATGCAGGGTTAAAAAAGGAATTCAATAATCATGTTGCTGATTCTCCGGTTGTCGGTCTGAGTACCGTTTTCTTTTTCACCGGTATTACTGCATACAATGATAACCGTGTCCTTAGTGGGAATGTATCGCACCATGGCATTGTGGCCAAAGCTGTCTGATCCGCTTGTCCAATACTCCCGATGACCACTCGATGTGGTACTGATAAACCATCCATATCCGACGCCGATTCCCGAGCGTGTTTGCGTCACGGGTGTGAACATCATGTCCGTGTAGGCTTTGGGCAGCAGGGCATACGATTGAATGGCCACAAACCAGCGGTACAGGTCCTGGGTGGTGGAATACATCCCCGCGCTACCGAGAAAGTCCCAGTTGCGCTGGCGCGTTTTCTTGTTCAGACGATTGATCTTTTGCGCTACAAGGGTGGCGTCGCGGTCGTCGAGACCACCCCAGAAGCGGGTATTTGTAAGACCTGCTGGCCTTAATATGCTTTTGGTGAGGTATTCTTCCCAGGATATTCCCGTAGCAACCTCTATGATGCCGGCAAGCAACCCGTAGTTATGGTTGCTGTAGCGAAACGACTGTCCCGGTTTTTCTTCCAGTGGTTCACCGAATATCGCCTTCATGCACGGGGTTCTATCACTCATTCTGATGCAAACATAGGTTTGAGGGAGGCCCGAAGTATGCGAAAGCAGGTGGTATATGGTGATGTCTTTTTTGTCATCTGGTACGAAAGCAAAAAATTTGGCCAACCTGTCTTCCAGTTTCAGTTGACCTTTTTCGATGAGTTGCAATGTGGCTATCGCCGTAAAGGACTTGGTGATGGAGGCAATGTTAAACAGGGTAGAGGGTTGGATAGGGTTCTGACCACTTTTGTCCGTGAAGCCATAGCCTTTGCTGATAAGGATTTCGCCTTCACTAGCCAAAAGTACGGTCCCGGAAAAGCCTGCTTTCTCCTCAGCTCCCAGCATCGCTGAGACCTGGTCCATTTCGGATGACTGGGCCTTCAAGTGACCGGTAGATAATAGAAGTGCGACGGACATGGCGGTGATAATTTTCATATTCCTCGGTGTAAATGTCGATAGAATAAAGGTAGCCTGATCATGTGGGCAACTACAAAAATGATCGGGAGGGAAAAGGGAGTAAGAAGGAGGGAGATATGATTTACGACATACGCTTTGGGATTGGATCGGAGATACCTGAAGTGCTGATTTATGAATTTGCAGTTCTCAGACCATACATATCGGGAATACTTAATTAATTGATGAATTAAAACACATTTGTTCACCTCTTCTTCTATTTGTCTTATCAATTCGACGACCTGTTCTTGCACTAATCCATGAATTTTCTTAAATAATTTTGCGTTAACAGCTGCATCTTTTATCTCACTCTTGAGTTGTTCATCATTCTTCAGTTCTTCAAAGTTTATCAGTCCTCTTATTCCTTCGTAAGCTATATAAAGATTTAGAAAGTTATTGTCTTCTGTCGATCGGGGTTGTATGGTTTT
>JBFKOL010000344.1:0-4556 GCA_041628815.1 Saprospiraceae bacterium | reverse complement strand
TTTGGACCCTCATGGGAGAATTGGTAGAGCTATTCATACCGCGGATCATTTCCACCTTTCTCGGCATCAAGGAAAAAGAAGATAAAAAATGACATAAAACATTGCCACACCATGATACTAATGCAAATAGGAAATATGACCGAAACGGTTGAAAAATTTCTCGATCCCCTTATATCATATACACCCAATATCATTTCTGCAATCGCCCTTGTGCTGATCGGCCGATTCATTTCAAAATTGATCGCTGGCATGGTGAAACGGATCCTCGTAAAAATAAAGATCGACAGATTCGGTGAAAAACTGAATGAAATAGATATGGTGGAAAAGGCAAACATGGAGATCAAACTCAGCTCCATTTTTGGAAAGATTGTTTACTATTTTCTTTTTGTTTTTTTCCTGGTAGCCGCAACGGATGTACTGAACATGGCGGCCATTTCAGAGCTAGTTTTGGGATTGTTCAATTTGATTCCTAAGCTCATCGTTGGATTCATTATTCTCATTTTTGGATTGCTTCTGTCAGAAGGCATCAGGAAATTGGTAGAAACCACGCTTATATCGCTGGGTCTTCCTTCAGCCAAGATCATTGCTTCAGTACTGTTTTATTTTCTCCTGATCAATGTCATCGTAAGCGCCGTAGCACAAG
This sequence comes from Saprospiraceae bacterium, assembly GCA_041628815.1. Lineage (GTDB taxonomy): Bacteria > Bacteroidota > Bacteroidia > Chitinophagales > Saprospiraceae > JBFKOL01. Next base: position 3,913 of record JBFKOL010000344.1, on the reverse strand, counting down.
CTGAAATTAATACTGCATTTCTCGAACAAAATATATCCATCATCATTGCCGGTGCCGTTCTGGCTTTTGCCATTGGCTATGGCCTTGCATCAAGGGAAGTCGTTGCCAACTTCCTTTCTTTTTTTTACAGCAAAGACAAGGTTCAGATCGGAGATGTAATCACCATCGATGGAGATAAAGGAAAGGTTACAGATATTTCGCGAAATTCATTTACAGTGGATACAGGAGATCGAATGGTGGTCTATCCACTCAAGATGCTAATGACTGAAAAAATAGCTATTCATAAAAATTAATTCTTTCATTTTCAAAGTAATAAATATGAACAAAATCTGGACGTTATTGACAATTTTCACACTATGCATCACATACTCTTACGGACAAACGCTCGAAGAACTGGAGGCCCAAAAGAGCGAGTTAGAAGCTCAAAAGGCAGGTCTTCAGGAGCAGTTTGATACGTATAATGGCTATCAGGCTGAAATAAATGCCATTAACGATCAAATTCTCAAACTTTCGGGATGGCAGACAGGCTTCTCAGGTTTGATTGGGTTTTCATTCACCAAGTCAAACAATTGGGTTAGTAATCCAAATCCAAATGCTTCATCGTCAGCCTTGAATCTTGGATTTACAGGCTATGCCAACAAGATCACGGACAGTTATTTCTGGCGGAACAAAGGTATCCTTAACAAGAGTTGGTCTGATGTCGATTTGAGTGATGCCGATGCTATGTCAGAAGATGATGGCCTGTTCGACAACGGCACAGTGGATTTATTGAACTTGAATTCTCTTTACGGAAAAACCTTGTCCGATAAAATTGCAGCTTCTGCAATGGGCGAGGTGAATACTTCGTTGGGAAATTTTTTAGATCCCGGGACATTAGACATTGGAGTAGGTATTACTTATACCCCTAACAGCGACCTGGTTGTTGTGATTCACCCGCTTAATTACCACGTGGCATTTTCAGGACTGGAAGGGGTGGAATCGACCGGAGCGCTTGGTGCAAAACTTCGCGCCGATTACACCAAAAATTTCGCTGGAGGAGTTGCCTGGTCATCTACATTGACCAGCTTTATACCATACGTAAGTAAGGATCCGACATTATTTGAGTATTCCTGGATCAATACCCTTTCGTTTGAAGTCTGGAATGGCTTGGGCGTAGGATTTTCGCTAGGAATACGTAAAGCAGAATTTGAATGGGCAGATACTCAGACTTATTATTCTTTAGGTTTGTCCTATGCCCTTGGACAATAATATTTTCTAAATTTTGAATAATACAGGTTTATACAATACATTCGTACAAACCGATTTTATTCTTTGATATCAAAGCCTTCTGCACAAGTGGCGGAAGGCTTTTCTTTTTATCTTGCCCGACAAAGAACAGGTCATGGGTAAAAAGAAATTGTTCTTGTTGGACGGTCACGCGCTTGTCTACCGCGCTCATTATGCGTTTATCAATCGTCCGTTGATCAATTCAAAAGGCGTCAATACCTCAGCCATCACCGGCTTTGTTAGAACCCTTTGGGACTTGATTGTCAATAAACAACCCACCCACCTCGCCGTAGCGCTTGACCCAAAGGGTGATACCTTCCGGCATGAATATTTTCCCGAATACAAGGCGAATCGCGATGCCCAACCGGAAGATATTGCTGTCGCTTTGCCATTCATAGAATCCATTATCAAAGCTTTCAATATCCCTATAGTCTCTATTCCCACTTATGAAGCGGACGATGTAATCGGCACACTGGCCAAACAGGCCGAAAAGGAGGATTTTGAAGTTTACATGGTGACCCCGGACAAAGATTATGCCCAGCTTGTATCTCCCAACATTTTCATGTACAAACCTTCCAGGCAAGGCAACGGTGTCGATATCCTTGGAGAGAAAGAGATTCTTGAACAGTGGGACATTGCACGCGTCGACCAGGTAGTCGATGTACTGGGTTTGCAAGGAGACAGCGTAGATAATATTCCCGGTATTCCGGGCATCGGTGCCAAGACTGCCGTAAAACTCCTTAAAGAATTTGACTCGCTTGAAAACCTGCTGGACAATACCGACAAATTGAAAGGCAAACAAAAGGAAAAGGTAGAAGAATTCGCCGACCAGGGAAGACTCTCGAAAAGACTGGCCACCATCAACATCGAAGTGCCTATTCAGTTTGACGCAGAAGCTTATAAAATAGCAGACTTTGACAGGGAGAAACTCAAAGAAATTTTCAAAGAGCTCGAATTTCGGACGCTAGCGGCACAGATTCTTGGCGAGGAAAGTCACGCCACACAAGCAGAGCTGTTTAAGGCAACCGACCTGCCTGTCGAAAAAATAGCAGCATATGCGATAGGCAAGAAAAACCTTTCCAATACTCCCCATGAGTATGAACTTGTAGATGGAGAAAAGGCCCGAAAAGAACTGGCCCAAAAGCTGGTAGGCGTAAAACAATTCTGCTTCGATACTGAAACAACCGGGCTGGAAGCACATGAGGTTGATATCGTCGGTATTGCATTTTCATGGAATAAAGGAAAGGGTTACTACGTGCCGACAAGCGATTCAAGGGAAGAAGCCATTAAAGAGCTTTCAATATTTAAAAATGTCCTGGAAGATCCAGCAATCATCAAGATAGGCCAAAACATCAAATACGACATCAATGTACTTAAATGGTACAATATCAATGTAAGCGGACCCTTTTTTGATACGATGGTGGCACATTACCTGCTCGAACCCGATCTCCGCCACAAACTCGATTACCTTTCCGAGAGCTACCTTTCTTACAAAATGGTACCCATCGAGGAACTCATTGGTAAAAGAGGACCCAAACAGCGGACCATGCGCTCTGTCGAATTGGACAAACTGGTGGATTATGCCGTAGAAGATGCCGACATAACACTTCAACTGGTGGATATTTTTAAACCAAAACTTGAAAGCGAAAAACTGACCGACCTCTTCACAAAAGTGGAAATGCCGTTGGTAAGCGTTTTGTCGAGAATGGAATACGAAGGTGTAAGGGTAGATAAACCTTTCCTGGTCGATTATTCCAAACAGCTCAAAAAGCTCATCCTCGAAAAGAGAACCGAAATCTACAAAAAGGCTGGTCAGGAATTCAACATTGCCTCACCGCGCCAGGTTGGCGAAATCCTTTTCGACAAACTGGAGATCCCGTATCGCTGGCGCAAAACCAAAACCGGACAATATTCTACCGATGTGGAGAAACTCACTGAATTGTCAGTCCACCATGACATCGTCGAAGACATCCTCGAATACAGGAAGTTCACTAAACTAAAATCGACCTATGTAGACGCATTGCCAAAAATGATAAATCCCCGGACGGGCCGGATACACAGTTCTTTCAACCAGGCGCGCGCAGCTTCGGGCAGGTTGAGTTCAGAAAATCCGAACCTGCAAAACATACCCATAAAGAATGAGGCCGGGAGAGAGATTAGAAAAGCTTTTGTGCCGAGAGATGCAGACCATGTGCTGCTGGCGGCGGATTACTCTCAAATCGAACTCCGCATCATAGCTGAGATAAGCGGTGACGAAGCCATGCTGGAAGCTTTCAAATCGGGTGCCGATATTCACCGCGCCACCGCTTCCGGGGTCTATAATGTCCCCATGGATGAGGTGACACCCGATCAGCGCCGCAATGCCAAAACCGTCAATTTCAGCATCATTTACGGTGCTGGATCCACCAATCTCTCTAGGCAATTGGGCATCAGTCGTTCGGATGCAAAAGAGCTCATAGACAAGTACTTCATGCGTTACTCAGGGCTCCGCAGGTATATGAACGAAACGGTCGAGAAGGCCCGAAAACTGGGCTATGTCACCACATTGATTGGCAGGCGCAGATATCTTCGCGATATCAACTCAAGAAATTCTCTTGCCCGATCCAATGCGGAGAGACAATCCATCAACACACCCATCCAGGGCAGT
>JBFKOL010000343.1:0-4563 GCA_041628815.1 Saprospiraceae bacterium | reverse complement strand
GTTGTCCCTTTTCTCTAAAAGTTTAAAAGTGTTGGATACTATTTCCGTGGAGTACCGGTCATTACCATCCTTATCTTGCCATTTCCTTTTTGAAATACGACCTTCAACAAAGACGAGATGGCCTTTTCGAAGTTGCTTCTCGGCTCTTTCGGCCTGGCTGCCCCAACAGACGATATCGTGCCATTCCGTTCGCGTCTGCCACTCTCCTGACTTGTCTTGATAGTTCTCATTTGTGGCGATCGGAAATTTGGTAACTTTTGAGCCTCCTTCAAAATGTCTGATTTCGGGATCTCTGCCAAGATTTCCGATAAGCATAACCTTATTAAGCATTTTACAGATTTCTTGAGGCAAAGATACACCAAAAGTGAGTTAATTTGGCCGTTGTCAATGCCTTCTTAAAAACAGAGTTTAAGAAACTGATCTATATGTCTGGGTATTGGGAGGTCATCGATACGGTTAAGGTCGTACCACCTGGCACTGATTGTTTCGTTATTGACATCTGCCTCGTAAAAGTGGGCGAATATTTCTCGATGCGTCAATATGTGTTTTTTTGAATGGACCAGCCGTATCGATGATACATCAATTCCCTGCTTTTCAAAAAAGAAGCGATGTTCAAGAGGCTTCAATCCAATCTTTTCTGTCTCGAGTGAGGGGAGTTCATACAATCCTTTCCAAATGTCAGAATCCGTCCTCTTTTGTAAGGCAATTTTATCTTCCTTTTGTACTAAGAAGTAATGGATATATCTCTTTTTTCTCAGTATTCTTTTTGATTTAGACGGTATTTGGTCGATGGTGTTTTTTGTATGGGCCGTACATAGAGCTGCATGAGGGCATATTTTACAATTCGGATTTGAAGGTTTGCAGACCAAGGCACCAAAATCCATAATGGCCTGATTGTAACGTCCGGGATCCGAGCTGTCCAGGCATCCGTCCGCCATTAGAGAAATTTTCTTTTTGACCGAAGTTTTGTCAACCGGTTCATTAATTCCAAAGTACCTGGCAATAACCCGGGTTACATTGCCATCAACAACTGCTTTTGGAACGCCAAATGCAAAGCTGGCTATGGCAGCTGCCGTATAAGGTCCAACACCGGGTAATTGCAGCAGTGATTCGTAGTTCGTTGGAAATAGGCCGCTATGATCCATCACGATGGCACGCGCTGTTTTTAACATATTCAGGGGCCTGCGATAATAGCCGAGACCCTTCCATATTGCTAAGACATCTTTGTCATTTGCTGCAGCAAGCGTGTAGATATCAGGAAAAGCCTTTATGAACCGTTGGTAGTATGACAGTCCTTGAGATACCCTCGTCTGTTGAAGAATGATTTCCGAGACCCAAATTTTATAGGGGTCTTTGGTCTTTTTCCACGGCAGAGATCGATCTACAGCCTTATGCCAATCCAGCAGAGAAGACCTGAATTGTTTTGCTTTATCAGGCGGTAAGTTTGGTCCTGATTGTGCTGTAATTACCATAGAGTCGCTTGATTTTGTCTTTCAACGCCTTGCGAGCAAAGAAAATACGACTCTTTACTGTTCCCAGGGGCAGGTCTAGGTGGTCTGCTATTTCCTGGTATTTGTAGCCGACGTAATGCATCTCGAATGGCTTTCTAATGGATTCTTCTAGTTCGTCGATCATGTCTCCGAGCTCTTCCATCAAGATATTGGTTGCAGCACCGTTTCTCACTACTGCACTGCCGGAGTTTATAAAATAGAGGTTATCCGTACTATCTATCAAGGTGTTCGTTTTTGATTTCTTGCGATAGTTATTAATGAAAATGTTTTTCATAATGGTGAACAACCATGCTTTGAGATTGGTGCCTGCTTTGAATTTGTCCCTGTTTGTCATAGCCCTAAATGCAGTTTCCTGGTACAGGTCCTTTGCCTCTTCCGAATCTTTAGTGAGATTATAAGCAAATGATTTCAAAGAAGGAGTCAATTGGTAAAAGTTCGAATCGAACTCATTTTTCTTCATTAATTCCATGATCTACATTTTGGTACCTCAAATCTATGGTTTTGTTTAACAAATTGCAATTATTAATTAAACAAGGAGGCTAAATTTATCTATAATTTTATATTATGAATGTGTATTCGCCTCAAGTTCAGCAAGTTATCCTTATAGAAATTTTCAAAAATTTTTGAAAATTTATTTTTGTGCCTTAATAAATAGATAAACTCCAAGAAATGAAAATAGGATATTGGGTGTCCAGACACCCAATAAGGGGGCAAAGGAGAGATTGTTTGCAAATGTTTCTGAAAATTTGGAGAGCACAACAAACGAAGCACCGAGGGTAACGCCAAGAGCAAGATGTATGCCCAGTCCTCCTCTTACTTTTCTCGTTCCAATGGAGGCGCCAATTAAGGTTAATATGAGTATTGTAAAGGGCCCGGCAGTGCGTTTATAGGCCTCTATGGTATATTTTCTTGTATTCTCTAGGCCTCTTTTTTTTTCTCTATCTACAAATTCCCATAGCGCAGGAGTGGTCATAATCTCCATCTGTTTCGCGTGGCTGATAAAGTCACCTGGCTGTACAGGCAATATGGTATCAATCTCCATCCCTTTCCCGACAACAATAGATTCATTCATTCCGTCGAACTCTCTGATTTCATAATCTTCAGCTGTCCATGTATTTGGATATTCCTTGAATTTTAAGTTCGATGCTTTCATCATGGAAATGAGCTCGCGGCTCTCATCAAAGGTTTCAAGCCTGAACGTCCTGAGTGACGAGTCTCTTCTGCTGAAATATCTACAGTAAATTTTTTGGTTTGGACTGATGAAAAATTGGACGTTGTTTGATAAAACCGATTTGATCGACTGTTTGATATACTTGCTTTCGAATTCGTTTTTGTAAAATGTACTGTTTGGGATTACATAGTTTTCGCCTATCCAGTGCATAAGAGCGATGAACCCTCCGGCCATCATTATTGGTCTCAATATTCTCCGGTAATTGATGCCGGCAGAAAGCATAGCCACCACTTCGGTGTTCTTGGCCATCCTGGAGGTAAAAAAAATCACGGAAAGAAACGCAAATAACGGCCATAGCTCTCCATTGATCCAGGGTATAAAATGCCGGTAGTAGTCCATGACTACTGTCTTGAGGGAAAGCGAATGAGAAATGAACTTATCGGACCTTTCGCTGCTGTCCATCACAATGGCCACCATCGTGATAAGCAAAACCGTATAGAAAAAGGTAAGCAAGTACTTTTTAATGATATAGATATCGAGAATCTTCAATTGGCTTGTTTAACCGTACAATTCATATTGAACTTGCTTATGTTCGTATCCAGCCTTGATTACCAGGTTGGCCACAGCTTCATCTATCATGTTCTGCCAACCACAAAGATAAAACCGTCTTTGTCTGACAGGGCTTAGGTAGTGCTCCATGTAGATGTTATGTACGTAGCCTTGGTATCCGTTGAACGCTTCTCTTGAAAGGGCTACATCGTAGGTGAAATTTTGGTTTTCGCGAGCCATGTTTTCAAACTCCTCCATGTAAAGTATGCCGGATTTATATCGGGTCCCAAAGATCAGATGGATCTTTCTGAAAGACAATTTGTGCTCTTTTATATAAGACAGCATGCTCCTGAAAGGGGCAACACCCGTGCCTGTGCAGACCAGAACAAGCTCATAATCCAAGTGGTTCAATATGCTAAAAGTCCCATCAGGATATTTCATCTTCACCGTAGTTCCAATGTCCAATTCTTCAAACAGGTATCCGGTCGCTGGCCCATTGGGTACACGTACAACACAAAATTCAAGCTTATTTGCCGAATTGGGTGTGTTGGCAATCGAGTAGCTCCGCCACCTGTCGAGCCTTTTTGGGCCTATTGGCAAATCCATAACGACAAATTGCCCAGGAATGAATGTCAGTTCCTTTTCGAGTTGTACTGAAAGGTCGAAAATCCGAAGGTTTGGGGTTAAATCCTGAATTCTTGTGACAACCCCATTCAACCATTTAGGCATAAAATAAGTGTTGTTTCCTGAGATAAAACCTCAATCCTGTAAGATGAGTTCGCTGTAGCGAAAAATGGTGGTATACTTTTTTGATTCAAAGTAGCTTTTGATCCACTCGTACGGCTCTTGGCAAATAACCATGGCAAAGTCACCCCCCCAAGCCCCAAGAGATTTTATAGTGCCTGGAAAGTCCGGAAAGCGTTCCTTTTTAACTTTTTGCAATTTTAATTCACGAGATATGATTTCTTCGTGCTCTTCAACCAGATTTACAAAGTCGTTCAACTCTTCGCAAGAGAGTGCCATGTCGGTTAGAGAACCAATTTTTTGCGCGATTTCCTTGCGTTTCTTCACATTTTTCGTGTAGTGAAAAATACCCTCTCCGCTGTTTTGCTTACTGCCCAAATAGACGAAATAAATCCTGTCGAGGAAAGAAGGCTTAAAGTCAACTTCATGGTATTTGAGCTCATCTTCGTTCAATTGATAGACAATCGGAAGCGCGGCTCCTGCACAGGCTATATCATATCCGCTGCCAGATGAAACATAAAAATGAAGATGGAATGGATTAACATCTGCCCACTGTGCAACGTTGTAGATCAGTGTAGAGCTTGAACC
>JBFKOL010000342.1:0-4574 GCA_041628815.1 Saprospiraceae bacterium | reverse complement strand
CTGACATTGCAGTCACATCGCATGGATCCTTTTTCCATATCCGCATCGGACACCTCAATAAACCTGAGGATTTTTTGCAATTCACCTATGAATTGGTAGACTTCCTCTCCTGAAATCAAATCGGGCTCGGTGACAAGTTCGAGCAGGGGAGTACCCGCTCTGTTCAAGTCCACCAGTGAATGAGAAGGATCCGCGTCGTGGATGGTCTTGCCGGCATCCTCTTCCATATGAATATGGTGGATCCGTATTTTTCTCGGACCGGAGTCAGTATCTATTTCCACATATCCACCTGTACAAATTGGCAATCCGTCTTGAGTGATCTGGTATCCCTTTGGAAGATCGGGATAGAAATAATGTTTGCGGTCGAAATAACTGATTGGACTTATGTTGCATCCCAGGGCCACACCAAGTGTAACTGCCTTTAAGACGTGCAACTCATTGACTACAGGAAGTGTCCCGGGATGTGCAAGAGATACGGCAGAAACATGTGTATTCGGAGCATCACCGAATGTATTTTCATCACCACAGAAAGCTTTTGATTTTGTATTTAGCTGGATATGTACTTCAAGCCCAACTACCGTATCGTATTGTATGGCCACTATAATTCTATGTTATTCGTTGTAAAGTTCTCAAGTGTTGTCTTTTTGACAACTCCTCCACAAATGTCTTGATTTACAGATAAAATAACACGGGTAAGACAAATAAGGAGCATGATCGAGGAAGATGACTTCATGAGGTCCAAAAATATTGGAATCTATCTATTCCAATTAACGCTCTTCAGGGTTCTATCTGCAATAATTTGGTTTTTGGGATTTTTTTTCACGTCATTGGTAGATTTCAAAATGGGGCAGCCTCCAAACACCCCGAAAATCTTTGAGTAATCTGAACGAATTGTTTTCTATTTTTCACTCAGATAGCATTCCTATGATCTCAACCCTCGATTTTACGCTCATTGTTTTGTACTTCGTTGGCATCTTCATGCTTGCATTTTGGATTACTTATCGCGACAGAAAGCGAGCCGATCAGGAATCGAAGGATTATTTCCTCGCCAGCAGGGATACCGGTTGGTTGGTGATAGGTGCATCGCTGTTTGCATCCAATATTGGCGCTGAACACATCATCGGACTGGCTGGATCCGGTGCTCGTGGAGATATGCCGGCGGCACAATTCGAGATCCTGGCATCGCTCGTCCTGATCCTTTTGGGTTGGCTCTTTGTACCGTTTTATCTCAAAAGCGGGGTCTTTACCATGCCAGAGTTTCTGGAACGGAGGTATTCGGCCTCAGCCCGTACTTACCTTTCGCTCGTATCGATTGTAGCATATGTTTTGACCAAGATCTCGCTGACCATATTTGCAGGGGCCCTTGTTTTTGAAGTCCTAGGGATACCTTTTTGGACAGGAGCTCTTGTCGTGGTGGTGGCCACGGGTATCTACACCATTTTTGGAGGTTTAAAGGCGGTCTTGTATACCGATATGGTTCAACTGTTCATACTACTGGGTGGTATGATCCTGGTCACCTATTTTGGATTTGAAGCAATAGGAGGATGGGACGGCATGGTGCGAACAATCGAAGATGCCAGCTCGGCACGGGGATTCGAGCGTGGCAAGTTTTTTAATCTTTGGAGACCAGGCAACGACTCGAATTACCCGTGGACTGGTCTTATGTTTGGAGCGCCCATCCTTGGCGTATGGTACTGGTGTACCGACCAGTTCATCGTCCAACGCGTCCTGGCAGCAAAGGATGTTTCTAATGCCAGGAGAGGGACGCTTTTTGCAGGCTTCCTAAAGCAACTTCCAATTTTCATATTTGTTATTCCAGGAGTGCTGGCTTTTGCGATGGGTTATTCGGGATTACTGACACTGGATCTTGACAATCCGGATATGGCCTTACCATTATTGATCAATGATCTTTTGCCCATCGGTGTTAAGGGTATTGTTCTCGCAGGCCTGTTGGCGGCATTGATGAGTTCTCTCTCATCGGCTTTTAATTCATGTTCGACTTTGATTACCATAGACTTCTACAAGAAATATTTCCCGGATACCAGCGAACGGAGATTGGTATGGGTCGGTCAGTTGGCCACTACAGCCCTCGTCGTGATCAGTCTTGGCTATATTCCTCTCATGAAGGTTCTCACAGAATCTGGTGGTATTATCCAATACATGCAAAGTGTTCAAGCTTACATCTCACCGCCGATTGCCGCTGCATTTTTGTTGGGGCTGTTTTTCAAAAGGATCAATGCACGGGGAGCAATCGTCAGTCTTTGGTTTGGATTTGCAGTTGGTGTACTCAGATTGATTTTCGAATTTCTTACCAAGCAGGGGAGTATTGATCCTTCAACCAACCTCTTTGTGTATTTATTGGTAGATATTAACTTCTTGCATTTTGCGCTGTACCTTTTCCTGATCTGCTCGATCATTCTCATTTTGGCAAGTCTCACGTCACCGGCACAATCCGAAGACAAGCTGAGAGGTGTTACTTTCGATAGACTCTCTAAAGGCTTTTTTGAAGCCCGGCGTCAGGATGTGGTGCTGAGCGTATTGCTCGTATTGATAGTCTTGATGATCTGGCTCACTTTTAGCCCGCTCGTACTTGCGTAATTATCCTTGTCGCAAAAGGTCTTAATGAAACAAACATGACCCTATCATGATGTAGGTAAAAGAGTACTTTTCTGGACATATTGAGATCATTGAAAAGGAGTGTTCAACAATTCACTGCCTTTTTTAAATTATCGATTGCACCGCTTATCGGTAAACTCCTGGCTATCGCTTTTTCAGGCTTTCATAAAGGGGTACTATTTTCTTTCTACTTATCTTACAATTCCGGTCTTGAGCCTATTTGATCGTTACTCGAAAAGACCGATAACACATCCGACAAATATGAACTTACAGTTAAAAGGAAAGACTGCCCTCGTTACGGGCTCTACGGCAGGTATCGGGGAGGCCATAGCCAGACAATTGGCGGCGGAAGGAGTGCACGTATATGTTAATGGAAGGACGAGGGAACGGGTGGCATCCGTTACGGCAGAAATAATACGGATTCACCCGGGAGCTAGTTTGAGTCCTTTTGTTTGTGATTTTTCGAAGCCTGCAACCCTGGAGGAGGCACTTAATGCGCTGGATCCTGTGGACATTCTTATCAATAATGTCGGTATTTTCGAACCCAGGCCATTTGTTGAAATAAGTGATCAAGAGTGGTATAAGATGATAGAAGTCAATCTCATGAGTGGTGTAAGGCTTTCGCGTCATTTATTGCCAGCTATGCTCCAGCGAGGTTGGGGCCGGATATTGTTTATCTCTAGCGAATCAGGAGTTCAAATACCCGAAGAGATGATTCATTACGGAGTTTCAAAGACAGCACAGATCGCCTTGGCCAATGGTATAGCACGTCTTACAAAGGATTCCGGAGTTACGGTAAATTCAGTATTGCCCGGTTCGACATGGTCAGAGGGGGCTGCTCAGTTCATTGCGGATCTGGCTTCCAAACAAAAGAAGGAACAGGATGATGTCATTGCCGATTTTTTCAGAGAGGTGCGTCCCAACTGTTTATTACAGCGTTTTGCTACCACCGACGAGGTAGCCAATATGGTAACATTCTTAGCCAGTCCACTGTCCTCCGCCACAAACGGAGCTTCCATTAGGGTTGACGGGGGTACTTTGCCCACCATTCTTTGATCAAATGTATCATTTGTACAGAAGCAGACTCGCAGCAAAAACAACACCCATCATCATCAGCAGTATCAGGAAATAAAGCAGGATCATGATTCCGAATTTGACCACTGTTTTTAAATATCCTTGCCCATAATATTTTTTAATGGTCAAGAAACTGTAGAGTAAAACCACCCCAGTTGCAGAGCTAGCAACCACTGATTGGGGACCTTTGGTAACACTGTCCATGACAAGGCTCGATATGGCAACCACCAAAAAGGTAAATGTATGGAGCGTGAAAAGCACTACCGCATGTTCGACATAATATCGACTGCGACGGACGTAAAGCAATTTCATAAAGACCCCTAGGATAAAAATCGTCGATAAAACACCCCAAAGCATATTCCCTATAAAAAACTGTACCGCACCAGCCGGATCTCTCATCGTGCGCACAAACTGGCTGATGACGACCCGGTCCCAAAATTTGACCACTTCATAACGCTGGAGCAAGGTGTCTATATTTTCTTGATAAAGATCCTTGCGTAAAAACTTATGCTCGCGCATGTTGACTCCAAAGAGATCAAGATTGTGTTCCACCGAGTCCTGGTCTACATCTTTGTATTCCGAAAGGACTTGAGATTCCAGGGAATCCAATACTGCAGATTCAGAAGGTGAGATTGGCAGCGAATCTTTCCACAATAGGTAATCATGTTTGAATTCAGACACACCGATCTTTTTTGCATTTTCTTCAACGAAGAAATCGAGCTGGGTAAAATCAGTAAAAAACGATATAACACTCAACAATAAAACGAGCGTAATAAAGAAAAAACGGACGGGATTCAGATACCGTTTTCTTCTCCCTTCCATATATTCTTTGGGCAAAAAGCCAGGTACGAAAAGCATGCGGATGGATCGGAAAATGCTGTTGT
>JBFKOL010000341.1:0-4579 GCA_041628815.1 Saprospiraceae bacterium | reverse complement strand
ATCTCCTAAGTAAACCAGTTTTACGGGTTCCCTGGGTGCTGCAGACTCATAGTTGGCAGGAATGATGGTAATGCTATTATCTTCTGTCTTAAGGAACAGTGGAATCGTTTTTCCCCTTTCTTCAAGTTCTCTCATTACCTCTTCATATTCTGCCGCAGAGTCTATGGGCATTTCATATATATTGGGATAGTCCCTTGCAATTTCGTTAAAGGCATAAAAGTCACAATTCTTCGAGAAAAGCCCATATTCATCGATGGAATCGGGTTGCTCTGACTCTTCGGGTGTAATTAACCTGAAGGCACCATTTTCCCCGAAGATCGTGTCAAATGTATTGATCGCATAGGCGTTGACATCATTGCTTCCCGTCATGGCCATCATATAACCCACGTCATTCAGTTCGAGATTGTCAAGTAGCTCATCGCCATAAATGTCACCTTCGATTGCACGCAGTCCCATTTTTTCAGCTCTTCCTATGTTGGCTTTGTTGGTGTCGAGCAAAATGACATGAACCCCACTGTCGTGCAGGTATTTCGCAATGAGCCGACAGGCTCTGGTAGCACCAAAAATTAAGATGCCGTCACTGCTTTTCAACGCCACGCCTAACATCCGGGCTACTACGCGAGCAGTCGTAGCATTGAGCAATACCGTACCCAAAACCACCATGAAGACCATTGGGGTAATCCATTCGGCGTCCGGGAAATTGTTACTCGATAATTTTAGTCCAAAAAGGGAAGCAATGCCCGCGGCTACAATTCCCCTTGGTCCCATCCAACTGATGAATACCTTTTCGTTTGTATTGAGCATGGATTGAGCGGTGCTGGCAAAAACAGCTATGGGTCGGACCATAAGGACTACCAATGAAAAAAGCAGGATGGGGCGCCAATCCTGTAAAAGCTGGAGATCTTCAAGGTTGATATTTGCGGCAAGTAAGATGAATAATATCGATATTAAAAGAATACTTAAGGACTCCTTGAAATAGCTGATCTCCTTGATATGAGGCACGTCGATGTTACCTAATACCATTCCGCCGACTACCACAGTTAAAAGTCCGCTATCGGGCACAATGTACCCGGAACCAATGAAGAGAGCCAGGACAAAAGCAAGCGTGAATATGGTCAATAAGTAATGAGGAATCCAGTCTCTTTTGAGCAACTCACGGAAGGCCAATGAGGCCATGGTGCCTAGTGAAAGACTAACAAATAGAATTTGCAGAAACTGAACAAAGGCGGCACTGGTAAAGCTGCCTTCATGCCCTGTACTGCTGATAAATTCATAGACAAGGACAGCTGCAAGCGCGCCAATAGGGTCAATGAGTATGCCTTCCCACTTCAGTACCGTAGCAACGTTCCTGCTTAAAGGGACATTCCTCAATATAGGTGCGATGACCGTTGGTCCGGTTACAATGATCAGGGATGCGAAAAGAAATGAGATGGCCCAGTTAAGGTTAACTATATAGTGCGCCAACAAAGCAGAAATGATAAAAGTGATCAATGCACCCAGACTGATTAACTTGCCGATTGTATCGCCGACTCCTCGTATTTCATTCCGTTTAAGCGTCATTCCTCCTTCGAAAAGAATGATACCAATGGCCAATTCAACAAAATGAAAAAGAGAGTCGCCGGGAAATAGACCGTGATGTCCATCCCACATTGGGGAAATCCATTTGTTTCCAGAAGCAGACCAAAGCGTAGAAAAAGGTCCAACCAGTAACCCAATGATGATCAGAGGAAGGATTGCGGGGACTTTAAGTCTCCAAGCTAGCCACTGTGCGATAATGCCGAGGATTACAATGCCACCAAGTTCTAACATAGATGTTGATTTACGCCGTTATTGAGGTTAAAGATAGTTGCAGAAGCCCATACCCTAACGAAAATGTTCATAAAACTATACATTTGCAGCTCTCAAAAATTGATGAATTTCCCGGGATGAATCTCAGCAAAGAAATCGGAAAAAGACGGACTTTTGGTATCATTTCGCACCCCGATGCAGGAAAAACCACATTAACCGAAAAATTGCTCCTTTTCGGGGGGGCCATACAGGTGGCTGGTGCGGTAAAATCAAATAAAATAAGGAAATCTGCCACTTCAGACTTTATGGACATTGAACGCCAACGAGGTATTTCGGTTGCGACTTCGGTGATGGCCTTTGACTATGAAGGCAAAAAGGTCAACATCCTTGATACGCCAGGGCATAAAGATTTTGCCGAAGATACGTATCGTACGCTCACAGCTGTGGACAGTGTGATTGTGGTAATCGACGTCGCAAAAGGGGTGGAAGAGCAGACTGAGAATCTCGTCCGCGTATGCAAGATGCGAAAGACACCCATTATCGTCTTTATCAACAAATTGGACAGGGAAGGTAAGGATGCCGTAGAATTGCTGGATGAGATCGAAGAGAAGCTGAATCTCCGCGTGGTACCGTTGAGCTGGCCAATCGGTATGGGTCAGCGGTTCAAGGGTGTTTACAATCTCTTTGAGAAGAAATTGTCACTGTTCAGCGCGCATGGCAAACAAACAGAGGATGATACGATTGTCATCGATGAACTTGATGAAGAGCGTCTCGATCAATTGGTAGGAACCCATGCTGCGGATGAGCTAAGAGAAGAGTTGGAGATTATCACTACAGTCTATCCAAGATTTGATGAAAATGCGTACCGGAAGGGCAATCTTTCTCCGGTGTTTTTTGGCAGTGCCATCAACAATTTTGGTGTGAAAGAACTATTGGACTGTTTTGTAAAAGTAGCGCCAGGGCCCCTTCCCCGTGAAACCGAGGAACGCCTTGTAAAACCGGAAGAAGAGACTTTCAGCGGGTTTGTCTTTAAAATCCATGCCAATATTGACCCAAAACACCGCGATCGCATTGCCTTTGTGCGGGTTTGTTCGGGTGTCTTCGAACGAAACAAAAATTACCACCATACCCGCCTTGAGCGAAGTCTGAAGTTTTCAAATCCCACCTCCTTCATGGCAGCCAGGAAGAGCATTGTGGATGAAGCCTATCCAGGTGATATCGTCGGGCTGTATGATACCGGCAACTTCAAAATCGGTGACTCCCTGAGTGAAGGAGAAGTATTGAACTTCAAGGGTATACCCAGTTTCTCACCGGAAATGTTCAGATACGTTGTCAATACAAATCCCTTGAAAACGAAACAATTGAACAAGGGTATCGACCAACTGATGGATGAAGGTGTTGCCCAACTTTTCACAATGGAGATGTCGGGCAGGAAGATCATCGGCACCGTCGGTGCATTGCAATTTGATGTCATCCAATACAGGCTGGAACATGAGTACGGTGCCTCATGTACTTATGAACCGCTTCAGCTTTACAAGGCGTGCTGGATTGAATGCCACGATCCCGCGATCCTAAAAAAATTCATGAAAAGACGCAACAAGGACATTGCTAAAGATAAAAATGGCAAACTCGTTTACATGGCAGAGACTGCATGGTCGCTGAAAACCGTACAGGAAGCCCATCCCGAGGTGAAATTTCACTTTTCTTCGGAGTTTTAAATGCGCTTCGATTGGATATTGGCATACAATATGCGTTTTCAAGGTTACTTAATAAAGAATAGAAATCACCGAATAAATATTGAGATATGAAGATCCTGATCATCGGAGGTGGAAATATGGGAATGACCTATGCCCGTGGATTTCTTAAATCGCACATCATAGACCTTGACAATCTCTACATCATGGAAAAATCCATGGAAAAGGCGGAAGAGCTCAGATCCCTTGAAATAGGTCACGTCTATGGCGTCCCGGGTGAATATATCAAGAAGATGGACCTTATTGTACTGGCTGTAAAACCTCAAGATGTATCTGGACTGTTCAGGTCCATAAAACCCTACATCGACCGTCAGCAGCTGCTTCTTTCGATTATGGCGGGTGTCAAAATGGAGACCATTCAAAATGCCTTGGGAGTTACCAAAATCATCCGGGCCATGCCCAATCTCCCTGCCCAAATAGGCGTTGGCATGACGGTTTACACCTCTTCAGATGACGTGACAAGGATTGAGCTCGTAACGGTACAAAATCTTTTGAGTGCTTCCGGCAAGACCATTTATGTTGATCGAGAAAACATGCTGAATGCTGCCACCGCCATATCGGGATCCGGTCCGGCCTACGTTTTTTACTTCATGAATTCACTCATACAGACAGCCAAAGAAATGGGCTTTTCTCAGTCGGAGGCAGAATTGTTAACTTTCCAGACCTTCAAAGGGGCTGTCGACCTCTTCAACAAATACGATATTTCGTGTGAAGAGTGGATCAGGAAAGTCTCGAGCAGGGGAGGGACAACGGAAGCAGCCATCAAGGGATTCCGCGAAAAGGCTGTCGAACTCGGTTTCAAGGACGGGGTTTTAGCTGCTTTGAGGAGGGCTGAGGAATTGGCCGAGGAGGTTTAATAAGTTTAATTCGTTTAATGGGTTTAATCATTTTATAAGGTCGGATGAACAAACTATCGAGTCAAGTAATCATTCACAAGCTTCGTGAAGGCTTACATTGATCTTTTTTTATCCAATCAAGGTTCGCTTTCTTATTGTGAACTGAAAGAAAAGCTATGTTGCACCCTTAAATTATTTGAT
>JBFKOL010000340.1:0-4674 GCA_041628815.1 Saprospiraceae bacterium | reverse complement strand
TGATGCCTGAACAAGATATGCAAACGTTTTACCTGTTGGATACGGCTGGAGTCCTTCGGGCCACCTATTCAGCCAATGAACAGACCTTGAAAGACATTATCAGGCATTTATCGGTGTTGATTCCCATGCCCAAGAGGAAAAATATCCAGCTCAAGCGAGATGTTGAAGGATAGTAAAAGGTCATCGCTTTGACCGTAATTTGGAAGTGGATACAATTTTTTGATGGTAGTGAGGATGAAAGATTTGGCATTGTAAACATGTACAATTGAGTCAATTAAAATCTTCGGAAGTCATTTTTGAATGATGAAAACAATTTGCAAAAGAAGAAAACGGACTTTATGAAAACAGATATACTGGAGGCCAACCTGGGCCTCGAGAAAAAGTTGAACAAGTGGGCATGGATTGTGTCGGGAGCCGTATTCCTGGTTGTCGTCTTCATGCGACGTATCAAAATCGATACCGAAATTGATTTCAGTTTTTTACCTCCCTTCCATTCTTCGGTCAATGCAATTACCGCAGTAGTCCTTTTGCTGGCTTTGTTTTTCATCAAAAAAGGCAGGGCCAGTATGCACAGGAAGTTTATGACGTTGGCGTTGATCCTGAGCATGGTTTTTCTGCTTTCTTACGTCGTATATCACATCACCACCCCTGAGACCCCATTTTGCGGAGAAGGACCTGTACGATATGTTTATTTCTTTTTGTTGATCACCCATATCGTACTGGCAGCAGTTATCTTACCTTTTATACTCTTTACTTATATACGTGCCTATACCAACCAGTTTGCGCGTCATAAAAAGATGGCACGATGGGTTTATCCGTTATGGCTTTATGTGGCGGTCACAGGACCCATTCTTTATTTATTTTTGATGCCTTGCTATGGTTAGCGATGGTGGAATACTTTAACTTGGCTATGATGAAAAGAATCATTTGTGTAGCGATCTTAATGGTCGCTTTATCGCTCTTCCAGGAACTGTTCGCACAGTGCCCCATGTGCCGAATTGCGGCTGAATCCAACCTCGAACACGGCGGTACAGCCGGTAAGGGACTCAATATGGGTATTCTCTATATGCTCATGATGCCATATGCGTTGGTTGGAATCCTGGGGTTTATCTGGTATAAGAACAGAAAACGGTCCCATCCTTTGGCGGGACCGTCTTCAGATTAAAACGACATTACATAGCCGATACCTACTGAAAAACCTTTATTCTTCAGATCGAGGTCGACCAAAAAGTTGGGTTTAAGTGTTTCAAAATCATGGCGGTAGGTTCCTTCTATGAATAGACTGCCGCCAGCCGTTTGATAGGATATGCCCATTCCGGCTTTCCCAAAAACGGTGGTACTGTTGAAATCTTCGAGGTTGATATTGACATCTGGCAAGTTGAAATCGAGCAGGGCTGTGACCCGTGGCTGTAGCCTGGCGTCAAGAGCCTGGGCTACACCCGCTCCGGCGGTAACATAGGGAGCAAAGTGGCCAAAATTGCGACGGTAAACTACTTCTAACGGTATTTCCAGGTATTTTATCCGCAGGTCCGTACTTATACCGACCGGGATGGGTATGTCAAAAACGTTGAGATGGGTGCGTTCGTGGATAGTCAAGCCGCGCTGTACGTACTGTATGCCTGACCGAAGAGCTATTCCGGGACTCCATTCATATTGTGCAAAAGCACCCACCTGCGGGCTGACCAGGGCATCCGTCGCATTTTGAAGGGTCCCGAGGTTGCCCTTCATTTCTATGTTGGAAAAGGCCAGGCCCGAATGGATGCCCGCTGAAAACTGCGCGTATGCCCAGCCACATAATCCCATCAAAAAGGTTATTAAAAATGTTTTTTTCATAGTCCCGCATTTTTGGTGGCGAAATCTTTTTCTTAAGACTGATCGGTGATGTTAAAAAGGGTTAACCCGACATTAATGAAATCGTAAAGACGTCAACTTACTTTCCTCCAACCAATGGTGCAATGCCTTCCCAAACAGGAAAAGAAATGTGTCCCTGGTGACCGGTATGGATGTGACAATTACCAGGGAAGAAGTACATTTATTACATGAAAAGAACCCTTGCATCTTTCTGTGTTCTGTTGGCCCTGGCGGTCGCCCTGGGAGCTTTTGGCAGTCACGGTCTCGAAGAACGTATTTCTGAGCGTTACCTCGATATCTGGCGTACAGCCAATTTTTATCACTTTGTCCACGCCATTGGTGGCATGATCGTCGTACACGCTTTGCATGTTCTTGGTGGCAACAAGATCCTGTGGATCTCCAACATGTTTTTTATTGGGATATTGCTGTTCTCGGGTTCGCTGTACCTGCTGGCACTATGGGAGGTCTTCGAGACACCCGAACTCAGGTTGATGGGCGCTGTAACACCGTTTGGAGGGGTGGCGTTCATGGTTGCCTGGATCCTCTCTGCCATACAGTTCATCGCTTTGTACCGTGAATCGGGTACTTCTCCCGAAGACGATATGGAGGATTGATTTCGTCGTATTCAAGGGGGAAGACCTATCCAGGTTTCTCAAATGAGGTTGAATTTGTCATTTCCGCTATTAAGGGATGGTCCAGTCAACGGGATCAACACCCATCTTTTCAAGCAGCTCATTGGTTTTTGAAAAATGACGGCAACCACTGAAGGCATTGCGCGCAAGGGGTGATGGGTGAGCCGCCTTCAGGACATGGTGTTGTATCTGGTCAATCAGTCCTTCCTTGGACTGGGCAAAACGACCCCACAACAAGAAGACAAGACCTTCTCTGTGCTCGGACAATTTTTTGATCACCGCATCGGTGAATATCTGCCAGCCGGCATTTTTGTGTGACCCGGGTCGCTTGTGTTCCACCGTGAGCATGGCGTTGAGGAGGAAAACCCCTTGCCCGGTCCAGGAAGTAAGGTCGCCATGGGGAGGGATGGCAACACCGACATCTTCATGTAATTCCTTGTAGATGTTCTGAAGCGATGGTGGAGTCCTGATTCCTTTGGGTACCGAGAAGCAAAGCCCCATGGCTTCACCCGGACCGTGGTACGGGTCCTGACCCAGGATGACAACCTTTACTTCTTCAAAGGGAGTACGGTTGAAGGCATTGAAAATCAACGGACCCGGGGGATAGACGGTTATACCTCTTGCCCGGGCGTTAAGCAAAGTCTTCTTTATTCCGTCAAAATACGGTTTGGAGAATTCGTCGCGAAGTACTTCTTTCCAGGAGGCATCGATTTGTACTTGATCAGGGTCCAATCTTTGGTTGTTCTCATAAATCAGGCAAACACCTGCTTCATGGCATCGGTAAACTTCTGCACTTCTTCGATCCGGCCTGTACTGATACGGCACCAATCGGTAAGGGGTGGGAAGGGCCGTCCGACTGCGACACCGCGTTGCCTGAAGTCAGCTATGACCTTTTGTATATTCCTTCCGGTATGGAAAAAGACAAAGTTGGTGTGCGAAGGAATGTATTTCAAACCTGCATCTTCGCAGGCGAGGTAAATCATTTCTTTCGCCTCGCGGTTCTTTTGAAGGCTAAATCTGTAAAAATCGTCGTCCTTCAATCCTGCCATGGCCAGGCGGACACCCATGATGTTGGATCCCGACATGAGCCTGTCTCTCAATCGGCTGGCTATGTCCGGTCGCGCCATAAGGAAACCTATCCTTACACCGGCAAGACCATAGACTTTGGAGAATGTCCTGGAGATGATGACGTTGTGACCATCGTTCACCAGCGACGACATGGAAGGATAATCCTCTTCTTCGATGTAGTCGAAATAAACTTCATCGACAAAGACCATGGTCCTTTTTGAAGCGCTGCGGCAAAATTCGGCAAGAGCTCCGGCATCCAGCAGGGTGCCTGTGGGGTTGTTGGGGTTGCAGACAAACACCATACGCGTATTCGAATGGATCCTCCGGTCGAGTGCGTCCAGGTCAAATTCGAGGCGGTCATTCAGTGGGGCAATATTGATATAAGCGCCGAATCTTTCGGCATAGGTGAGGAGTGCCTTGTAGGTGGGCATACACGTGAGGATCTCGCCCCCGTTCATGCCGTACAAAAGTCCCGTCACATTGAGTCCTTCCCTTGATCCGCAGGTAACCACTACGCTTTCAGTCGCTACGCCTTCTCGCTCGGCAATGATTTTTTCGAGCTCTCCGAACTTGCTGTTGGGATACCTGCATAGTTCGGGATCGATCGCGTTGATCGCGGCCTTCATGGCAGGGGAGGGGGAATAGGGATTTTCATTGGATGAAAGCCGCACGATGGGTGCATCGGCAGTCATCGGTTTTTCATCCGGCATCATTTGCAGCAATTCACGCGGATGCAGGACCATGGCGGTAGCGCCCAGTGAGCCGATGCCTTTTAACCAGTTTCTTCTGTTGAGTGAGGACATGATGGTAGTATTGGATTTTCTAAATATACGAAATGACCAAAATACCTCGGTATTCTGACTGACTAGGTTTTCAAAACTTCGGAAGTACAGTTGGCGAAGAACCTTCGTTATTCAATTCAATCACCTCTACAGTTGTACTACAGAAGCCCAGATCCCTTTAACAAAGTCTCTGTGATCATTCTGAAAAAGGTATATCAATCCTAGCCTGGTGCTTGAACTCAATTCCGTTCTGACGTAACAATACTGGAAATTGTTGCGTCCCATTGGACAAGTGGGCAATAAGGAATAAATTTGCCAACCTTAAACGATGTGGTGAAGTG
>JBFKOL010000339.1:0-4744 GCA_041628815.1 Saprospiraceae bacterium | reverse complement strand
TACCAGTCGAACAGTCTTTCGACCTTTCGAACCATCAACTTCCAAAAGGTAAATTCCAGGACCATAGCTGCTTTCGAGCAATACTAGGTGACCATTGGCCAAAACATTTTCGGCCACTCTTTCCGAATAGATCATCCGACCATCCAATGCGTAGATATTCACCTTGGCGTTACCCTTCAGTTCCTTACTTCCGTAGATTACCAAGTGATTTTCAAATGGATTGGGAAACACCGCAATCTCATGGTCGTGAATGGTGATTTTTTCGGTAAGATCAAGATACAAGTCTATGGTTTCTGACACTCCTGCCGTGTTGGTATAAGCCTTAATGGTTATGTCTTTTTCTCGTTCCAATTCCACCAAAGGCAAGATCAGCAGGTCATCTCCAGGTTTAATGGAGTTATCGAATCCTGTCATAAGCATGAAAGTGATGTGTTCTGCACTCACAGATGAAATGGCCACATCTTCGTCGTACAACGGTGACTCTACCGGTAATGAGCGGTCTAAAAGATTCTTATCAACAGTTATCTCCAGCGCTTCAATGCCTTCCAAATCAGGCATTTTTACGGTTAATAACCGATGATGGTACAATGCTTCTGCCACCCTAGCTCCGGATCGTTTTTTCGCCTTTTTCCTGGCACTCCAGGAAAAGTCTAAATCTCCATTCTTGAGGCCAATAATATCATAGCGGTGGCGGAACGTCCTCACTGGAATGGGGGCAGTAAGCTGAGACGCGCGAACAATGCCGGCATTGTACAGTTTGGCATCGATGAATTTCCACGAGGGAATCCTCACCGCCCTGTGCGGTAGCTCAAAAATGACCGTTGCAAGATCCCAATAATCGTTCATATCCACGACTCCGTTTTCATTTACATCGGCTGCTGCATACTCAAGGACATCTTTAAACCGCTCTGTACCCGTAATGTGCCTTAAGAGGCGTATCAGGTCATAAGCATTCAATCCTTCCTTTGGATTTTCGTAGACGTGGGGCGTGATATATTCAATGGATTTGCTGGTCGGGATGCCTGTCACCACATAACGGCCCAATTGGTCTGAAACAGAGGAAGCTACCAGGTTGTCGGATTGCATGATATCGATCTCGACACCTGGTATGGGTTCGCGGTCGCGATTGATAATCAGACCGGCTATTTGCATATCATCCGAACAGGCAAAATGGTCAGACAAGAACAATTCTACGTGGCATGAATTCTTCGCACCATTTGCAGCTGTTACATATACCGTAAGGTCGTGGAAGCCAAAATCGTCCGAACAGTCAAAACTCAAACTGGGGATATTCCGATCCTCTTCAAAGGAAAATGTGAGGTAATCATCGTATCCGCAGGGATCGGTGGCTTTTAGGACAAAGTCCTCTGCCCAGATGGTCATGCCGTATTCATCGCTAATCGATGAGCTTATATTTTGGATACATAGTAATGATGGCTGCGACGAGTCCACGACTTCCAAATATTGTGTGCACTGGCTTTTGTTCTTACAACCGTCGAGTACGGTCCATTTGAGATGGTACTTTCCGGGATGGAGGTAGCCTGCCGAAATCCAAAACTCATCTTCGTTTTTGGATTTAAGCCATTCCTGGTGTATAAAGTTTCCGTAATGGTCATAGACCTCCAGCTTGACTTCCATATTCTGCCCATAACACAGTCCTTCGTCGATCACGCGATTCTTTAACTTCACATATCCCGAGCAATCTCCTTTCAGGTCGTATATTATGTCATCGCAATCTTCGAGGTAGGGTTCTGTGTGATCAAGGATTTTGATTACCTGCCTGAACTTGTAGTAACCGTCGTGTTTAACACCGTAATGGTGATTGTAGGCAAAATAGGCCTTGTGAATCGTCATGTCGTAGACGAGGACATAATCGTCGTCGTTGTTATCGGCGCCTTTATTCGGTTCGTACTTACACCAGTCGATCAGCGTCCATTCGCGTATGATCTTTGAACAACCGGGACCGTCTACGTACACCTGGAAATCTTCATGGCTCTTTCCGATCATGCTGCATTTGGCATCCACCCACTTGGGTTTGGCAGTATATCCTTCTTCACATTCAAACCCATATTCCATCGGGATGCCTTCCTTCAGGAAGTAAGGATCCGGGCAATACGGCATCTTCCTGAAATCCTTCAGTTTGGCCGTGTGTTTCTTGTAATAATGATCGTAGTACACGATATAGATATGATGGTTTCCACCATCGTGGATGTCCTTGTAGATTTCACCCGTATGGTGCAAGGGCCAATGGATCGTGTAGGGATCAAAGCGATGCAAGCCGTTGTCCCAGTAATACTTGCTGCAATAATAACTATCACAGCCTTTATCGTAGTCTTCTGCAAAAAGGAATGAGGTAGTGAGGAGAAGTACCCCAATGGCTAGTGGTTTCATAATTTTGGTTATTAGTCTAGGTGACCTCGAAGGTCACCGGTTCTAAGGTAGGCATCCCAGCGCTAAAACCAGCCGATTGACCGCTAAAAATTGTAACGACGTCGACAGAATCGAGGGTAAATC
Organism: Saprospiraceae bacterium; assembly: GCA_041628815.1. GTDB lineage: Bacteria > Bacteroidota > Bacteroidia > Chitinophagales > Saprospiraceae > JBFKOL01. Next base: position 2,230 of record JBFKOL010000339.1, on the reverse strand, counting down.
CCCTTATTAAAAAAGCCGGCACGCTATTGCGACCGGCTTTTATCAATATGAGCTTTGTTTTCTTATTCTATGACAAACTTTGTGTCGGGGATGTCTTCATTGACCTTGATCTCGGCAATTCTTGCCTCCATAGGTTGTGGCATGACCCCTGATATCTTAGAATAGGTGGGGAAAAGAACGCCTCCTGCTTCCTCGTATTCCCCAAAGTCCGTTGTTATCGTAACCGGACCGTTGGGCGTTTCCTGGGATGAAACCATTCGCACCAGCAGGCTGCTCTCCACATCATAGTATTCCGTTGTCTTGTCACCCCTCGGATCCGTCACGGACAATTTATAAGTCTTTGTACCTTCAAGATCTTCTACACCGCTCAATTCAATGGAGTAGTCGTTTGCGTAGAGCAACTGTGGAATGATCACAGCCTGACCTTTGACCGCGTCGAATTGAGGACCTTCTGTGAATACTTGTTTTTGACCCATCTGGGACTGCATGACTTTTTTCCCGTTGTAGACCTGCTCCTGAAAAACCATAACACCATTACCTACTGACATAGCAAATTTATCCGGTGACTTCTGATAAGTCTCAATAACCAGCGTTTGCCCCATGATTTCAGAATTCATCTTGGAATAGACTGTGCGTAGCGCTTTGAGTTTTTCTTTTCCGCCTATGGCACTGAGGTAAGCCTCAATGACGTTTTGGGCGGTCAACCCTTTGGGTATCGCCAATGCGTTCAGGTCAATCTTGTCACCAAAGGGGTTGTAAAAGTCGATTTCGCCATCCTGGTCAAATGCCGTCAACTTCTCAGCCACTTCATCCTTGTTACCCACCACAATGATGTTGGCCTTGTCCGGACGGATGTATTTGGCCGCCATCATTTTTACATCTTCAATGGTCACGGCATTGAGCCTTTCCAGGTACGTCTCGTAGTAGTCATCGGGCAGGTTGTACCGAAACTTGTTTAAAGCAAATCGCGCGATGGTTTGTGGCGATTCCAGTGACCTGGCGAAGCTCCCTGTCATATAGTTCTTGATACTCTGTAATTCCTGTTCACCTACATCTTCCATGGTCATGCGTTCCATTTCATAAAGAAATTGCGTAATGGAGCTGTCCGTTACCTCGTTGCGCACACTGGCAGAAGCGGTAAAGCTTCCTATCAAGGGATCCGATGATAGAGAAGACCGGGCTCCATAGGTGTATGCCTTATCTTCGCGAAGGTTCTGCATCAGACGGCTGGAAAACCCACCACCCAGGATGGTATTTGTCACACTTGCCTTGACCACATCCGGTTCTCCCGGCTTCAAATTTACGGGATAGGAAATATTGATGACACTTTGTACCGCACCATCCTTGTTGCTAAAGTGCACCTGCCTGGTGTCCTGCATGGCCACGTCCATTTTTCCAACTGGTTTGAATGGTTTGGGTTGCCACTTGCTGAAGTATCGGTTGGCCAAAATCTTGGCATCTTCTGTACTCACCGCACCGACAATGATCAGGTAAGCATTGTTTGGAATAAAAAATCGTTCGTAATAGTCCTTGCAACTTGCAAGCGTGATGTTATCGACATGCTCTTTGGTCTGCACCTCTCCATAGGGATGCTTAGGTCCGTACAGGATCTTGGCCCTGAGATTTCCGGCAATTGCATTGGGATCGGTTTTGCTCGACTCAATGCCCGAAATGGTCTGTTTTTTGATCTTTTCGAGTTCTTCCGGAGGGAATGACGGATTGTAAAGTACATCGGAAACGATTTCCATCAATGCATCGGTATGCTTGGTCAACGAAGAGGCAAACAGCCCGGTGGAAAATGTACTCAGACTAGCACCGATGAAGTCAACGGCTTCATCAATTTCTGCTTTAGTCTTCGTAGTAGTTCCTCTTCCCATTAAATCACCGGCCATGGCTACATAACCTACCTGGTCTCCTTCGGGAAAAGGATCATTTTTCAGGGTGATCTGGAAGGACACCTGAGGAATTTTATGGTTTTCTACCAGGATAACCTGTAACCCGTTGTCCAGTTTAAATGTCTCCGCTTCACCAATATTGATCTTTGGTGCAGGTCCGGCAACCGGCGCGTTTTTTCTGAAGGACTGATCGACGATGTTTTGTACATCCTGAGGCGCGTCAGTTATGACAGAAGCTGTTTTCTTGCTGCATTGAACGAACAATGCCACTATGGCGATCAATCCTGCGTATTTCATGACTTGTTTCATTCTTTTTATGATTTTATGGATTGGTA
>JBFKOL010000338.1:0-4790 GCA_041628815.1 Saprospiraceae bacterium | reverse complement strand
CTGGTGAGAATTATCCTCGAACAACAGGTATCTCTTGCTTCGGCTTATGCCTCCTATCAGAAAGTCAAGGTCCTTAACCCCGGTTTTTGTACGAAAATTTTCCTCGAATGGTCTGACAACACCTATAAGGACTGTTATGTAAGCCGTCAAAAAGCTTCTTATATCCGCCATTTGTCAAAAACCATCGAAGAAGGACATGTCCAACTTTCTGAACTGGCCGCAATGGACGAGGAAACGGTACATGAAAAGCTTACGTCGATCAAGGGAATCGGACCGTGGACAGCCTCCATTTATCAAATATTCTGTCTTAAATCCAGGGATATCTTTCCTCCTCGGGACGCAGCACTACTGACAGCTTTTAGGGAGTTGGACGAGATCGACGGATATTCACAATTAGTAACCCGGGCAGTCGCTTGGAGCCCTTGTCGAAGCCTTGCCACATTTTGTCTTTGGCACTATTATCTCGTCAAAAGAGGCCGTTCACCACTATTCTGAAATCGCTTGAGATACTTTATAGCTCATCCAATAAAGGATACGCTAATCATTACTTTTCTTTACAAGATTGTCGAGTTGGACATAATGTCTTTCCGTATGATATCCGTGGATCCTCAGACTGTCTCCCATATTCATCTTGAGCCATTTTCCGACCATAGTAGGAATGCGGTTTTTACTCAGATCCAGGGATCTGCTTTTCTCAAGAACTTGTCGAAACTGTTTTTGTTGTTCGAGATGCTCGTCGATTACTCCACGATCCAGGATTCTGAGAAAAGGATTGTTCTTTTTAAGGGATCTTGTCTTGTTCAGCACTACGCCATTGACGGGTCGTATTCTTTTAAAAGCGGCGCGCGCCAGGAAACCACTGCGATATGTTCCTGCTTTTCTTAGCTGATCCGGCCATCGCACAGCATGCAAAAACTTAGGAAGGTAGAATTCACCAAAGCGATTCAAATGTTCCATTACCTCCAGAATATTCCATCTGTAGGGTCCTGGCCTCCACTCCAGATCAAACTTGGGTAATCCTTGAATTCGCTCGTCTACATATTGGGTCTGTGTTTCGGAGAGTTTCAACAATTCATCAATGACCGTGTCCACGTTGTATTTCACACCACATAATTTGTCTTTAAAAGACAAATATCGCAACAATTGTTTACGAAAGATCCAGTGCTCCTTTTTCTCATTCTCAAAACATGTTTTTTTCAGTGTTGGGCAGGGCCCGCACAAGCATTGCTTATCAATACTCGCAATGCACCATAAATTCAAATTTGCACAAATGGCAATTAGGAGGACAGAAAACACCGATGGCTGGTTATTGAGCGATCACCATACCTGCGAATAATTGAAAGTGAAAAAAGTTAAACTTCGATTAGGATCCAGCTAGACGTTCATACAGCGCCTCCATAGTTTTGATGGGACCTTTAATCGCGGCCAGGTTGGTCACCCAGGTTGGCAGCTTTCCGGCAGGATCGAGAGAAAGAAAATAATCTATTTTCACATGGTCTTCGGCTTCTGTGAGAATATACCTGGAGAAATAGTCGGTAATGCGGACATATCCGTCCTTTGTGGGTACTTCGTCAAGTGCAGCACTTGTAATGATTTCCACGTGGCGACCATTTCCTTCTTTGTTCACCTCAAGAAGAAGAACAGCGTCCCTGTCAACCACTGGAAAAGGCATATCAATTTCAACATAATAAATAAAATGGGTAGGATTGACTCTTCGGACAAGAGAGGAATGGCGCACCTTGAAAACCCACAAGTCATGGGTTTCAACATCTATAAGAGCTTCGACAAGTTCTTTCATTGTGCAAGGAATAGAAGCCACAATTTTTATCTCCTTGAATCCTCCATCATCCCTTTTCCTCGTCCATACTTTCATGAATTCATTCTCCTTTTCAAACTTCCATTCATCAGTATTGATATCATACAGATTACTACCGGAATTAAGTACCAGGAAGAATAAAAGAGAATAAATCATAATCATGCATTCAAGCCGCAAAGATAATCCATTGTCAAGCAGGAATGTGCTTTATGTCATTGCCAAAGTCAGAACAACGGGGTCCCATGAAAATGTTAGACCAGCATCAGCATGCTGTCACGGGATGAGGCAAGACAAATGGTGCCCTATTGATTTCTTGTAAATTTAGATTTAGGTTTATGAATGCGATGAATCTTGAGGACCTGAGAGAATACTGCCTTTCCTTACCGGGAACGACTGAAAGTGTCAAATGGGGGGATGATCTGTGTTTTTGCGTTGGAGAAAAAATGTACGCGGTGACTAGCTTAAGCGGGCAGCCTTCGCTATCCGTCAAGGTACCGACTCATAAGTTTGACCAGTACATCGAATCTCCTTTATTCATTCCGGCGCCCTACCTCGCCAGGCACAAATGGGTCTATTCGAAATATTTCACTGAAATACCAAAAAATGAGATAATAACACTGATCAGGGAATCCTAAGATCTCATCAGGGATAAACTCCCAGTTAGGGTACAAAAAAAGTTGGGTTTAGTTTAAAATCTGAGCAAAGTATACCCCAGTTGGTCAAAGGTGGTTACGGTGGTCAACATAGAAACAGCCACCCCCACACCAGGCTGTAAACGTTCGCGGTCAACTTTACGTGCAATCAATGATTGTCCGCATACCAGAGACTTCACACCAGCATCGTGGAGGACTTCTAAAAGCGATGTATTTGGATTGTAGCATCCGTAATGTTCGTAGTGCGATTGGTCATCCATGACTACGTAAGTCGCATCCCCATGAATCGCGAGGACGACATCTAATTCCCTAACGTCAATACCTGCCAAAGCATGGAGGTTCATCAGCCTCGCCACGTTATGTAAGGCGGGATTCATTTGGCATGGACTGTCCGGTCCCAATTGTACATCGACGACCACTTGGTAGCTGACCGCAGGATCTGCCGCAAAGTCAGGATCCTGGATATTGAAAACGCCGCCATATCCGGGTACGGAAGGTGTCAGTCTTTCCTGACCTATGAGAACCTGTGAAAATACCGAGAAAAATAGAATTAGCGACGGTCGAAAAAGATTCAACATGATTTTTCTGTGTAAAATAGATGGTTTGGTTTATTTGAGAATATGTTCATTATTTTATTCCATGGAATTTCAAAAGCTGACCCGGGGCATTCAGGATGCTTTTAAAAGAATAAGCCCTTTTATCCTGCAAACACCACTGATTGAATCTATGCCTCTCAGCCGACTTTGTGGCTGCAAGGTCCTTCTCAAGATGGAAAGCGAACAATTTACAGGATCTTTCAAGGCGAGAGGCAGCTTGAACAAACTGATGTCCCTGAATCCCGGGCAGCGCAGCAAAGGAGCCATTACGGCTTCTACCGGAAACCATGGACTTGGCTTTGCGAGAGCGGCGTCCATCACTGGTGTCGCAGGGACGGTGTTTCTTCCTGCTGCTGCCAATAAAGCAAAGGTAGAGGCATTGTCCCATTATCCCATTGATATTCAATTTATTAATGGCACTTCCCTTGAGACAGAACTCGAAGCGAAAAAAGCGGCCATTGATAGGGATATGATTTGGGTCTCGCCATACAATGACTACGACATTATTTGCGGCCAGGGTACCGTGGGAATGGAAATATTGCAAAAAGAGCATTCGATTGATCATTTCCTGATTACGGTTGGCGGAGGAGGATTGATATCAGGGGTAGGAACTTGGATCAAATCCTATGCCCCGAAAAGTGTGATTCATGCCTGCCAGCCTGAGAATTCACCAGAGATGACGCTCAGTCTTCGGCGTGGGGAAATCACCAATCTCGATCATTTTAAACCTACATTGTCTGACGGATCAGCTGGAGGCATAGAGCCACAATCCGTTACTTTTCCGATTTGTCAGGAAGTGGTGGATGACTGCATTCTTATCAATGAAGACGAGATCGGGGGTGCCATTAGATATTTTGCTGATACACATCACAAGATCATAGAAGGTGCGGCAGCTGTTGCTCTTGCACCTCTCCTTAGAAAAAAGCATGGCTTCCAGGGAAAAACAGTTTGTGTAGTCTTATGCGGATCCAACATAGCCTTAGAAAATCTCAGGAGTATTTTGTGCGCTTAATATTTGGATCGTACCAGTAGCAATGTCTGCCAAATGCCCAAAGCAGGTCCCAGGGCCAGGATCCAAATGATCTGACTTATGTCGTAACTCGCCAGCAGATTTTGTAATAGCTGAATACTCAGTATGGTTATGGCAAAGCCGATACAAGTTGCAATGGTAAGTGCTGATCCGATCCATTCGCGCGGCGCCGTACGGGCATTGAGTGTAGAGAATTGTGGTGAATCCATCACGACTGTGAAACCCCAAAAAGCCAGGTATGCAAAGAACCACTCCGGTGACCACTGAAATGCCAGGGGAAAAATGAGACAACATAAACAAGAAGCAGCCAATGCAAAAAGGGCCACTTTTGCGCTTGACCATTTTCTCGACCAATAACCCCCTGCGACGCATCCTGCTGAGCCCATGGCAATGGCAAGGAATGAGCCCATTGATATACTCATGATTGTTCCATTCTCGCTGGCATGAATCTTAAGAATCACAGGTATGAACGCCCAGTAAGCATACAATTCCCACATATGGCCAAAGTACCCTGCTGCAGCCGCACGGAAAGCCTTGATGCTGAAAATCTGCTTCAAAGCCAAGGGATTAAAACGGGGAGCTTTTTTTCGATGAGGACCCTCACCCACCGTTGCGAACAAGAGCACTGCGCCCAGGACACTCAAAGCCGAAACAAATGTCAATACCGTCTTCCATTCCCATTCAGCAGGCAGGGT
>JBFKOL010000337.1:0-4794 GCA_041628815.1 Saprospiraceae bacterium | reverse complement strand
GTAGATGGTGACTTCTTCCTTGTCAACATAATCCCGGTTATGGCAGCTGAGAAGGGATAAAATGACTAATCCGATGAGCAGGGTATTTTTCAATTTTTTTTTCGAAAATAAGTATACTTCCAGGTTTGTCTGAATATGGCCTTCAATAATAAGGTTTGGGATGTCAATTATGCTTCGTTCAGGGACGTTGACTGCGGCAATTCCTGTACATTGCGCAGCTTGCGCTGGATGGCCCTTGTCCGTACTCCGGCCTTATCGATAACATTGGATGCTTCTAGTATTTTTTTCTGGGTTTTTGCAAGGACATCTCCAAACTTTCCAAATTCTGTTTTTACTTCACCAAGAATCTTCCATACCTCACTGCTACGTCTTTCGATGGCGATGGATTGAAAGCCCATCTGGATGGAATTGAGAAAAGCTGCGAGGTTGGTTGGCCCTGCCAGCATTATTTTATGTTGTCTTTGAAGTTCTTCAACTAGTTCGGTGTGTCTAACGACTTCGGCATAAAGACCTTCGACTGGTAGGAAAAGGATACCAAACTCTGTCGTATGAGGTGGAGAAATGTACTTGTTGCGAATGTCCTTGGACATGCCGCGAACGGTTTGCATCAACGATTTAATGGCGTTTTGAACTTCTTCAACATCGCCTGTTTCATAGGCAGACAATACGACTTCGTACCGGTCCATGGGAAATTTACTGTCAATCGGCAACCATACTTCGTGTGAAGTGTCATCTTTCCCGGGCATCCGGATGGCAAATTCTACATGATTGTGACTGTTGGGGATGGTGGCCACATTCAATGCATACTGATCCGGCGACAATATTTGTTCCAGGATGTTGCCCAGTTGTATTTCCCCGAGCATACCTCTTGTTTTAACATTCGACAGGACTTTCTTGAGATCTCCAACGCCATTGGCCAGGTGCTTCATTTCACCCAGGCCTTTCTGTACTTTCTCAAGGGAATCATTGACGAGTTTGAAGGATTGGCCTAACCGGTTCTCAAGGGTGGCATGCAATTTTTCATCCACGGTCAGTCGCATCTTTTCCATATGGATTCCATTTTCTTTCCGCATGGTATCCACTGATTCGCGAATTTCACGCTTCGAGTGATGTAATGCTTTCAAGGTGGTATCGTGCATATCCTTGAGCCGCTGATCGCTGTTTTGCATGAGGTGATTCAGTTGGTTTTGAAATGACATCAAAGCCTTGACCTGATAGTCTGTATTGTCAGAAATCTTATCCCCGATTGACCCGAACTGACTTTTCAACAGGATGGAAAATTCGCGGCTGAGTGAAGTGATTTCATGGGAATGCAACTGATGAAACTGTGCTACTTTTGCTACGAGGTCCGCGATCTCATTGTTTCTTTTTCTGAGTATCAGCCATATGAGCAAAATGCTGTTGATGACGAGAATGGTAAGAGGTACGTACGCAAAAAATGGTGTATCCATATGTTTTGTTTCTTATTTTTTGACGAATCTGATGTACTTTCGTGCAAAGGATATGCATGATACCTGCATGCGAAGATTTCGCATTTCCCATGTGGATCATTCATGAAAGTATCCGTCCGTTTACCCTAATAGTATCACAAGTTGGCCACAAATAAGCACGCGATTATTCGATACCGTACCATAGACCGGTGTTTACGAGACCGGAATGGTGTTTGGGACTGGAAGAGTCTTGCCGAGGCATGCAGCAGGGAGATCTATCATACCACGGGTGAAGAAATTACGCTGAGTGAACGGACCATCAAAGGGGATTTGGCAGCGATGCGATCCAATGAAATTTTGGGTTACCATGCCCCGATAGCCTATGACAGGAAAGAGAAGAGTTATTATTACGCCGATGCGTCCTACAGCCTTTCTGAGAGTCCGATCAATAGGAAGGACAAGCGTACTCTTGAACAAGCCCTTGCTGCCTTGCGTCAATTTGCAGGTTTTCGTGAGATGATTGGCATTCAGAGCATCATTACGAAATTGCAGCATTCCATCGACTTCAGGGAGAAGAGTCTTAAGCCCGTTATCCAGTTTGATCACCCGGAAGATGCGCCCGGTCAAAATTGGTTGTACACCCTTTACCAGGCCATTCTTGACAAGCGTTCCCTGAACATACTCTACCAGCCTTTTGGCCGTCAAAAATCCACATACCTTATGAGCCCATATCTTTTGAAAGAATACCGACAGAGGTGGTATTTGATCGGTTTTGCTGCTAACAAGGCTGGCATGCGGACGCTCGCTCTTGACCGCATTAGGGATATTCGAGAAACATTTGAGTCTTTCAGGGATAGTGAGGAGTTTGATATCCGGCATTATTTTGACCATATCGTGGGGATAACACTTGACCATACTGCTCAGAAAGAGGAAATCGTGTTTGAGGCATACGGGGTTCAGGTAGACTACCTGCTCACCAGGCCCATTCACAAAAGCCAGGTGTTGGTCCGTAAAGAAAATGACCGTGCCCTGTTCAAAATTTATGTCATTCCGAATTATGAATTGATCAGTGAGATTTGCAGCTTCAGAGAGCACATTAGAATCTTGTCACCGGCGCACATAATGGAAATGGTGAAAGAGGCGGCTCAAAATATGAGCAACTTATATTAGATTATTTTATCATGTATATAGGTTGCATGATACCTGTTTTCTTTGGGACATTGTTCACAATCAAAATCTTATCCCAATGCAATATCCTGAAAACCGTACCGTCGTACAGCACCTGTTCATTTTAGATGAAAGCAGGACCATGCGATTTTGTAAAGAGGAAGCGGTAGCTGCCTTTAACCAAACATTGTCTTCTATTGTATCCTCTGCGGATGCCGATGCTAAGGACCACAGGCTGACCTTTTTGCGTTTTGGCGGTGGGGGAATTGTACAGCATTTGTACAATACAAGAGTGGCCTTCGCCAAACCTCTGGATACAGCAGATTACCATCCTGCCGGTTGTGCACCTTTGTTTGACGCTGTGGGCCTGGGAATCGGCTTAATTCAAGTAGCATCCAAACGTCAAATATGTCCGGTTGTGAAAATGGTTACGATTGTCTCGGATGGCCTGGATAGCGGGTCAACGAAATATTGCCGAAAAACGATAGCACAAATGATTGGAAGCCTGAAAGAAGCTAACTGGATATTCAACTATATCGGAGCGCATCCCAGGGTCAGGGAAGTTTGTAACAGCCTTGCCATTGATAATTACTACATCTGTAAGGTTCAAAGAGCCGAACGGCGACCGCTTTCCATTATGGAGCGTATGGCAAGACGCTCTTTGCTGGACACCTTAAATAACGTGCGGAGAATACCCAGTTGTCACGCAGCCTAAAAGATCAGCAACCGGTTGCAGTACCCAATGTGTGATATGTATGTGAATAAGAACTATTTATCTTTTCTTTGTTTATAAATCAATAAGTTATACATTAGATAAAATTTTAATGTATAATGGAGCCAAGGTGGGATTCTATGGTCCTGCATCCAGCGTTGTTGATAGCTTCGGGGATTGAATGTATCGACTCAAGGGATGTCCGGTTTTTGAACGCTTATCGCAGGTTTTCCGACTACAAAATTCCTTCCGGAAAGCAATTCATTGTCCTGAGTGAAAAGGATTTTCAACTGGGAGGGATTATGAACCCCAACGATCTTTTTATCATTCCTCATCATGCGTTTGCACAGTACAAGTCCAGCTATATACATTTTCCTTGCCTTACAAAAAATCAAATCTTCCAACTGGTTTATGTCGAAAGGCTTCGTGAAATCTTCGAGAACATCGTGAGCGAAATATCCATGGAAATCATAAAATGGAAAGATTTCGAAAACATCGACAGCTTGTTTCGAATTATGAAAGACGGCAGGGCCGGAACGCTTTATTCCAAGATTGTGGCTTTGCACCTTTGCGGGTTTGGAGAAAAGCTAAAAGATGCTTTTTATCTGTTGCTCCAGTATAGTCTCGAGACAAACCGCTGATCAAGGCACGACTTTTTGTAGCCTGGATACTGCAGCTACATTGAAATACCCCAGAACCGGTGTGTTCTCTGCGGGACCTGAAATCGAAATGTTAGTTCTCGTATTTGCCAGAGGTAGAGAAAAAATACCATTATCACCATTATTAATCTGGTCCCTGGCAATTTCCATAAATTGAAAAGCTCCTTCGGACAAAGAATGAATCTCCACGACAATCGTATCACCCGGAACATAAGGTTGAGCGATGAGATCTTCGTCCAGCGCATTGACGAGTTCGCGAATGGGTGGTATGAATACGAGTCCGTCAATGCCGGTTCCCGCATCAAAACCTGCATCGTAGGCAAGGTTGAGCTCTTGCGACTTGGCGAGGTATTGACCATTCTTGAAAGTTTTTATCCAGTAGGTGTCACCTTTTCCTAAGAAATCCCGCGCATAAAACTGTGCATAGATTCCATCTTCCTGGAAAATCTCATTTTCCCGATATTCGAAGCCTATGGAGTCGATTGAAGGGACTCTGGTCATTACAGTACTGGATGAAAGCTCGGCCCCTTCCATTAGTATTTCGAGCGTAAATGCATCACCAGGATAACCTAAGGAACCATCGCCAGATGGCGTCCATGAATAGCGACCCTTGCCGTCGTGGTTAAAGGTAAAGCTCTTACCATCATCCCTTCTCACCGTTACTCCGGCATGGGTAATTCCCTTTGGCTCGTTTTGATCAAAGTAAGGTTGTGACCAGGTCAACTCAATGAACTGGGTTTCTTCGAGGTTATTGATCCAGGCATCCACAACAATTTGTTGAGGTGCTTCTTCAAGTTCCAGGCTGATGACATCTTCACACGAGACC
>JBFKOL010000336.1:0-4797 GCA_041628815.1 Saprospiraceae bacterium | reverse complement strand
GTTCGTCGGGGTCCACATTGATGCTTATCAGCGTCAAATTCTCATCTGCACCCCATTTGGCCAGGGGCATACGTGCATGGCTGCCGATGGTGATTACGACATCTGCTTCGTGCCACAGTTCGTGCGCCGCAGGAACTGGTAAAGACAGGGCGTTGCGCGCGGAGACAATGCCTTTTCCCGTCCGGTAGGAAAAGACAGGTGCCTGGATGTGTTCGGCCAGTTTTGTAACCGCCACACTCGCATGCTGTGCTCCCCCTCCTACGAATATCATCGGGCATTTCGCACGGGCAATCAATTCGGCGGCAACCTGAATATCCTCCATGCTGGCCTGTGGCATAGTAGGAATTTTTGGAGTGTAGTCTGAAAATTTCACTTCATCCGTTTGCTGCAATATATCCATGGCTACTTCGAGACCTACAGGACGTGGCCGGTTTGAATGCATTTGATAAAACGCTTCATTGACAGCAGCAGGTACATCCTTAGGACTCTTGACCGCCTTTGCATATTTGGTGAACTGACCCATAATGGCCAGTTGATCCGGTATTTCGTGAAGGCTGCCTTTCAATTTACCCTGAGCCTTTGTGGGTATTTGTCCTACGAGCCAGCATACTTTGGCATTTAGACCCCATGCCGTGGCAAGGGCTGCGCTACTGTTCAAAAAACCGGGACCCGGGACCACGTTACATACTGACGGATCACCAGATGCCAGGTAGTGACCCAGTGCCATATACCCTGCTCCCTGTTCGTGTCGTGTATGAATCACGCGGATTTCATCGCGATAGTCATAGAGCGCGTTATAGAGATAATCATTCTGAACCCCTGGCAAACCGTAAATCACCTTTACTCCTTCATGGATCAAAGCCCTAACTACGGCTTGTCCTCCTGTCATACTTTTCCCCATAGTCCCGAATAATTGATTATCCAGCGCAAGGCTTCAATGTATTTCTCATTATCACTTCGCCGGCCAATGGTCACCCTTACACAGCCAGGAGCTCCGAAATTCTCTACGGGTCGGACCATGACTCCACGTTCAAGCATCTTTTGCTCGAATGTGAAGGCATCCATATGTGGATGAATCATAATGAAATTGGATTGACTCGGCCAGAACTTCACATTAAGAGTCTTGAGATTCTGGTAGATCCAGGTTTTTTCCGCTGCTATCATTTCTACGGTTTCCCTGGCATGTCGCTGATCTAATAATGCTTTTTCTGCCGCAAGCAAAGACAGTGTATTGATGTGGAAAGGACGAACGTTCTTTATCAGTTTTTGAATTAAAACGGGGTGTCCATAAGCATACCCTATCCGCATACCTGCCAATCCATGAACTTTGGAAAAACTGTTGATAGCAATGACGGGATATCCCGCACGAACATAGGGTAACGCCGTCAGGTAATCCGCGGCATCGGTAAAATGCCTGTATACCTCGTCGTATACGACAAGGGTATGTCCGGGCAAGTGTTCCAGGAGTTGGCGTAACTGAACCTTGCCAATATGCGTACCGGTTGGATTATTGGGACTGCAAAGCCATATCACCTTTGTTGCTTCGTTCACCTTATCAAGGATGCCTCTGCAATTGAGTTTATAGTCCGGTGGTAGCAAAGGTACATCATGCACACTGGCACCAGTTTTCTCGGAAAACATAATGTAAGGCCTGAAGCATGGAGTAGACGCTATGCACTGGTCTCCCTCCCGGAGGAAAGTCTGGGCAATCATTTGAACGATTTCTGTGCCCCCATTTGCAGTGATAAAATGATCATCCGGCAGTGGGTGGTCTTCCATCTGAACAAGTAACTTCTTCAGTGTCCTGTCTGTCCTGGGCGGATATTCATGGACCATAGAGAGCCTGTCGTTGATTGCGTCAAGAACCAGAGGTGAAGGTCCCCGTAAATTTTCGTTAGAGGACAATTTGACAAGATCTTTACCTCCTTTCACATCTTCGCGCGTCTTGCCCCCTAGATATTCTTTTTTTTGTTCCGTATTTGCTGTTTTAGATGTTTCCATTTAATAGGCGATGTTTACCGACTTAATTCTCGTATAGGCGTAAACCCCCGATTTGCCCAGCTCGCTGCCTAACCCAGACTCCTTGAATCCGCCGAGCGGCAGATTAGGGTCAGACCGCACTGGCGAGTTGACAAAAACCACACCAGCTTCGAGTCTTTTGACCAAGGAAAAGGCATTATGGATATCCGATGTCCATACCGTTGCAGCCAGCCCCATTTCATTGTCATTAGCCAGTTCGATGGCTTCATCAAGCGAATGAAACGGCAAAGCTACCAGGACGGGACCGAAAACTTCCTGGCGGACGATTTCGAGGTGATTATCCTTTGTTTCCAGTATGGTCGGTGGAAGAAAATAGCCTTTTCGGTTCATCTGTTTTCCCCCGCAGACAAGTTTTGCTCCCTGGCTGATACTTCGATCTATGAAACCCTGCACTCTCTCGAGGTGGGTGGCAGAAACCAACGGTCCGAGATCGATGTCCTTTTCAAAACCGTTGCCCAGTTTCATTTTTTCAGCTTCTTCTTTTAGATCACCTACAAACTTTTCATAGCTTTTAGCTTCGATGTATACCCGGGATCCTGCCACGCATACCTGACCCTGATTACGAAAGATTCCATTGATGACGCCTTTTACTGTATTTCGTTCCCCAGCTTTGTCAGCGAATACTATGGCCGGAGACTTTCCCCCCAGTTCGAGAGAAAGACCGGTCATATGAGTCATGGCCGTTTGACCTATGGATTTACCGGTAGTGGTAGACCCGGTAAAAGTAATCTTGTCGATATTCTTTGATTCTGTCAGCATTCTTCCTGTATGTGCTCCGTCTCCTGTGAGAACATTGAAAACACCGTCAGGCAATCCCGCTTCCTTTGACAATTGTGCCATCACTAAAGCCGACAATGGCGTTTCTTCGCTGGGCTTTAATATTACCGTGCATCCCGCAGCAAGAGCAGGGGCTACTTTCCATGCGGCAATCGAAAAGGGGAAATTCCAGGGAACGATCGCGGCCACCACCCCCACCGGCTCACGCTGTGTAAAAGCAAATCCCGCCGCGTTTTTGTTATTTATTGAGGAGTCAAGGGTAGCTCCTTCCAGCTTAGTAGCCCAGCCTGCAAAGTATCTGAACGTGTGAGCGGCACCCATGGCATCTGACGAAAATGCCTGGGAGAACAACTTCCCGTTTTCAAGGGTTACCAACTGTGCAATGGTCTCGGCGGAAGATTCAATGAGGTCGGCCATAGTCAACAGGATGCGCTCTCTTTCGCGCGGGGTCATCCTTCGCCATGGAGCATTGTGTTCAAAAGCTTTATTCGCCTCGCTCACAGCTTTATTTACGAGGGATGCACCGGCACAGTAAACCCTTGTCAGTACTTTTTCAGTAGCCGGATTGACTACGTCAATGGTTTGACCGGGGTCGCCGTGTATCCATTGGCCACCTACATACATAGGTCGGATACCAGGAGACAGGAAGGCGCGTACTTCATCATTCAACATGCCGTTTTCCATAATCCTTGCAGGGAGTAATTTTACCTTTCAAAATTAACTGATCACATCCTTGCCAGCGTGCAAAAATGTGAAATTATTGATATACTTTTTGACTAAGACTGGTCTTGAACATTGATAAGGGGGCCGTCATCGACATTGTATTACCTTATCTTACTTCCTTTGAAATTCCGAGGAAATTGCATAGGAACAAATGGTCCGATTAAAGTCAAATAATTGGGTCATACCTCATTTGCAATACCTTATTCATTGCTCTCCTACCTTGTCGGTGATGAATGATCGTTATCGAGGGTTTCCATGTTCGTTTGGCAAGGAAGGCGTTTCATATAAATCATTCCTCAAAATACCAGACGAAGTATGATTTATTGGATCGAGGCCCTCAGAAACTATAACTTCCGGTATGCTCAATCAATCACATCGCTTCATTTTCTTCAAACTCCCGCAAAGACTACCGCACCGATTAGGCCTATACTTATGATCCAATAAACAATGTGATAAAGACTGTTTCGCATCGAGCGATCCCCTTCAAAAGCGAAATGTACTGCTAAGACTGGAGTACTGACAAAAAGCCCTAAAAGCGTGCCGTGTATGGCTCCGTGTGTCCAAATTTGTTCGTGTACTTCGTGAGCGAGGTAAAAAGCATTGAGCGTATAGGCAATTGGAATTCCCATGAGATAACAAAGGATTTAAATCCATGTTCCATGCTTGCGATTAGTGCTTTTATCACCCGTAATACTCTCATAAATCGCTTTGGAGTACCAGATGCCGCCGAATAGAAGTGGTATAAGGCTCGCCCCAAGAATGACAGGCCAATTGAAAGAATCCATCGGATCGTTTTATCGAAAGATAGGTAATAAACACGGAAAATTTGGCAGGTGCGCTGGCGATTCAAAGCGAACCATGGTCATTTTTTCTTCAAATGGTTTATGCCCGATCGGTATCCTTCTAGGTAACCATTTTCCCATTCTTTCATATAGGCCGAAGAAAGCCTCAAGATATGCGATATGTGTTTAGGGGGTATTCCCCTTAAGGCATCGTCCAGTCCTTTGCTAAAACCATCGTGATAGTGATGTTTTAATCTTTCTTTCTTCGCGGATGAGGTCATGGCCTTACTGGTCTTCCTATTCTTTAGAAGTTAGCCTGGACAAAATTGGTTCCGTATGGTTAAAAACTGTTGCTGGAAAGAAGGCTTGCCCCTTTCGCTCGCTTATGTCTTTCAGGAATCTATAAGATTGATGATATGGTAAGACTTTCTCAGCACTTGATCAATTTGGGACTCAAAGCCTTCAAATTAACATT
>JBFKOL010000335.1:0-4798 GCA_041628815.1 Saprospiraceae bacterium | reverse complement strand
GAACCAGATTGAAGGCTTTCCAGCCCTTTGTCAAGGGTATGGTTCAGTGACCAAAGCATCAATTTTCCGGAGGCATATCGCATGGGTCTTTCCAGGGTCAGGCTATCGGCATAAAGTGACCAGGTATAAGCCGTGTCGGCGGAAACAAATACATTGAAGGGAGCACCCTGCTTGATTTGACTCGTAAGTTTTCCGGAAGATCCTTGTACGATCTTGGACGATATGCCGGTTTGCTTTTCATACTCCAGAGCAATTTCCCTGATAGGATGAAAGACATTGGAGGCTACAGCAATGTTCATTACCCGACTATTTCCGTCGGCATGATTACACGACCCCAATGCCAAAGAAATCAGGATCGAGTATAAACAAGTGCCGATGGTTATTGAGAATTTACCCATTGGTCCGACTATCTTACATCTCATAATCATACCATCGGTTGTTTGTTCATCATTCTGCATTTTGAAAAATAGACCATCAATTCGGCTTATGCACCTCGAAGGTATATGAAAGCGACAAACCGGTATCCTAGTCAATTCGTGTTTTCCAGTACTTTCTGAAGGTTATCCATCAGGAAATGGGTCTGGGCCAGTTGGGTCAAACTATGTATATGTGGTGTCTCCTCTATATTGTATATCGCGTTGATCTCAAATAATTTTCTAACATCGAGATCTATGGATATATTTCCATTTTCTGAAATCTGTTCTACATTAACCATTCTGTAGGCTTCATTTGAACCAAGGTGCAAAGCGACACTTGTTTCCAACTCTTTGTCGTCATCCAGGTCGACGAAGCCTTCAATCTTGACGAAAATATAACTGTTCCAAGCTATCCAGTATTCTCCGCTGTTTGAAAGAGGATGATTTGCGGGGTATTCACTAGGTACTGTCGAATTTTCATTTTCATTCAACCCCAATGCAAAATGAATACCTCGTATCTGGTTGGTGGGAACTGAACCCATCGAGACTATGTATCCCTCGTGGGCATCAGCAGCAGTGAGATGGCTGTGGGTAAGATTCACCATTTCGACTTCCGATAGGTCATATTCCTTCGCGTCATCATAGGCCTTCACGTCTGAGATGAAAAAACTGACCCTCGTAAACTGAATAGCCTTGCCATCGGGATAGCTATATGTGTTGCCTATGATCAAAGGCTGATCTCCGTACCGCATCCTGAACTGAACCGTTACGTCCATATCGTCTTCAGAGCAACTCGACACAAACAAACAGGACATGATCAATCCGTAAAACAGAAATCTTTTCATGAATCTTTTTCATATAAACGAATAATGAGTCCGAATGATCATATTTAGAACCCTATTTATTGGTGACCTCAACTACTTAAAATTGTGGTAGTACATTTGGCCATTGGAAGAGCCTATCATAAGCTCTTTCTCAGATAAGAATTGTGCGCTGTATATGTTTTCTCGATAACCTTGAAAGGTCATGAGACATCGGCCATTGGCCAAGTTCCAAAAACGGAATGTCTGGTCGTAAGAGCCTGTTACCAGGTAACTGCCTCCTGGAGCAAAACCGATGCCGTAACCCGCACGGCTGTGATCGGTGAAATGAAACTTAAGAACCCCCGTATTGAGGTCTCGCACCTCTATTCCATCGGAGGTGAATAGTGCAAGCGTCATCCCGTCCGGGATTTTTCCGTTGATCCATCGGACTGGATTTTATGCCGCGTTTTTACTTTCCCACCATCCGGGTAATGAAATTCCTGTACGCCTTCGAGAGTGGTATCGTCCATCCTATACATTTGCCCTTCTACCCACACATCCTAATTCTATTAAAATAGTTGTGCAGAACGGGTAGTGTCGTTCCATGATTGTAAAAAATGCCAATATGTAGCGGTCTCCTGGCCATTGCGCAGACCGTAAAGCCGCCCGAGGAGAGCGTTTTCCTCGTGC
Organism: Saprospiraceae bacterium; assembly: GCA_041628815.1. GTDB lineage: Bacteria > Bacteroidota > Bacteroidia > Chitinophagales > Saprospiraceae > JBFKOL01. Next base: position 2,889 of record JBFKOL010000335.1, on the reverse strand, counting down.
GGCTTCCGCCATTCCAAAGCGAAGGACTCAACTGCGTCAGGTGAAGATCCTCGATTGGGATTGTCCGTCGTTCAGGCACCTTCCATTCTGTTCATTTCTTCGGTATACCATTTTGGAATGTCCTGCACGAAAGCAGAGAATGCCAGGCAGGCTAGAACCACTCAAAAAAACCTGTTGATATTTCCTGATTTTTAATTATCAGAATGACTGACCATCATGTACTCATTTGTAACAATGAATTTAGACAAATAAGATTTTATGGCTGCTGAGGGCCAAGGGGTAAAACTTGGATTCTTGCACCATTCTCCTACGATGATTATGTTGCTCTTATCGGGATTAATGTGTCGCGGCAGGTAAATGGTTTGGGGAAGCGATGGAGTAAAGTCGTTTACCATGTAACCATCCCTCCCAGGACAATACCGGTACTTCTGGTCTCAGAAAGACTATGGGTTATCCCGAGATCATCAAAATTGCCGCAACTGATGGAGTTCAATGGTAATTATCCCGTGGTTCGGAAAAGTTCAACAAACGGTATTTAGGATTCACTGACAAGGGCCGAACCACCGAGGACCATTTGATTGTGTCTTTTCCACCGGGTACGGTCGGCACCAGCCACATATGTGAGAATTCACCCGGCATGGCAAGCTTTACGGGACCCTGATTTCTAAACGCATACTTCACATTAGTAGAGGGTGATGAGACTTTGGAAACCTCAAACTCGTTCAGTGGGCATTCGGGTTACTTGTCCTCGGCCATGCGTCATTTGTTCGGGCATTTACTCATATATTTATCTTCTGCCGAAATATTAACCGACCTGGGATGAATTATCTAATGAATTGATCAAAATGATTAAACTGAATTCAATTGCTTCACTTATTGATCACGCAGTTCTTCACCCGACCCATGGGGACGAGGCGTTGAACGAAGCTTGCACCATTGCCGCCAGATACGGGGTGGCGTCGTTGTGTGTAAAACCTTATGCCGTTCCCGATGCAGTGAATATACTCCAGGGCTCGGGTGTGGATGTTTCTTGTGTTGCCGGTTTTCCTGCAGGCAACTCTTTCATCGAGGCAAAGATGAAGGAAGCCGCTCAAGCGTGTTCGGCTGGAGCCAAAGAGGTGGATTTTGTCATTAATATTGCCAAGGTTCTCGACGCGGATTGGGGTTATATAGAAAATGAGGTAATATCCATGACCCAGTTATGCCACTCTTACAATGCTCTGGTGAAAGTCATTTTTGAGACAGATTACATCAATGACAGGTTGGCGATCAAACGGCTTTGCGAAATTTGCACCCACGCCGGGGCAGACTTTGTGAAAACCTCGACGGGATTTGGATATAACAAATTGTCAAATGGCCATTACCAGTATACAGGAGCGACTCTTGACAATGTTCGATGGATGAAGGCAAATGTAGGCAAGGAAGTAAGAGTTAAAGCTTCTGGTGGCATACGAACCCTGGAAGAATTGGTCCTTTTTAAAGAGGCAGGTTGCGACCGCATTGGTACCTCGTCCACCGAAGCAATCATGAAAGAAATTACGCGGTGAGCAGGCTTGACGGTAATTGAAGTCCATCTTTACCAGACCCAGGAATTAGTCAATTTAAGAAATTAAATGATTCCTGCTGTATCCGCAGGAGCCAAAGGGTTTATTAAAATTACCTTCCATCGGGCTTGAGCCCATTGCGTCGCACATCCTGTATCATTTGAAATACCTGGAAGTCTCCAAAACCGTAGATGGCTTCTCGTTGGGAGAATGCCCTGAAAAGGGTGCCAAAATCATCTGTCTCCAATTCGGTCATCAGACTATACAGCGTCTTTTTGGGTCTGCCCCGATCTCCCTTTACGGGTATCCGGTCGATATGCGCATGAACAGCCTGCACAATTTGTGGCAGCTTCGACAACAGCATACCTGCAGCTGAAAGCATTTCATAGATGTCGTTGTGCTGGTATGCCTTCCATAGCATGGTAGTCAAAATCATATCGCTCCTGTCCAGCGGTATGGCATCGCGAATGAGCTGGGACAATTGATCGTTTTTGATTCCACCAAATCCTTTTTCGAGCATTCCATCGGGGCGAACCAGGAAGATCTTTTCCAGGGAAGTATGCTCAAAAATGATGTGGCATACAAACCACATGTTTACCTGGCAGAATAAATCATCCTCAAACCACAGGTACACCTTTTGATCGTCGCGAAGCATCTGTATGCGACTGAGTTCATCCCTGCATTGCGAATTGTATTCCGCTAAACTGCCTCCATAAGTGCTGCAAATAAAATTTGCTCTTTTTCTCCAGAAATCGTAGCCCAGGTCTCCCCTGACATCGCCATCCACCAAACACTCCCGGCAAACTATAATCCCATCATTTTTGAAATTTTCAGGGAACCTTTCGGCCAGGGCGTCGCCATTGAGGACATGAACAGTTTGTACTTCAGACAGATGCATAGGATTTTTTGGTTTCAACAATCTATAGAACGCATGCTCTTGCTTAAAAATATAAGGGAAACCACCGATTTTATCAATGGGTTTCACCATTCGAACTACAGATACACCAGAGCGGCCAGCAACAAGTTGCCGAATCGGATCAAATCATAATCCTGATTTAAAAATCATTGTTGTCCGGGGAATCGGCCAACATGATTCTTCTAATACTTTTGTACCGCCAAAAGTATCCAAAAGCCCGCCTGCGCTTGTTTAAATGAGTTATGGCAGCGGGCAGGCTCGTGCTGCTGAATATGGCGGGAGTGGAGGACCGTTTCGGGCTCAATAATGCATGCTTTAACCGATTCGGAATAGAAAAATACCTGCTTCTCCATCCTGCTTTTTACAGGCGACATCCTTAAAGCCTATATTTCCTATGAATACTTCTTCTGACAACGGAAAATGCGCAGG